>VGZD01000014.1 GCA_016872715.1 Planctomycetota bacterium
CGGAAGTGGACGCACGCGGGGCGGGTGTGGACGCACGCGGGGCGGGTGTGGACGCACGCGGGGCGGGGGCGCCGCCGGACGCGGAGAAATCCGTGCTCGCGCGCGAGGCGGCGCTCGCGCCCTCGCGCGGCAAGAAGACCGGATTGCCACTCCAGTTGCTCGACGGAGCGCTCGCCACCGCCGCGGGACGCTCGCTCGTGCTCGCGGGCGGCAGCTCGCCCAGCAGTGAACCGCGCGGGTTCGACTCGCCGCTCATGCGCGCGGCGCGCGCATGGTCGCGGCGCTGCAGCTCTTCCCAGTCGCGGCGCGGGAAGGCCACGCGCTTGAGGTTGAGCAGGTGCCGCGCGCTGATGTTGTCGCTGGTGATGTTCCCCGCCTGCGGGCCGCAGCCGAGGCTGACCGAGGGAGTGAGGTTCGTGCTGTAGCCGACCGCGCCCTGCGACGAGGGACCGTTGACGATGATGCGGCTCGCGGGCTTCTCGAGGTACCACGCCTCGAGCACGCGCTCGTCGCGCGCCCACACGGCGCAGGTGTGCCCGAGTCCATCGAAGTGCAGCATGTCCATCGAGATGCGGCAGCCCGCGCGCCAATCGTCGACGACGTGCAGCGAGAGCACCGGCGCGAGGATCTCGATCGACAGCGGCCAGTCCGCGCCGACGCCACCTTGGTACGCGAGCAGGATCGTCGTCTCGCGCGGCACCGAAAAACCCGCCCATTCCGCGAGCTTGTGGGGGTCCTGCCCGACGACCTCGGGGTTCATGTGACCGCCCCGGTTGCACAGCGCGGCGAGCAGGCGCGTCTGGTGCTCGTCGCACACGTGCGCCCCATTGCGGCGCAGCTCGGCCACGAGCGCGTCGTGGATCGGCGCGTCGATCACCAGCCCCTGCTCCGAGCAGCAGAACGTTCCGTTGTCGAAGCTCTGGCTCTGGACCACCGCGCGCGCCGCAGCGGCGACGTCGGCCGAGCGATCGATGTAGCAGGGCACGTTGCCCGGGCCGACGCCGTAGGCCGGCTTGCCCGACGAGTACGCGGCCTTGACGAGTCCGGTGCCGCCGGTGGCGAGGATCACCGACACGCGCGGGTGCTTCATCAGCGCGCCGGTGGACTCGATCGTCGGATTGGAGAGCGACTGCACGAGGTCCGGCGGGCCGCCCGCGCGCTCGATCGCACGGCGCAAGACGTCCGCCGTCTCGCCGATGCAGCGCTTCGCGCGCGGGTGTGGACTGATCACGATCGCGTTGCGGCCCTTGACCGAAATCAGCGACTTGAACAGCGCCGTCGAGGTCGGGTTGGTGGTCGGAATGATGCCCGCCACCACGCCCACCGGCGTCGCCACCTCGACGATGCCCGCGCGCTCGTCGCGCGCCACGATGCCGACGGAGCGCAGGTCCTTGATCGAGGCCCACGTGCCCTCGGAGCCGAACAGATTCTTCAGCACCTTGTAGTGCACGCGCCCGATCCCGGTCTCCTCGACCGCCAGCTTGGCGAGGTCGTAGGCCGCGCGCGCGCCCGCCTCGGCCATCGACTTGCACAACGCGTCGACCTGCTCCTGCGAGAACGAATGCACGGCTTCGCAGGCGCGCCAAGCGCGCTCCGCGCAGTCGCGCACCTCTTGCAGGGCGCGCAGGTCGGGATCGAGGTTCGTCACGCTGAGGCGGGCCTAGGCGCGCGGCGTCGGCTCAGTCCGCCTTGCCGTCCCAAGCGCCCTTCTTCACGGGCTTGAGCTCGGGGAGGACCTTCCACAACTGCTCGTGGGGGCGCGGAATCACGTGCACGCTGACGAGCTCGCCGACGCGCCGCGCGGCGGCCGCGCCCGCATCGGTGGCGGCCTTGACCGCGCCGACCTCGCCGGAGACGAACATCGTGTTGAGTCCGGCGGTCACATTGACCTTGCCGAACAGCGCCACCTCGGCCGCCTTGACCATCGCGTCACCAGCCTCGATCGCTCCGATCAGGCCCTTGGTCTCGACCATGCCGATCGCGTTGTATTCCATGGGGTGGGGTCCTTGGGTGCCGGCGGCAGGCCCACGGGGCCCGCGCTTTCTGGGTTGGATGGGGAATCACACCGGCGGCCGGAGTCTAGGGAGCGCCCTGCGCGGCTGCAATTGCCACGGACGTTGCGCATGAGATGACCATCCCATGCACGGTGGATGAACTGCCCTAGCCGACGCAGAGCGTGCGGCGCTTCAGTCGCGGAAGGCGTCGGCGTCGAGCGCGGCCTCGCGCTGCGCGCTCTGACCGAGCGCCAGACCGAGCGCGGCGAAGCACGCGAGCATGGAGCTGCCGCCGGTCGAGAACAGCGGCAGGGTGAGCCCCGTCATCGGAATCAGCCCCAGATTGACGCCGATGTTGATGAAGAAGTGCGCCGCGAAGTACAGGCCGATGCCGGTGACGAGCAGGCGCGAAAAACGCTCGCGCACACCGCTCGCACTCCACAGCACCAGCGCGATGAAGAGCGCATAGAGCAGCAGCAGCCCGGTCGTGCCGACGAAGCCCGCTTCCTCGGCGATCACCGCGAAGATCGAGTCGCAGTCGCGCTCGGGCAGGATCGCGGCCTCGTTGGAGACACCGTGGCCGAGCCCGCGCCCGAACCAGCCGCCGTTGCCGATCGCGACGCGCGCGTGGTAGGTGTGAAACGCCGTGCCGTTGCGGTCCTCGATCAGTTCCTCGGGGCGCATCGAATCGAGCCACGTCTGCACGCGACGCAACTGGTAGTCGTGGATCAGCTCGAAGCGATAGCAGAGCGCGAACACGGCGACGAGGGCGAGGGCGAGCCCGGCGATGCGCTTGCCCGAGGCGCCGGCCGCGTAGAACATCCCGACCGAGATCGGCACCAGCGTGAGCGCCGTGCCCAGATCGGGCTGCAGCGCGACGAGCGCCATCGGAACGCACAGCACCAGCGCGGGGCGCCCCCAGTCGCCCCAGCGCTCGAGCCGACAGGTGTAGAGCACGCGCGCGAGCGCCACGATGAGCCCGAGCTTGGCGAGCTCGGAGGGCTGCAGATCGAAGCCACCGGGCAGCGGAATCCAGCGCCGCGCGTTGTTGCGCGACTCACCGAGCAACGGGACGAGAGCGAGCAGGGCGAGCGAGGCCCCGTACACCCACCAGGCATGCGCGCGCAACCAGCGCGGTCGCAGCAGCAGCCCGAGCGCGAGCGCGGGCAGCGTCAGCACGACTTTCTGAACCTGTCCCGCGAAGTGGATGTCGTCGCGTCCCAGTTCGCGATCCGCGCCTTCCATCGCCGCGACGAACAACAGACCGAGCGCCAGCAGGCTGAGCGCGAGCGCGAGCACGTGCCAATCGACGTGCAGCCACTGCACGTGCCGCCACGAGAACGCGCGCGCGTCCGGCTGGCGTCCGATCGGCGACGGTCCGGCCATCAGCGCAGCTCCTCCGCGAGCAGCGTCGCGCGCACCTCGGGGCGGCGCAGGAACATCCGCGCCAACCAGATCGCGCTGTTGCTCGCCGTCTGCAACGTGTCCTCGCAGTACACGACCACGACGTGGCGCGGCGCGTGACTCGGCAGCCAGCCGACGAGCCAAGTGTGCTTGCGAACGCGCGCGCGACCGTCGGCGGCGACGACCGTGCGGCTGTCGATGTCGCCGCTGCCCGTCTTGGCCGCCATGCGCAGGCCGAGCTCTCCGGCGTTGAGCGCCGCAAACGCCGAGCCCTGCGGCTCGTTCGCCACCGCATCCATCGCATCGCGCACGAAGGCGAGCGCCGAGGCGCTCAAGGCGAGCTCGCGCGCGCGCGAGGGCTGCTCGATCCCCCCGATGCGCCGCGCGATCCTGAGCTCGGGGAGCGTGCCCGTCGCGAGCCCCGCGACCGCGCGCGCCATCTGCATCGGCGTCGCCTCGACCACCGACAGGCCGTTGCCCGCCAGTCGAGCTTCGCGTTGCCCCAGCTCGCCGCGGAACAGGCCCGGCACCGTGTGTTCGACGATGCCCGGGCGCCTTCCGAGCGCGCGCACGCCCGTCGGCGCGCCGAAGCCGAACTCCGCCGCGAGCGCGCGCCACTGCTCGGGCTCGATGCGCTCGCCAAGGCGCGCGAAGTACGAGTTGCACGACTGCGCCAGCGCCTGACGAAGGCCGAGCATGCCGTGTCCGTGCGTCGATGCGCAGCGCACGTCGATGTAGCCAGCGCCGCGGCCGCTCGGCAACGGCTGGCACGGCTCGGCCTGCATGGGATCGAGCCCGGCGTGCGCGAGCCCCCAGGCGGCCACGAACGGCTTGAACGACGAGCCCGGCGGCTGGAATGGCGCCTTGCGCCACGTGCGTTCGAGCGGCAGGTCCTTGTGAGATGGCGTGTCGCCCCGATCGCGGCGCACATCGGGATACGACGCCGCAACGAGCACGTCACCATCGGTTTCGAGCAGCACGATCGCCCCCGTGGGCGATGCGAGCCACGCGGCGTCGCGCGCGCTGGGATCCCGCGGTCCCTCCGGCCGCGCCAAACACTCGAGCGCGGCGCGCTGCAACTCGCTGTCGAGCGTCAGCTCCACGTCGAGCCCGTCTTCCGGCGGCAGGTCGAGCTGGTAGACGCCGTCGAGCCGATTCTGAAGCCCGCGCACCTCGCGATAGCCGTTGCGTCCGGCGAGCTCGGGATCGAAGTAGGCCTCGAGCCCGCTGCGTCCGCGCTGCTCGTCGCCGCGCAGGATGCGCCGCGCGAGAAAACGCAGCTCGCGCGTCTCGTCCTCGCTGCGCGCGCTCTGCATGCGCAACTCCGCGAACTGCCGTCGCAACTCGCCCTCGGCGAGATCCTCGCGCAACTCGCGTCCACCGACGCTTCCGAGAAGCGCGCGAGCGGGCGATCCACCGCGCTCGTCGAACTGCGTCACGCGCTCGTTCGCCTCCACGACCGCGAGTCCCGCATAGCGATCGGCGTGGCGCGAGATCAGGTGCACGGTCGCGTAGCTCGGAGAGCGCACGACCTCCAGCGTCCGGCTCCCGCGGTCCTTGAGCACGTAGCGCGCGCGTTCCGCGGCGCGATCGAGCCGTCCCTCGGAAGCGGCGAGACGTGCGCGCCCCGCGCCCCGCGCCGCCGCGAGCAGCGCGCCGAACTCGCGCTCGACGGCGAGTTGCAGGTCGTGATCCCAGCGACTGAACAGCGCGCGCAGTCGTTCGCGCACCAAGCTGGCTTGCACGCGCTCCCCCACCGCCGCCGACCAAGCCGCCGCGAGCGCCCTGACGTCGTCGCTCGCGGCATCGAGCCCGAGCTCCGCGCGCGCGAGCGCTTCCCACGACGCGCTCTCCGGCTCGGCCGCGCCCAGCGCCTTTGGATCCTGCCACGGGAACAAGAGCGCCTCCGCCGAGGGCAACTCGACGTCGAACAGCCCGTCGAGCGCGCCGACGACGCAGGCCTGCGGGCACGCGCGCCAGCCTTCGAGCAGCGTGCGCTCCGGATCGGCGGAAAACGCGAGCGCCATGCGTTCGAGCACGAGTTCCGCGGCATCGCGCTCGGCGATGCCGACCTGCAGCTCGGCGACGATGCGCTCGGGGACGCGCACGAGCAGCGTCTCGCGCGCCGCTTCGCGCGCGCGCAGCAGCCACTGCAAGCTGCGCTCGCTGTCCCACCCGAGCAAGGCCTCGATCCACTCGAGATCGACGCTCGCGTGCAGCGTCGGCGCCTCGATGCGACCGGGATCGAATCCGAAGGCCTCTTCGAAGAGCTCCGTCGCCGTGTCGTCCTCGACTTGCGCGCGCCAGCCCTCGAAGCGCTCGATCAGTCGCTCGACGGGATGCCCCGGAGCCAAGCTCTCTCCCGCCGCGAGTGCGTCCGCATCGAGCCCCGACGCGAGTCGAGTCAGGTCTTCGGCACAGTCGACCTGCGACTGCGCGAGCCGTGCGCGCAGCTCGTCGACCGACGCCAAACCGCGCGCGCGCGCCGCGAGCTCGAGCGCGCTCGTGCCCGGCTCCTCGGTGAGGCCACGCACGAACGTGCGCGCCTGAGCCCGATCGAGGCCGAACAACTGCGCGAGATAGAAGCGCAAATCGCTGCGCCGCAGTCGACGCGCCGCGTGCTCCGGCCGCGCGCAGCCCGGCACGAGTCGAGCACCGAGTTGCACGGGCTCGCCACGCGCGAAGCGCTCGAGCGTCGCGCCGTCGAGCGCCGCGAGCTCCGCACTCCACTGCGGCAGATTGGCGAGCGTGTCCGCGAGCGGCACGGGCTCGCCGAGCAGCGCGGTGCGCGCGTGCGCCACCAGCCCGAGCGGATGCCCGCGACGAAAGTCGCGGTACTGGAACAGCAGGCGATAGGTGCGCTCGTCGCGCGCGAGCGGACGGCCCCGCGCATCGAGCAGGGCGCCGCGCTCGTAGGGCCGCACCGTGCCGGAACGCACCAAGGTCGCCGCCTGCGCCGTCCACGTGCGCGCTTCGACGACCTGCACCTGATACAGGCGCGCCACGAGCAGCGCCGTGCCGAGCAGGAGCGCGACGATCAGCGGGACGATGCGCCGACGTGCCACGTCGCCCTCCTCCACAGCGGACCGAGGCCCGGCAAGTGCGCGGTGGCGGCGCCGAGCGCGAGCGCGGCGACCGCCGTGGAGAGCGCGCGTCGCGCGGCCTCCGCGAGCGTCAGCGACACGTCCATCGGCAGCGCGAAACCATCGAGTCGCGCGGCCGAGAGTCGCTCGTCCTGCGCGAGCGCACACCACACGACGCCCAGTCCCGCGCACAGGCCCGACAGCAACGAGCGCGGCCACGCGCCTTGAACGTCGACGATGCCGCGCGCCATGCGCGCGAGCGCGACCATGCCGAAGCTGAGCGCGAAGTTCGTCACGGGTGCGTCGATCGACACCGACGTGCGCGCGATCGCGCAGCACAGCGCGAGCCACGGCAGGTCACCGGCGGGCAAGCGTGCCGCGAGCGCGATGAGCAGCACGGCGAGCAGGTCGGGGCGCCAGCCGAACTCGCGCGCGGAGAACGCCCACGCGCCGTCGAGCGCACAGGCCCACACGGCGTAGGCGAGCAGCAGGCACCAGCCGAGCGCGCGGCGCACGGTCACGGAGCACTCTCCGACGGTGCTTGCACGCGCACCCACAGCTCGCCCTGCGATGGGCGACCGGTCTCGGTCTCCAGCGACACGCGGTGCGGACCGGGCCCGGTCGGCAGCCACGCTTCACCGAGCAGCAGCCCGCGCGGCACGAGCGCGGTGCCCGAACCCGTGAACAGACTCGCGCGCACGCGTTCGGCGCCGTTGCGCGCCGCGATTCCCAGCGGCGCTTCCCAGTGGAAAACGAGCGCGTCGCGCGCGCGTCCGAGCGACACGAATTCCCCGAGCACGAGCGGTGCGCGCGCGCCGTGGATCGCGGCGAGCACCGGCACGGAAAATCCGCGGTCGCCGAGCGCCACGGCATCGCTCGTCAGCGCGCCCGCGTGCGCGACGCGACCGACGAGGCGCGCACCGCTCACCAGCGCCGCTCCGCTGGCCGCACCCTGCCAGCGGCCGAGCGAGAGCTCGAATCCCTCGCGCCCCGCGCTCGGCTCGCCGCCCGAGAGCACGCGCGAGCTCGCCCAATGTCCATCGAACAACTCGTCGGGCAGCGGCACGTCCGCGGGCCGATCGATGTCCGCCGGTGCGGCGACGACGAGCTCGAACAGACCCGAGCGGAAGTCCACGAACGGTCGCAGCACCCACTCGCCTTCCCCGTCGGGCTGCGGTTGCCCGAGCAGGAAGCCGCGCGCTTGGTCGGGGAAGCGCGCGAGCGGCGAGAGCGACTCATCGACGCACGCGTTCGCGGCGCCTGGCGAGCGCGAGCTCGGCGTCGACACGGCGAGGTACAACCGACCTTCGCTGGCGCGCGAAACCAGGGCGAGAGAGCCGACCACGCAGCGCACCTCGGGGTGCGTCGCGTCGGCGTCGATGCGCGCACCGACGGCGAAGTCCCGCGCCGTGACGAGCTCGACCCACGCGCGACCCGCGCGCGGCGTGTCGAGCTCGACGATGCGTCCGACGAACACGTTGCCGTGACAGACCGGCATGCCGCGCGCGAGCCCGCGACAGCTGTCGCCATCGACGCGCACCTCGAGCTGATCGAAGTGACCCGGCCTTCTTCCGACGACCTCGACGTGCACGAAGCGTCGCGCGAACGAGAGCGCGGCGAGCGTGGGCAACGCGGCCTCGCGCTCGGCCTCGTACAGGGCGCGGCGCTGGTCGTAGTCCGCCTGTGCGCGCTCGCTCGGCTGCTCTTGGGCCGCGAAGATCGAGCCGGTGTGCAGCGAGCGCAGCGGCGCCGACAGCTCCGCGACGACGCGCGTCGGCGCGAGCGCCACATCGAGCCAGCCCTCGACGCGCGCGTTGGGCCGCAGCGCGAGCCACGCGCAGCCCACCAGCACGGCGAGGAAAAGCGATCTCCCTCCCGTCCCCCTCACGCAGGGCGATCCTACGCGCAAGCGGCGCGATTTTCGCGTACCTTCGGCGCCCGCGCTCGGGCTGCCACCGCCGCGCTAGGACTCGTCGTCGGTCGAGAGCACCTTCGAGAAGACGTCGAGCTTCTCGAGGAACACGCCCGTGCCGCGCGCGACCGCCGTCAGCGGATCGGGCCCGATGCGCGCCGGGATGCCGAGGTGCTCGGCCATGGCTTCGGCGATGCCGAGCAGCAGCGCGCCACCGCCGACGAGCGTGACGCCCGTGTCGACGATGTCGGCCGAGAGCTCCGGCGGCGCTTCCTCGAGCACGCGGCGCGTCTCCTCGCAGATCTGGCGCACGGGCTCCGAGAGCGCCTCGCGAATCTCGATCGAGGTCACGACCGTCTTGCGCGGCAGGCCTTGGATCGTGTCGCGGCCCTTCACTTCCATCGACAGTTCCTGCGCCATGGGCCACGCGGAACCGATCGTGAGCTTGATCTTCTCGGCCGTCTGCTCGCCGATGGCGAGGTTGTGGTGACGGCGCAGGTGATTGACGATCGCCTCGTCGAGCTCGTCGCCGCCGACGCGCAGGCTGGTGGCCGAGACTTCGCCGGCGAGGGCGAGCACCGCGATCTCGGTCGTGCCGCCGCCGATGTCGACCACCAGCGAGCCGCGCGCGTCCGTCACCGGCAGCTCGCAGCCGATGCCCGCCGCCATGGTCTCGTTGATCAAGTACACGCGGCGCGCACCCGCGCGCTCCGCCGAGTGGATCACCGCGCGCCGCTCGACCGCCGTGATGCCGTAGGGCACCGCGATCACGACCTGCGGCTTGACCCACGTCTTGCCCTCGTGGACCTTGGTGATGAAGTAGCGCAGCATGCGCTCGGTCACCTCGAAGTCCGCGATCACGCCGTCGCGCAGCGGGCGGATGGCTTCGATGTTGCCCGGCGTCCTGCCGAGCATGGCCTTGGCCGTGCTGCCGACCGCCATGCCGTCGAGCAGCACCTCGTTGGTGCCCTTCTTGACGGCCACGACGCTCGGCTCGTTCAGGATGATGCCGCGGCCGCGGACACACACGAGGGTGTTGGCGGTGCCGAGGTCGATGCCCATGTCGACCGAGAAACGGCCGAGGGCCCATTCAATCGGCTTGAAGACGCTGCCCATGGTTGGATCGCTCTTGGAAGGGGTCGCTGCGGCGAGCGCGCGACCCCGTGAACCAGCGGGATGATCGGTGCGAAGGCCGAGGTCGACGACGGGCGACCCCTCGCACGTCCACGCGCCTCGGCTGTCCCGATTCTAGGCATGGAGGGCCTAGGAACGCTCGCACGCGCTCGAATCTTTTTTTGCGATCCGCCGACGAAAAAGCGCGTGGTTGCGCGGAAAAACCGCGTCGCACCGACGACGGACGGCGAGCGCGAGGAGCCCGTCCAAGGAGTGCCGCCCAAGGCGTCCATGCGAGCGCGGCGGCGAGTGTTCCTCCGAACAAGGGCCGCGAATCGGTTCCTTCGCCGAGCCGCAAGTCGGTTCCTGCGCGGGGCCGCAAGTTGGTTCCTGCGCGGGGCCGCAAGTCGGTTCCTGCGCTCGGCCGCAAGGACCGCGGCCGGCGCGACTCGACTCGAGTCGCACCGGCCGCTGGGGTTGCCGCTCCGCTCAGGGCCAAGGCCGAGCGGGCGCGTGCCGCGCCGTATGGAAAGGCGCCCTAGAAGAAGACGCCCTAGAAGAAGACACCTTGCCCGAGGGCACCGAGCTCGTGGTCGACGAGCACGATCGCGGCGATCATCACCAGGGCGGTGACGATCGTGGCGGCTTCGACGAAGCCCATGCCTTCGGCTTCTTCGACGACCTCGACGTTGGCGGTCTTGGCGGACTTGGCGGCGGCCTTCTTGTCGGCCTTCGCGGGACGGGTGCTCTTCGCCATGGTGGAACCTCGGGGGGTTGGGAGCCGTGGCTTAGAGGCGGGTCGAAGCGCGGTCGCCCGCGTTCATCTTCGCACTGCCCTTGGAGAGCACGATCAGCGCGGCGCAGGTGTCGTCCGTGACGGTCTCGACCTTGACCTGACCCTTGTACTCGGTGCCGGCGTAGATCTCGAAGGTGTGGCCGCGGGCGACGCCGGCGTTCTTGCCGACGTTGAGGGCCACCAGACCCGGCTTGAGGCTGTAGTCGACCTTGACGACCTGCGCCTCGATCAGCGGCATGGCGGTCACGTCGCCCTCGGCGACGCCGGTGATGCCCTTGAGGGTGTCGTACTTGGTCTGGACCGTGGCGGTCTCCTTCCTCGACTGGGCCAAGGCCTTCTCGAGGCCGGCGATGTTCATGTCGGCCACGGTCTTGGCCTCTTCGGCGTCGCGCTGGGCGGCTTCGGCGGCCTCGGCCTTGCGCTCGGCGGCGCCGCGGGCCGACTCGGCCTCTGCCTTGGCCTCGAGGGCGGCGGTCTTCTCGCGGTCGATCTTCTCGAGCTGGTTGCCCATGCCCGTCACCGACTCGCTGATCTTGGCGATGTCACCGCGCAGGCCTTCGTTGGCGCGCTTGGCGGCGTCGAGGTCCGACTGCAGGCGCTCGGCGTCGCTCTTGTACTGGCGGCTCTCGGCGAGCGCGGCGTCCTTGGCCGAGCGCTCGGTGTTGGTGCTGCTGGTGGCCGAGTCGAGCTGGCTCTGCAGCTCGGTGGACTGCTTCGAGAGCTTGGCGATCTCGGCGTCCTTGGCCTTCTTCAGCTCTTCGGTCTTGTTGAGGCTGTTCGCGGCCCACCCGAGGAAGGCGCCGGCAAGGATCAGGTTCAGGGCGAGGAGGATCTTACCGATGGTGCTCATACGTCTCCGGAAGAAGCGGGGGTTCCGTTGCAGGCGTCTAGTAGGTCCGCGGAGCGGGCTGTCCGAGGCGCCGACCACGGGTGCGGGGTCGAACCGCGGGAGGTCAGGACCGCATCGGGGCGGCGCTCGAACGGGGGGTGGGACAGTGGGGCGGGAGTATAGGGGTGCGGCTTCGAGAGGGTCAAGGTCGCGCTGGCACTCTCCGCGAAGGCTCGCCCCGCGGGGGGGCGAGCGCGCCTCCTCCTATCCCTCGTCGGACTCCGGTAACCGCTGCGACGCCGCGCCCTTCGAGCCCTTGCTCGCGGACTTGGAGCCGCCCTTTCCGCCGCCGCCCTTTCCGCCACCGCCCTTTCCACCACCGCGTAGGGCGGCGAGGAGCGCGAGCAGCGGCAGGCCCGTGAACAGCGCAAACCACAGCCGCTCGAGCCGCACGAAGGGCGTGCGCGCCGCAACGTCGTTGGCACGGCCGGACGCCTCGAAGGGGGTGCGCGACGCGATCGGCACGGGCACGTTGGCGAGCAGGAAGCCGCGCACCATCTCGTCCTCGCCGCGCTCGTCGACGAGGCGCGCCACGTCGCGGCCATCGGGCCCGATCACGAGCGAGGTGCCGGACTGGGTCGCGCGCACCACGGCGCGACCGGTCGAGAGCGCCGCGAGCCGCGAAAAGGCCAGCATCTGCTCGCTCTCCTGACTGCGCTCGAACCAAGCCTCGTTGGACACCACCACGTGGAAGTCGACATCCGCACGCCGCACGGCGTCGGTGAAAACGTCGTCGAAGGCGTTGTCGAAGCACACCGCGGCGCCGAGCCGATAGCTGCGTCCGTCGCTGGCGCTGAAGGCCAGCACGGGGTCATCCCCCACCGGTCCGAGGAAGTCGGGGATGTAGCCGGCGAGCTCCGAGATGACCTCGCGCACGATGCCGAAGTGCTCGAGCCCGAGCATGGTTTCGGCTCCGGGAACGAGGTGCCGCTTGGCGGCCGGACCGACCCGCGTGCGGCCCGGTCCGGTCCAGATCAGCGCCGCGTTTTGGAAGCGCACGCGCCCGTCGACCGGCCGCAGGTACTCGGCGCCGGAGAGAAACACGGTGCCCAAGGGCAGGATCGGGCTGCGCCCACCGGCTCCGAACAGCAGGCCGTCGATCCACTCGCGCTCGTTGGCGCGCGCGCGGCGGGCCCAAGCCGCGTCGAGGCCCCCGCCGCGCCACGGGTCGAGTCGCGCGCCGTTCTCCAAGGCCGCCGCGAGGTCCTCCGAGACGATCGGGATGCGCAGACTCGTCTCGGCCCACACGACCAGATCGGGGTCGGGCGCGCCGCTCGTCTGGGAGGCGATGAACCCCTCGATCGTCAGGTCGATCTGCTCGTCCATCATCGCGCGCGACTGGTCGGACTGCTGCTTGCGGCGCTGCTCGAAGCCCGGCTGCACGAGCAGCACGCGCGGACCCTTCTCGGTCGCGGGCGCGCTCACGAGGCGCGCGAGCACGATCGCGGCCACCAGCGGCAGGAGCCCGATGGCGAGCGGCCACGCGCGCGTGCCCTTCCCGATGCCGTCGACGTAGCGCTCCCACAGATCCGCGAGCGCGCCACCGAGGGTCGCGAGCACGAGCGTGAGTCCCGGCGTGCCCCACACGCGCGCGGAGCCCGAGATCCACAGCGTGTCGTGCAGGTGCGTTCCCAGCCGCATCCACGAGACGCCGAACGGCGGCTCGAGCGCGGCGCGCAGGGTCTCGAACAGCAGCCACGCGAGCGGCGTGGCGAGCGAAAGCGGCAGCCGTCGCCGGAGCGCGCGCAGGGCCCAGCCCTGCGCCACGAAGTACAGGCCGAGCCCCGGGCCGATGAACCACAGGGTCTGGCTGGCGACCTTGGCCGCCCAGCTCATCACGAGGCACCAGCCGAGCGCGGCGCACAAGCACTCGATGCCGGCGGCCCACGGCCCGCTCGCGGAGGCGTAGCGCGCCCAGCACGCTACGGCGAGCACCGCGAGCGGCCACACGCCGCTGTCGCACAGCACGCCGGGGCTCGCGGCCCACAGGAGCGCAAAGGCGACCAGCAGGCCAAGCAGGCGGACGAGGCGAGTGACTTCCATGGGAACGTGGGAGATCAAGCGCGGACGAGCGCCGCGGTTCAACAACAAAGGCGATTCGCCCGACGCGGCCGCGCGGCGCTCAGGCGAGCGGGCGGTAGGCGAGCACGTCGCCGGGCGCGAGCGGAGCGTCGGCGAGTTGCACCGCGAGCGCCGCACAGCGCGAGATCCCGACCACGTCGGCCGAGCCGTTCCAAGGCACCGGAACGAGGTCCATGCCGCCGTCGTCGGCGGGCTCCAGACGCACCGGCAGGTACTGCTCGCGCGGGTTGGGGCCGCGCGCCGTGCCGCGCCAGCGACCGCGGGCGGGCCGCGCGAGCACCTCCGCCCGCGCCTCTCCGCCGAGCACGCGCAGCGCCGGCGCCACGAACACTTCATGGTTCACGAGGCACGACACCGGATTGCCCGGCAGCGCGAACACCGGCACCGAGCCGCGCACGCCGAACCACAGCGGCTTTCCGGGCTTGATCGCGACCTTGTGGAACTCGCCGCGCACGCCGCAGCGCTCGAGCGCCGCCCCGACGAGGTCGTACTTGCCCATGCTGACGCCGCCGGTCGTCAGCAGCGCGTCGCAGCGCTCGAGCGCGTCTTCGAAGGCGCGCCGCAGCTCGCCCTCGTCGTCGCGCACGACGCCGCGCAGCACGACCTCGGCCCCGGCGGCGCTCGCCATCGCCGCGAGGTGCAGGGTGTTGCCCTCGCGGATCTGGCCGCGGCCGGGCAGGGCGTCGGGCGCGACGAGCTCGTCACCGCTCGTCAGCACCGCGACGCGCGGTCGGCGCACGACCGGCACGGGCTCGCAACCGACCGCCGCGAGCAGCGCGAGGTCGACGGCGCGCACCCGACGGCCCGCGGCGAGCACGGGCATGCCCACCGCGAGGTCCGACGCGCGGCGGCACAGGTGCTGGCCCGGCTTGGGCCGGTCTTCGAGCCGCACCCGGCCGTCGGGGAGGGCCCGCGACTGTTCGACGATCACGACCGCGTCCGCCCCGCGCGGCAGCTCCGCACCCGTATAGATGGCGGCGCACTCGCCCGGCCCCACCTCGGCGCGCAAAGGCGCGCCGGCGCGGCTCTCCCCCAACAGCGCGAGCTCGCGCAGGCCCTCGGGACCGAAGTCCGCGCTGCGCACCGCGAATCCGTCCATGGCGCTCTTGTCGAACGGCGGCAGATCGACGTCCGAGCGCGGTGCGCGGGCGAGCACGCGCGCGACCGAGCGCTCGAGCGCCACCGCCTCGACTTGGGCGAGCGGGGTCAGGAGCCCTAGAATCCGCTGCAGCGCTTGCGCCGGTGTGAGCATGGGTGCGCTCGAGTGTACCGGCCCCCGCGACTCCCTCGGCAGCGCGCCCCCAAGTCAGGACCGCCCTCGATGACCACCCGCCACCGTCGCCCGCTCGCGACCATTCTCGCCGGTTCCCTGCTCGCGCTCGCTTGGGGTTGCTCGTTGGAAACCTCGGCCGAGGCCGAGGAGCTCTCGGGCGCCAAGGCGCGCGAGGCGGTGCGGGTCGTGACCGAACCGCTCGTCGAGCGCGAGGTCGTGCGCAAGCTCGAGACCGCCACGCGCGTCGAGAGCGAGTCGCTCGTGCAGGTTTTTCCGCGCGCGAGCGGCGTGGTGACGGCGCTGTCGGTCGAGGAGGGCGACGTCATCGCCGCCGGTGCGGTGCTCGCGGAGCTCGACGACCGCGACGCGCGTCTGCGGCTCGCCGACGCGCGCGCGGCGGCGGTCGACGCCGAGGCCAACCGCCCCAAGCTGGCGCTCGCCGTGCGCGAGGCGCAGGCACGACTCGACGCGGCCGAGCGCTCGGCCCTTCAGGCGCGCCGCGACCACGAGCGCAACGTCGCGCTCTCCGAGAGCGGCGGCGACCGACCCGCGCTGATTTCGAGCAAGGACCTCGAGGCGAGCGCGCTCGCGCAGGACCGCTCGCTCGCTGACGTCGGGCAGAACGCGCTCGCGCTCGAGCGCGCGCGGGTCGAGGAGCACAACGGCGAGACGGCGCTGGTGCGCACGCGCGTCGCGGTCGAACGCGCCGAGCTCGAGCTCTCCTACACGCGCATCGTCGCGCCCGTCGAGGGCGTGATCGCCGAGCGCTCGATCAAGGTCGGAGACACGCTCTCGCCTTCGACCTTGTGCTTCGCGCTCACCGATCCACAGCGGCTGCGCGCCGTGTTCTACCGCCCGCAGCGCGAGCTCGAGGTGTTCCGCGCCGCGCTCAAGGGCGGGGTCGCGTCCGCGGGCGGCGTGGCCGAGCTGGCCGTGCGCGCGAGCGCGGAAGCGATGCCCGGCAAGGAATTCCGCGGCACCATCGAGCGCGTGGCGCCGACGATCGACGCGGCGAGCGGCAACTTCCGCGTCACGGCGCGCATGCAGCCCGCGGCGCTCTCCGATGCGAGCGCGCGGCTCCTGCCCGGCATGCTCGTGCGGCTCGAAATCGTCACCGACCGGCACGCGAACGCGCTCGTGGTTCCCAAGCGCGCCGTGCGGCGCGAGGGTGATCGCAGCACGATCTTCGTGGTCGAGGAAAGCCGCGCGCGGGCGGTCGAGATCGAAGAGGGCTTCAGCGACGAGCACGGCGTCGAGGTGATCGCGCGCGGCGGGGCGACGCTCGCGGCGGGCATGCGCGTCGTCGTGGTCGGCAATCGCGACCTCGAGGACGGCGCAGAAGTCGCGACGTCCGAGAGCGCGCGCTAGGTCGCCGCGGACATGCAGCGCGACGAGCGGAGCGGCGCGGCGAGCTTCGTCACCGACCGGCCGGTGGCGGTGCTGATGATCATCGTCGCCATCGCGGTGTTCGGCTTCGTGTCGTTCGGCAAGCTCGAGGTCGACCTCCTGCCGGAGATCAGCTACCCCACGCTCACGGTGCGCACGACCTACAAGGGCGCGGCGCCCGCCGACGTGGAAGACCGCATCTCGGTGCGCCTCCAAGAGGCGCTCTCCACGCTGCCGAAGCTCGTGCGCGCGACGTCGATCTCGCGCGCGGAGACGAGCGACGTGCTGCTCGAGTTCGACTGGGGCACCTCGATGACCTTCGCGGTGCAGGACGTGCGCGACAAGCTCGACGGCGTGTTCCTGCCGCAGGGCGCGGAACGGCCGCTGATCCTGCGCTACGACCCCAACCTCGATCCGATCTTGCGCATCGGGCTGACGGCCACGGGCGCGGACGGCGAGGCGCCGCGCGTGGACGAGCTGATCCACCTGCGCTGGCTGGCGGAGAAACGCATCAAGCGCGAGCTCGAGTCGATCCCGGGCGTCGCGGCCGTGCAGGTGCGCGGAGGGCTCGAGGACGAGATCAAGGTCCGCCTCGACCCGTTCAAGATGGCGGCGCGCCAGCTCGATCCCGCCGCGCTCGCCGCCCGCCTCGCGGCCGAGAACATCAACGCCTCGGGGGGGCTCATTCGCGAGGGCTCGACCGAGTACCTCGTGCGCACGCAGAACGAGTTCCGCGACCTCGACGAAATCTCGGATCTGGCGCTCGAAAAACGCGGCGCGGCCACGATCCGCGTGCGCGACGTCGCCACGGTCGAGCGCACCTTCGCCCAGCGCGAAGTGACGAGCCGCATCAGCGGCCGCGAGTCCGTCGAGATCGCGATCTACCGCGAGGCGGGCGCGAACATCGTGGCGCTCTCCGACAGCGTGAAGCGGCGCGTGTTCGGCAACGACGAGGAGCGCCGCGTGGCGCGCGAGCAGCACGCGCGCGGCACCGCCGCGGCGCTCGGCGAGCGCTCGCGCGCGGACTTCCTCGCCCATCGCTACCGCCGCGACGCGCGCATGGAGCTGCTCTCCGACCAGTCGACGTTCATCCGCGCGGCGGTCGACGACGTCAAGAGTTCGGCGGTGATCGGCTCGATCCTCGCGGTGGTCGTGATCCTCGCGTTCCTGCGTCGACTCGTGCCGACCGCCATCATCGCGCTCTCGATCCCCGTCTCGGTGGTCGTCACGTTCGCGCCGATGTACATCGCGGACGTTTCGCTCAACATCATGTCGCTCGGCGGGCTCGCGCTCGGCGTCGGCATGCTCGTCGACAACGCCATCGTGGTGCTCGAGTCGATCACGCGCTGCCGCGAAGAGGGCGACTCCCTGCGTGCGGCGGCCGTGCGCGGCGTGCGCGAGGTGGCCGGAGCGATCACGGCCTCCACGCTGACCACCGTGGCCGTGTTCGCGCCGATCGTGTTCGTGCACGGCATCGCGGGACAGATGTTCGGCGACCAGTCGCTGACGGTCGTGGCTTCGCTGCTCGTGTCGCTGCTCGTCGCGGTGCTGTTCATTCCGATGCTCGCCTCGCGCGAGTGGCTCTCGGTGGAATCGTTCGCGCGCGTCGAGAGCGGCGACGGGCAGGGACTCTTCGAGGGCCTCGACTGGTCGAGCCACCAGCGCTCGATGGCGAGCCTCGGGCGACTGGCCGTGCGCCTCGCGTGGCCTTCGTTCGGCGCTGAGCCTTGGAGCGCGGGCTCCGCGGCGCCGCGCGTGGTCGGCTGGCTGGCGAAGTTCGTCCTCGGACTCGCCTCGGTCGCGCTGGTGCTCGTCGCGTCCGCGTTCGTCGCGCTCGCGTGGCTGCTCGGCCGACTGCTGTGGTTCCCCGGCTGGCTGTTCGACCGCGGCTGGACCATGTTCGAGCGCGGCTACCGACCGATCCTCGCGGCGGCGCTCGCTGCTCCGGGCACGGTGACGCTCGTGTCGGCCGCGCTCTTCGCGTGGTCGCTGCACGCGTCGCGCGACCTCGGAATCGAGCTCATTCCCGAGATCCGACAGGGCGAGTTCACGGCCCACGTGGCGCTGCCGATCGGCACGCCGCTCGAGCGCACGGACGAGGTGCTGCGCGGGCTCGACGCACGCGTGCGCGAAATCCCCGGCGTCGAGTTGACCGCACTCACGGTGGGCGTCGAGAAGGACACGCTCACGCGCGAGGTCGAGGGCAAGCACACCGCGCGATTGTGCGTGCGGCTCGCGCCCGAGCCGCAGGTGCGAAAAAGCGAGGAGCAGATCCTCGCCGCGGTGCGCGAGCTCTGCGCGAGCAGCCCCGATGTCGCCTCGGTGGACATCCAGCGGCCGACGCCCTTCGCGATCGACGCGCCGGTGACGGTCGAGGTGCTCGGGCACGACCTCGAGGCCATGCAGCGCGTCGGGAACGAGGTGTTCGAACGACTCTCCGGGCTCGCGGGGCTCGCCGACGTGCGCACCAGCCTGCGGGTCGGCTTCCCCGAGCTGCGCGTCACGTTCGATCGCGACAAGACGCTCGAATACGGCCTCGATCTCACGGCGGTGTCGAACCTCGTGCGCGATCAAGTGCTCGGCAACGTCAGCACGCGCTTCACCGACGGCGAGGAGAAGATCGACGTGCGCGTGCAAGGCGACGAGGTGGAACTCGGACGCCTCGAGCGCGTGATGCACCTCGTGGTGAACCCGTCGTCGAAGACGCCGGTCGAGCTGCGCTCGATCGCGGAGCTCGAGCCCGTGCAAGGTCCGGCGGAGATCCGCCGCATCGGCAACACGCGCGCCATCGTCGTGACCGGCTCCCCCACCGGCGCGGATCTCGGCGCTCTCGCCGAGCGCATCGAGCGCGAGCTCGCGAGCCTCGAGCTGCCCGATGACGTGACGGTCGAGCTCGGAGGCCAGAAACGCGAGATGGACGCGGCGCAATCGAGCCTGAAGGGCGCGCTGGCGCTCGCGCTGTTCCTCGTCTACGTCGTGATGGCGTGCCAGTTCGAATCGCTCGTTCAGCCGCTGGTGATCCTGCTGACGATGCCACTCGCCGTGATCGGCGTCGTGGCGGCGCTCTTCGCGCTTTCGATTCCCATTTCCGTGATCGTGTTCATCGGCTTGATCCTGCTCGCGGGCATCGTGGTCAACAACGCCATCGTGCTCGTCGACCGCTGCAACCAGAACCGCGCGGCGGGCCTGTCGATCCGCGACGCCCTGCTCGAGGCCGGTCCCACGCGCCTGCGCCCGATCTTCATGACCACCGGCACGACCGTGATCGGACTCCTGCCGATGACGGGCTGGCTCGAGGGCCTGCCGTGGATCGGCGCGCTCGGAGCCGGCGAAGGGGCCGAGATCCGCGCGCCGATGGCGATCACCGTCATCGCGGGCCTCTCGGTTTCGACCCTGCTCACGCTGGTGGTCATCCCCTCGCTGTACGCCCTGACCGAGGGCTGGATCGAGCGAGCGCTCGCGCGGAGAACGTCGGTGTGAGTGCGCACGGCGGCTTCTACGCGCGTTTGGTGCGGCGTCCCGTCGCGCTGCTCGTGATCTTCGTCGCGTTGCTCGTGATCGGCGTGCTCGCCTACGTCCGCATTCCCGTGCAGCTCATGCCCGACGGCTTCGTCGAGCCGGGCCTGCAGGTGTGGATCGCGAATCCGGGCGCGAGCGCCTTGGAGAACGAGCAGAAAGTCGTGCGCGTGATCGAGGAGCAACTGCGCACGCTGAGCGGCATCGAGGAGCTCGACTCGAGCTCGAGCGATGACAGCGCGTTCACCTTCGTGCGCTTCGACGGCGGCGTCGACATGGAACTCGCCAAGGCCGAAGTGCGCGACCGCGTCGAGCGCGCGCGGCCGCAGCTGCCCGCCACGGTGCAGGAAGTCGGCGTCTACTCTTGGTCCAACGCGAGCCTGCCGATCCTGTGGTTCGCGATCCTGCATCCGGGCGACGATCCGCGCACGGACTTCCTGCTCGACAGCGTGATCCAGCGGCGGCTCGAGGGCGTCGACGGCGTCGGCAAGGTCGAGGTCTGGGGCGTGCTCGACGACACGGTGCGCATCCTGCTCGACGAGGATCGGGTGCGCGCGGCGGGGCTCGAGATCGGAGCATTGATCGGACGGCTCTCGCGCGACAACTTCGCCCTGCCGCTCGGCGAGGTGGAGGATGGCGAGATGCGCGTGCTGCTGCGCTCGGACATGCGCTTTCGCGACTTCGAGGAGATCGAGCGGTATCCGATCGGCAACGGACTCGTGTTGTCCGATGTCGCGCGCGTGATCTCGGCCAAGAGCGTGCGCAACCGGCTGTTTAGGATCGACGGTCAGTACGCGTACTACGGCGAGGTCCAGAAGGACAGTCAGGCCAACGTCGTCGAGACCTGCGATCGACTCCGCTCGGCGCTCGCCGAGCTGGAGCAGGATCCGCGCCTCGCGGGGCGGTTCCGCTTCCTGCCGCTCTTCGATCAGGGCGACTTCATCCGCTCGTCGCTCTCGGCGCTGCGCGACGCGTCGCTGTGGGGCGGCGGGCTCGCGTCGATCGTGCTGTTCGTGTTCCTGCGGCGCGTGCGCTCGACGTTCGCCGTGGCGCTCTCGATTCCGTTCTCGGCGCTCGTCGCCGTCGCGTGGCTCTACTTCACGGGCCACACGTTCAATGTGCTGACCATGACGGGCATCACGCTCGCCATGGGCATGCTGGTCGACAACTCGGTCGTGGTGATCGAGAACATCTCGCGCCTGCGCGCGGAGGGGCGCAGCGGCCATGCGGCGGCGGCGGAGGGAACCCGCGAGGTCGCGCTCGCGGTGGCGCTCTCCACGCTCACGACGATCGTCGTCTTCCTGCCGATGATCTTCATGAACGAAAACCCGCTCTTGCGGCTGATGTTCGGCGAGCTCGGCAATCCCCTGTGCCTGAGCCTCGCGTTCAGCCTGGTCGCGGCGCTGGTGTTCCTGCCCGTGATCGCCGCGCGCGTCGTCGACGAGCGCTCGCCGAGCGCCGAGCGCGTCGCTCGCTGGTGCGAGCCGCTGGCCGCGCTGCCCGCTCGAAGCGTGGCACACGCCTTCGGCGCCCTGCTGCGGATCGGCGAGTGGAGCGCGAAACTGCTGCGCGGCCCGGTGGCGGCGGCGAGCGAGGCGCTGGTGCGTGTGCGCTGGGCCTGCGCCGTCGCACTCGCCGCGCTCGCTGGAGTGGCGGCATGGCGTGCGTTCGACGCGCTTGCGCTCGGTCGGCGCACGGGCAGCGATTTCGGCTGGAGTGGAACTCCCAACCTCGACGAAGGGCTCGCGTGGATGCTCGAAGCCCTCGCGCTTCCGCTCGCGCTGCTCGTCGTGCTGGTCGTGCTGCCGCGAGTGGCGGCATCCTTGCGCCAGCCGCTCGAGCGCGCTCGCGACCTCGTCCCCGCGCAGCGCAACCTCGTCGACATGGTCATCGCGGTCAACACGCGCCTCCTGCGCTGGACCATGGAGCACCGCTTCGCCGCGAGCCTCGCGGCCCTCGCGGTGCTGCTCTCGATCGCGTGGCCGGCCACGCACATGTCGGTCGCGGCCTTCGGAGAGGACAGCAACACCGCGCGGCTCTCCGTGCAGGTCGACCTCGAGGAGAATTTCACGCTGCAGGAAGCCGCCGACGAGATGCGCCACTACGAGGGCTTCTTCGAAGCGCGCCGTGAGCGCATCGGCTTCGATCACCTCGCGCTGCGCTTCGACACGCGCGGCGGGCGCATCACGCTCTACTGGGATACGGCCGTGCCGCGCGCGGACTACGAGACACTCGAGCGCGATGTGCGTCGCGAGCTCGTCGCGCGTCCGGGGCAGCGCGTGCGGCTCTCGAACGACGAGAATGGCGCCAACGAGCGCAACCGCAACACGGTCGTGTTCCGCATCGTCGGCCCTGACTCGGAACGGCTCGCCGAGATCTCCGAACGCGCGGCGGAAGCGCTGGAGGAGATCGAGGGCCTCTTTGGCGTCGCGTCGAGAGAGGGCTCGGCCCAGAGCCAAGTGAAGGTCGTGTTCGATCCCGATGTCGCGCAGGGCTTCGGCATTTCCGCGACGAGCGCGCTGCAGAGCATCGGCTGGGCGCTGCGCGGCTGGCAGCTGCCGCGGTTTCAGGAACAGGCCCGCGAAGTGCCGCTCCTGATCGAGTTCGACGAGGAGCAGGTGGCGGGCCTCGACACGCTGCGCGACCTCGAGGTGTTCGGGGGCGAGTCCTCGGTTCCGCTGTCCTCGTTCGCGCGCTTCGAGTTCGCAAGCGGCAGCCGCACGATCGCCCGTCGCAACGGCCAGACCACCGCCACCATCACGGCGCGGGTCGACGATCCGCGGCGCCAGAAGGAGCTCTCCGACGCCGGCTACGCCGCGATCCGCGCGCTCGACCTGCCGCGCGGCTACTCGGTGGGCGAAGACGATCTCGTCGGCACGCGCGCCGCCGAGGAGCTCTCGGAGCTGCGCTCTGCCGCGCTGCTCGGGCTCGTGCTCGTGTTCGTGCTGATGTGCATCCTGTTCGAGTCGCTGATCCTGCCCGGCGCCGTGCTGCCCACGATCCCGTTCGCCTTCGTCGGCGCTTACTGGACGCTCTATCTCACTGGCACGACCATGGACTCGGTGGGCTGGATCGGCCTGATCATCCTGATCGGCGTCGTCGTCAACAACGGCATCGTGCTCGTCGATTGCATCCAGCGCCTGCGCTCGGAAGGCTTGGCTCGCACCGAGGCCGTGGTGCGCGGCGTCGCGCTGCGCGTGCGACCCGTGCTGATGACGGCCCTCACGACCGTGATCGGGCTCGTTCCCACCGCGCTGGCCGAGCCCGCGAGCGAGGGCATCGACTACCGCGCGCTCGCGACCTGCATCATCGGCGGCCTGTCGCTGTCGACGGTGCTGACGCTGTGGATCGTCCCGCTGTGCTATTCACAGTGCGACGATCTCGCCGCCGTCCTCGTCGAGCGAGGCCGCTCGCTCGTCGCGCTGTTCGGCGCGCGCTCACGCTCGGCGCGAGCGTGAGCGGGCCTCAGCGCCCGCGCTCGGCGTCGAGCAGCGCCTGAAAGTTCGCGGCGCGCTCGAGCTCGCCACGTCGGCGGTGAATCTCGACGAGCAGCTCGAGTGCGCGCAGAGCGTGAACACGGGCGCCACGCGCATCGCCGAGCGAGGTGTAGCACTGCACGAGTCCCTGCTCCGTCGACAGTCGCTCCGGCGAGTGCTCGCGGCGCTCGAGCAACACTTCGACCGCCCGTTGCCAGCGTTCGAGCGCGATCAGCGAAGCCGCGAGCTCGTCCAGCGCGCTCACGCTGCGCGGATTGCGCTCGAGCAGCTCCTCGAGTCGCTCGACGGCCAGTTCATGGCGTGCGGTGGCGGCGAGCGCGATGGCGGCCGAAAACGCGCGGTATTCGTCGAGGCTCGCGTCCGGCGAGGGCAGGCTCGACGCCTCCAGCGGATCGGGATACTCGGGCTCGAGCTCGCCGCGGTCTCCATAGCCGAGCGCCGCGAGCGCGAGCGCGCCCGACTCGGAGGGGGCGAGTCCGTCCGCCGCCAAGCGCGGCGCGGAGAGCACGGCGCGGAGAGCCGCTCTCGCACGCTGCGCCTCGGCGGCGCGACTCGTCAGGCTGTCGACGTCGCGCCGCTCGTCCTCGTCGCTGAGCGTGAAACGCGGCGAAGTGGAATGCACGTACTTGCCTTCGTCGCTGGCCCAGCCACACAGCGGGCTCCAGCGAAAGCGCGCCCAGCCCGCGAGTGACTCGAAGTAGACGCCGCGCCCCTCGCTCGGCGCATCGAGCAGCGAGCGACCGTCGATCCCGCTGAAGGGACTCAGCCGCATCGCTTGGGCGAGCGTGGGTGCGACGTCGACGACGCTGGCGATGCGCGCATCGTCGCGCGCGTCGCTCCCGCCCTTCAGTCGCACGAACAGCGGCACGCGCAGCGTCGAGTCCCAGACGTGGTGGCCGTGCGTGTCCTCGCCGTGCTCGCCGAGCGCCTCGCCGTGGTCGCCCGCGACGCACACGGTGCCGCGCTCGAGAAACTGCTCGCGCCGCAGGTCGTCGAACAGGCGCGCGAGCTCCGCATCCAGCGCCACGACTTCGCCCCAGTAGGGATGGCCTCCGGCGCGCTCCACGCACTCGGGCCCAGCGACGTAGGGCGCATGCGGATCGAACAGGTGCACCCACAGCAAGAACGGTCGCGTGCGATCGCGTTGCGCCAGCCAGGCCCGCGCATCCGCGATCACCTCGCGCGCGCCGCGATCACAGATCTGCCCCCGCACTCGGTCGTCTCGACCTGTCGGCTGGCTCCAGACTTCGAAACCCTGTGCCGTCCCATACGCTCGATCGAGGGCCAGCGAGCCGACGAATCCAGCGGTCTGGAAGTTCGCGCGAGCCGCGCGCTCGGCCAGCGTTTCGGCGTCGCGCGAGAGGCTCGCGGGGCCGTTGTTGCGCACGCCATGCCGCGGCGGATAGAGGCCGGTGAACATCGACGCATGCGAGGGCAGCGTCAGCGGAGCGACGGTGCGCGCCTGCACGAAGCGAATGCTCTCCCGCGCCAGCGTTTCGAGCGTCGGCGCCAGCTCGCGCGAGCCGCCGAACGCGAGCAGAGCATCGGCGCGCGTGGTGTCGAGCGTGACGAGCACGACCGAGCGCGCATCGACCGGCTCGGGCTCGGAGCAGCCCACCGCGAACGCGATCAGCAGCAGGATGCGCGCCCCTCGCTCCATCGTGCTCGTCTCGCCTGAGCGCTCTGGGCGCTGAGTGCCTCGATGCGCGGCTCACTCCGAGCGCGCGCGCACCTTCAGGTTCTCACCGACGAAGTTCATCGCCTCGCGCACGCCGTCGTAATCGGGGTGCATCATGCGCACCCACGCGTTGCCCATGTAGCCCGAGCCCACCGGCTGCGTCGGCGTCCCCGGCGGCGGCAGGTGACAGTCGATCACGTGCTCGCCACAGCGATCCTGCACGCGGTCCATGCCGTCGTAGCCGCTGATGCGCCCGTCGAGCTCCGGTCGCAGCGCGATCATGCCACCCGCGCGCGCGCGCGACGGCTGCTTCTCGATGCGGCCGAAACACACCGCGCTGGCCCACTCGCGGTACAGGTCGAAGTCGTTGATGCGCGAGTAGATGTCCCACACGCGCACGCCCGGCGGCCGGCAGCCGATCTCCGAAAAACGCAGGCCCTTGGGCCCGAAGAACCACTCCATGTGCGTCGCGCTCGTGCCGATGCCCAGCGCCGTGATCACCTTCTGGCCGAGCGCCTTGAGCTCGCCGTAGTCCGGCGCGTTCATGCGGTTGGTGACCACGATCTGCGGCGAGATCCAGCGCGTGCGCATGGCCTCGAGCACGTTGGGGTAGTAGTGCGAGATGAAGTCGTGCTGCACCACGCCGTCGATCGTGAGCGTGTCGTAGAAGCCCTCGTGGCCCTCGACGAACTCCTCGACCGCCGTCGGGTTGCCGCGGTCGAGCTGGCAGTCGCGGATGGCGTTCTCGAGCTCGGAGGGGTTGTTCACCTTGTACGTGCCGGCCGCACCCGCCGCCGCGCGCGGCTTGAGGATCAGCGGATAGCCGATCTCCGCGGCGAACCTTCGCGCGTCGTCCGCGTTCTCCGCACCCGTCGACGCCGCGCAGGGCACGCCCGCCGCGCGCAGCGCGTCCTTCATCGCCGGCTTGTCGCGACACAAGAACGCGGTGCGCACGCTCGTGCCGGGGATGTTGCAGGCCTCGCGCACGCGCGCGACCGGCAAGATGTGCGCCTCGACCGTGCACTCGAGCCGGTCGACCCACTCGCGCGACTGGCAGCGCCGCACGGCGTCGAGCAGCGCGCCCTCGTCGGTCACGGAGCGCACCTGCTCGTAGCGATGCAGCCAGTGCTTGAGCTCCTCGTCGAGCGCTCCGGCGGGCGACTCGCCGATGCCCGTGACGCGCACGCCGATCGAGTGGAGCGCGCGCACGAACTCGCGCTGGTTCTTCGGGAAGGCCGGCTCGACGAACAGGATGTTCACGGTGTTTCCTCGGGAACGTGGGCCGCGTCAGCGCGGCGGGACCAGACGCGTGTAGAGCGCGACGTACTCGGTGACACGGCGCTCCCAGGAGAAATCCTGCGCCATGCCGTTTTGCACGAGCGCCGCCCACGCGCTCTCGTGCTTCCACGCCTCGAGCGCGCGGCGCAGCGCGTCCTGCAGCGCCTCGGGCTTGAACTCGTCGAACACAAAACCCGTGCCCGTGCCGCTGGATGCGTCCCATGGCTCCACGGTGTCGGCGAGGCCGCCGGTTCGACGCACGATCGGCACGCTTCCGTAGCGCAGGCTGTACATCTGGTTCAAGCCGCACGGCTCGTAGCGCGACGGCATCACGAACATATCCGAAGCGGCCTCGATCTGGTGGGCGAGCGCGTTGTCGAAGCCCGCCTGGAACGCGACCTTCTTCGGGAATGCGCCCGCGAGCCACTTGAAGTAGCGTTCGTAGCGCTCGTCGCCGCTGCCGAGCACGACGAGCCGCAGGTCCTCGCGGTGCAGCAGCACCGGCAAGATGTCCGAGAGGAGCTCGAAGCCCTTCTGCACGGTCAGGCGCGAGACGATGCCGAGCAGCGGCGCGCGAGCGTCGAAGGGCAGGGCGAAACGCTCGCACAACGCCCGCTTGCACGCTTCCTTGCCACGCAGGTCCCGAGCGTGAAACGTCGCGGGAATCAGCGCGTCCTTGCGCGGATTCCACTCTTCGCCGTCGATGCCGTTGAGGATGCCGAACAGCGCATCGGCGCGCTGGCGCAGCAGGCTCTGCAGCCCCATGCCGTGCTCATCGCCCTGAATTTCGCGCGCGTAGGTCTTGCTCACGGTCGTGAGCGCGTGCGCGTACAGGATCCCGGTCTTCAGGAAGTTGACGCGGCCCTCGTTGAGGTCCTCTTGGTAGAGGTAGCGCCGCTCATTTTCGAGCGCGAGGTCCTTCAGCCGATCCGTTCCGGTGACGCCCTGATAGCCGATGTTGTGGATCGTGAGCACGGTGCGCGTGCGCGCGAACAGCTTGTCCCACGCGTACACGGTGCGCAGGTAGAGCGGAATCAGCGCGCTGTGCCAGTCGTTGCAGTGCACGATGTCCGGCGCCCAGCGCGTCCACTGGCACGTCTCGATCGCCGCGCGCGAGAGCAGCGCGAAGCGCAGCGCCTCGTCGGCGTCCTGCGTGTAGATGCCCTCGCGGTCGAACAGCTCGGGACAGCGCACGAACCACACCTTCTGTGCGGAACGCGGCAGCTTGCCGCTGGAGACCGAGAACCAGTACGTGCGCTCCCCCATCCGCATCGGGATGTCCTGCAGCTCGGGCACGGGCTCGAGCGCGACTTGCCCCTTGACTTGGCGATACAGCGGCATGAAGAGCCGCACGTCGTGGCGCTTCTTGTGCAATTGGCGCGCGAGCGCGGCACAGACGTCGGCGAGGCCACCGGTCTTGGCGAACGGCGCGACCTCGGCGGAGACGAGGCAGATCTTGAGAGCGTCCATCGCGTCGGGGGGGGCGAATCGTAGCGAGGCAAGCTGCTATCCTCCACGCTGCCATGGTCCGAGTCGTCTTCGTGGCCCCTTTCGCGGCCGACACCACGCTGCGCTTCGTGCGCTCCGCGGCACAACTCCCCGATGTCCGCATGGCGCTCGTGAGCCAGGAAGCACCGGAGCGAGTTCCCGCGCAGCTGCGCGAGCGCCTCGTCGGCTTCCGCCGCGTCACCGACGCCATGGACGCGGGCGAGCTCGAGTCCGCCGTGCGCTCGCTCGAGGCCGAGCTCGGCGGCAAGGCCGAGCGGCTGATCGGCGTGCTCGAGCAACTGCAGGTGCCGCTCGCACACGTGCGCGAGCGGCTCTCGATCCGCGGCATGGACGCGCACGAGGCGCGCAACTTCCGCGACAAGTCCCGCATGAAGGACGTACTGCGGGCAAACGGCCTGCCGTGCGCCGCGCACCAACTGTGCGCCAACGCCTCCGAGGCGCTCGAATTCGCCGCGCGCGCGGGCTTTCCGCTCGTCGCCAAGCCGCCCGCGGGCGCCGGCGCGCGCAACACGCTGCGCGTCGACGACGTGGAACAACTGCGCGGCTACCTGCGCAGCTCGCCGCCGAGCGACGCCGAGCCGCTCTTGCTCGAGGAGTTCATCACGGGCGAGGAGTTCTCGTTCGACACGGTGACGTTGCACGGCCGCCACCTCCTGCACTCGATCAACATGTACGTGCCCGCGCCGCTCACGGTGCTCGAGAACGCGTGGATCCAGTGGGCCGTGCTGCTGCCACGGAGCATCGACGGACAGGAATTCGCGCCGATCTTCGAGGCCGGCCCGCGCGCGCTCGACGCGCTCGGCATCCACACCGGCATCACGCACATGGAGTGGTTCCGCCGTCCCGACGGCCGCATCGCGATCTCCGAGGTCGCCGCGCGCCCCCCCGGAGCGCAGTTCTCGACGCTGATCTCCTACGCGCACGACTTCGATCTGTACCACGCTTGGGCGCGGCTGTGCGTGCACGAGCAGTTCGACGTGCCCGAGCGCCGCTACGCCGTCGGCGCGGCCTACTTGCGCGGACAGGGACAGGGCAAGATCGTTTCCGTCGACGGACTCGACGAGATCCGCCGCGAGCTCGGCTCGCTCGTCGTCGAGTGGAAACAGCCCGCGCTCGGGCAGGGCGCTAGCGGCACGTACGAGGGCGAGGGTTTCGTGATCGTGCGCCACCCCCAGACCGAGGTGGTGCGCGACGCGCTCTCCAAGATCGTGCGCACGGTGCGCGTGCGCCTCGGCCAGTGAGGAGTGGCTCGATGTTGAACGTGATCATGATCTCGCCGGGTTTCCCGGCCGAAATGCCGCACTTCGCGCGCGGCCTCAAGACCGTGGGCGCCAGCGTGCTCGGCATCGGCGACCAGCCGCAGGGCGCGCTCGATCCGATGGCGCGCGAGAGCCTCGACGCTTACCTGCAGGTGCACAACCTGTGGGACGAAGAGGCCGTCGTGAAGGCCACCGTCGAGCGCGTGCGCGGGCAGAAGATCGATCGCGTCGAGTGCCTGTGGGAGCCGGGGATGGTCCTCGCGGCGCGGGTGCGCGAGGCGCTCGGCGTCGAGGGGCTCGGCGTCGAGCAGACGATCCCCTTCCGCGACAAGGTGCGCATGAAGGAAGTGCTCGCGCAGGCCGGGGTGCGCATCCCGCGCTTCGCGCGCGCGCGCAACGCGGCCGAGGTTCGCGCGGCGGCCAAGCACTGCGGCTATCCGCTGATCATCAAGCCCATCGACGGCGCGGGCTCGGCGGATACGTACACCTGCCGCGACGATGCGGAGCTCGAGCGCTCGCTCGGGCTCGTGCAGCACGTGAAGGAACTCACCGTCGAGGAGTTCATCGATGGCGAGGAGTTCACCTTCGACACCATCTGCAGCGAGGGACGCATCCTGTTCGAGAACGTCGGCTGGTACCGCCCCAAGCCGCTGGTCGCGCGCTTGAACGACTGGATCAGCCCGCAGTGCATCGTGCTGCGCGACCTCGAGGCGCCGCACGTGAAGCAGGGCCGCGAGCTCGGCCGAGCGGTGCTCGAGGCCATGGGCTTCCGCTCGGGCTTCACGCACATGGAGTGGTTCTACACGCACAAGGGCGAGGCCGTGTTCGGCGAGATCGGCGCGCGCGCGCCCGGTGCGCGGCTGGTGCACATGATGAACTACTCGGTCGACGCCGACCTGTTCGTCGCTTGGGCCGAGGCGGTGTGCCACGGTCGGATCAGTCAGGACACGAGCAAGAAGTACAACGGCGCGATGGTGTTCAAGCGCGCGTCGGGACCGGGCCGTGTGGTGACGCGCGTCGAAGGGCTCGAGAGCCTGATGGCGCGCTACGGCGAGCACGTCTGCAACCTCGAAGTCGTGCGCAAGGGCGAGCCGCGCCGCGATTTCCGTCAGGTGCTCGTCGGCGACGGCTGGATCGCCTGCCGCCACCCCGACCTCGCCTTCACGGCCGACATGGTCGACGCCTTCGGATCCCAGCTCTCGATCCACGCGGACTAGAGCGCAGCGCACGACATGGCCCACTCGCGCGTCGTCGTCCTCGGCCCCCAGCGGCTCCAGCCCACGCTCGCCCTCGCCGTCGCATCGCTGGGATTGCAGGGTCGGCTGGCGGCGGTGACGGCGGGCTGGGAAGAGCGCGAGGCCGAGGATCAGGAGCTCGCCGCGCACCTCGCCGGCCGCACCGTCAACCTCGCTCTGTACGAGCGCGCCGACGGCGTGTTCCGTTACGACACGGAGCTGCACCAGGCGACGCGCGCGCGACAAGACCGCATCCGCCGCAGCCAAGAGCTCTACCGCGTGCGCCTCGCGCACCAGCTCGAGGCCGCGCGCGAGCTGCTGCGCCGCGAGACGCGTCCGGGCTACGAGGGGCTCGTGCCCTCCCAACTCGAAGGCGCGATCCTGGGACTGCGCGCGCTCGATGCAGAGCACGTCGAGCGCATCCGCTCGCTCCACGTCGAGTTCGAGCAGCGCTGGAAGCCGTTCGAGCGCGAGAGCGTCGCGCTGCAGCGCCGCGAGCTCGAGGCGACGCTCGCGGACTGCGCGGGCCTGTGCATCGCCGGCGGCAACGTCGGCATCCTGCTCAACCGCCTGCGCATGTTCGGCGTGCTCGACCTGCTGCGCGGCCAGCCGATCTTCGCGTGGTCCGCGGGCGCGATGGTGCTCACCGAGCGCATCGTGCTGTTCCACGACTTCCCGCCGCAGGGCGCGGGCGATCCCGAGGTGCTCGAGGCGGGCTTGGGCGCGGTGAGCGGCCTGGTCGCGCTCCCGCACGCCGACAAGCGCCTCGCGCTCGGCGACGCCGCGCGCGTCTCGCTCTTCGCGCGCCGCTTCGCGCCCGACCTGTGCGTCGCGCTGCCCGCGCGCACGCGGCTGGACTGGCACGAACTCCGCTGGAGCGGCGAGAGCGGCGCGCGCAAGCTGTGCGCCGATGGCTCGCTCGCAGAGGTGGGCGCATGAGCCTGCTCGGCGATCTCGCGGCCAAGCGCCACATCGGCCCCGCCGACATCGACGCGTTCCTGCGTTCGCACCGCTTCCCGCTCGTCGAGGGCCGCACGGTGACGTTCGTGTTCGTGGGCGCCGCCGACGAAGTGCGCCTGCGCCACTGGATCGCGGGTCTGCCGCCGTCCCAGATCTTCACGCGCTTCCACGACTCGCCGATGTGGACGCTGTCGATCGACATCCCCGAGGGCTCGCGCGTCGAGTACAAGCTCGAGATCGTCCGCGGCACTCACCACCAACTGATCCAAGACCCGCTCAACGAAGAGCTCGCGCGCGATCCCTACGGCGCGAACTCGGTGGTCTTCGGCGCGGGCTACGCGCGCCCCGACTGGATCGGCCACGACACCGAGGCGCGGCTCGGCGAGATTCAGGAGCTGAAGATCGACAGCGCCGCCTTCGGCGACACGCGCGACGTGCTCGTGTACGTCCCCGCGCGCTTCCGCACGACGCGTCGCTACCCGCTGCTCGTCGTGCACGACGGTCCCGACTACCTCAAGTTCGCCAGCCTGCGCACGGTGCTCGACAACCTGATCCACCGCCTCGAGGTGCAGCCGATGGTGGTCGCGCTCACCGGCTCCTCCAACCGGCTGGTCGAGTACGCGAACGACGAGCGCCAAGCGCGCTTCCTCGTCGACGAGCTCCTGCCGATGATGGAGTCGCGCTACCCGCTCCTGCCCCAGCCCGCCGCGCGCGGCCTGATGGGCGCGAGCTTCGGCGGCGTGGCCTCGCTCGCGACCGCTTGGCGCCGCCCGGGCGTGTTCGGCAACCTGCTCCTACAGTCGGGCTCGTTCGTGTTCACCGACATCGGCCCCAACGACCGCGGTCCGGTGTTCGATCCCGTCGTGCGCTTCATGAGCGAGTTCCGCGCCGCCCCCGGCCGCCCCGCCGACTCGGCCTACGTTTCCTGCGGCACCTACGAGGCTCTGATCTACTACAACCGCTCGATCGTGCCCCTGCTCCAGTCCACCGGCATGCACGTGCGCTTCACCGAGTCCCGCGACGGCCACAACTGGGAGAACTGGCGCGACCGCCTGCGCGAGGGCCTCACCACCCTCTTCCCCGGCCAATTGATGATGGTCTACGAATAGCGCCCGCCCGGCGGCTACGGCAGTTACGCCGCGCACATCGCGAGCGGGCTCCTCGTGCGCCACGACAACGGCAGCCAGTACGTGAGCCGTCACTTCCAGTCCGAGCTGGCCTTCCTGGGCATCGAGTCGAGCCCGTCCTTCATGCGCTCGCCGGAAGGCAACGGCTGCATCGAGCGCTTCTTCCGAACCCTGAAGGAGCAGCTCCTGTGGGTCCGCAACTTCGTCGACGCCGAAGACGTCCGCCGCGCGGTGACCGAGTGGGCCAAGCTCTACAACGAACACTGGCTGATCGAACGCCACGGCCATCGTCCCCCCGCGGCGTCCATCACGATCGCCGCGTCCGGCTCCACCGCCACGACCGCGAAGCCCTCCGCCGGCAAGCTCCAGCGCGCGGCGCCCCCGCTCGTCTCAACGCTCGTGGCACCACACCCCGCTGCTACCCAAGCGAGCGCCATTGCGCACGAACCGAACAGGGCGAACGACCGTCGATTTCTGACCATGGTCCGCTCTCCGACTCGAAAGAAGTGCCTGCAGGCAGGAAGGGCCGAAGCATGGAGCGAGGAGTCGAGTCTACGGCCCATGGTGCGCCCGACTACTGTGTCGCGAGTGGGAATCGCGGGCCCGAGGAGCAGCGGGCCTGCGCGGGGGGCAGCCCGCGCGGCGGGGTGTGGGCCGGAGGGGCGGGGTGTGGGCCGGAGGGGCGGGGGGCGCTGCTAGAATCCCGCGCCCTTCGAAAGTCCCCACCCGCGGCGAGCGCGTCGCGAGGAGCCCCGGCTTGGCCCAGATCACTCGACGTATCGGTCTCTCCCTCGGCGCGGATGCCTGCTGGCCCATCTGCTTCGAGGAGCTCATGAAGGACCTCGACCTCGCGCTGCCCCTCGGCAAGGACACGCTGCGCTTCGAGGTCGAGCGCGTGACGATCGAGCCCTACGACCTGCGCGCGAAGGTGCCCTACGACCTCGTGATGGACCGCCTGACGCACTGGTACGCGGTGCGGCGCGAGTGGATCAAGAAGGCCACGCTGATGGACGGCGTGTACGTCTTCAACAACCCGTGGTCCGTGCAGTCGAACGAGAAGCACACGACCTACGCGGCGATGATGCGGCTGGGGCTGCCGATCCCGACCACGTGGATGGTCCCGCCCAAGGACTACGAGGAGAAGCCGGACCTCGAGACGACGCTGGTGCGCTACGCGCGGCTGTTCGAGCTCGGCGAGATCGGAGCCAAGGTCGGCTACCCGCTGTTCATGAAGCCCTACGACGGCGGCGGCTGGGTCGGCGTGAGCAAGATCGACGACGAGGCCGCGCTGCGCCGAGCCTACGACAAGTCGGGCAAGCTCGTGATGCACCTGCAGAAGGGCGTGCTGCCGCACGAGCACTTCTGCCGCTGCATCGGGCTGGGCCCCCAGACGCGCGTCATTCGCTACGACCCGTCCGCGCCGCTGCACCAGCGCTACCTGAACGACAAGGACTACCTGCCCGACGAGACGCTCGACACGCTGCGCGACATCACGCTCACGATCAACGCGTTCTTCAACTGGGACTTCAACAGCTGCGAGGCGCTGTACGAGCAGGGCGAGTGGTTCCCGATCGACTTCGCGAACCCCTGCCCCGACAGCCAAGTGACGAGCCTGCACCGCCACTTCCCGTGGCTCGTGAAGGCCAAGCTGCGCTGGGCGCTGTACGTGGCCGCGACGAAGAAGAAGCTGCGCCTCAACCACGACTGGCAGCCGTTCTTCGACATCGCCGACAAGGAGCTCCCCTACCGCGAGAAGCTCACGCGCTACGCCAAGCTCGCGCGCGAGCGCATGGAGGCCGAGCGCTTCGAGGAATTCTGCGCCAAGCACCTCGCGCACCTCGACGAGGTCGCGTGGCGGTTCTTCGGCACCGACCGGGCGCGGCACGCCGTGCGCGCGAAGGTCGAGGCGCTGTTCCCCAAGCACGAGTGGGACACGTTCACCGAGCACTTCTGGAACGAGCTCCAGATCTGGCGCACGGAGGACGCGGCGGCGCGCGCGGCGGCGGCGATCCCCTCCCAGTCCCCCGCGAAGGCGAAGAAGAGCGCGGCGCGCAAGTAATCATGGGCAAGGCAACCGAAACGTGGCGCTCGGAGCGGCTCGGCCGCGAGATCAAGGTCGTGCGCTGGGGCGAGGAGGGCGCGCCCGTGCTGCTGTTCCCCACCGCCGGCGGCGACGCGGAAGAGATCGAGCGCTTCTGGATGATCGATGTGCTCAAGGGCCTGCTCGAAGAGCGCCGCATCAAGATCTACTCCTGCGACTCGACGGCCGGACAGGCGCTGCTCGCGGAATCCAACAAGGTCGACCACGCCGCGCGCGCGCAGCAGCGCTTCGATGACTTCGTGTACCACGAGCTCGTGCCGCTGATCCGCAAGGACTGCCGCTCGAGCAGCGTCGAGATCGCCACCGCGGGCGCGTCGATCGGGGCGTTTCAGGCTCTCGCCGCGACCTGCCGCCACCCCGATGTCTTCAGGCTCGCGATCTGCATGAGCGGCACCTACGACCTCCACAAGTTCATGACGGGCGAGCCCAACTCGGACCACCACTTCAACACGCCCACGCGCTTCCTCTCGGACTTGCCGGAGGGCCCGCACCTCGAGCAGCTGCGCAAGCGTTTCATTTTGTTGACGCACGGCAAGGGCAAGGCCGAGGAGCCCGCGCAGTCCTGGCGCGTCGCCGATGTGCTCGGTCGCCGCCGCATCCCCAACCGCGTCGTCGAGTGGGGCGAGGAATGGCCGCACGACTGGACCACATGGCGCAAGATGCTGCCGCTGTACATCGAGGAGCTGATCGCCGCTCCGGCCTAGCGCGCGGGCCTTGCGCCGCGCGAGGCGCGGACCGATGGTGGACGCGCAGTGAGGCAGACGCAGCGAAAGTCCTCGGTCGGAGCGTGGCTCGCCGCGTTGGCGCTGCTCGCGCTCGTCGTGGGCGTGTGGCTGCAGAGCCGACTCGGCGACGGCGCGCGGTCGGGCGGTCAGGTGAGTGCGCCGGAGGCGAGCGGCTCGCGTGGCGTCGGAACTCCTGAGCGCGTCGATGGCGAGCGAGGCGCGAGCGACTCGCGCTCGACGCTGGCGGAGGAGGCGCGCGCGGACGAGCTCGCCCCGAGCGCGGCGAGGGAGCAGGGCGTCGAGCTCATCGCGATCCTCGGCGCGCATCGCCAGCGCGTGACGCCGGTCGAGCTGTGGTGGTGGCAGCCACAGGATCTGGAGAGTTGGCAGGAACTCCAGAGTGTCGAGCGCTGGATGCGAGCGGGCGAGCTCGACGAGCGACTCGCGCAGCAGGCGCAGCCGCTCGCTCCCGATGCCAACGGCGCCTTTCACGCGCCGACGCCGCTCGCCGTAGGCTGCGTGATCGCACGCGCGCAGGGACTGTGGGGCTTCTCGAGCGTGCTGCGCGCGAGCACCGACCCGACCTACGTCGAGCTCGAGTCCTATGAGACGCTGCGCGTGCGCGTGCTCGATGCGGCTGGCGCGAGCGCACCGCGAGCACGCGTCGTCCTGCGCCAACTTTGGCCTGCGGAGGACGCAGCGCCTGCGACGACCGACCTCGCGATGCTGACGACGGATTCCGACGGTCGCGCGGAGTTTCGGCACTACCGCGGGCTCATGCGCGGAGCGTGGGACTTCGATGCACGCGTGGTGCTCGCGGTCGCCGAGCCGTTTGCGCAGGCAGTCGAGTTCGAGTTCGATCCGACGCGCCCGCCCGTCGAGACGGTCGAGCTGCGACTGCCTGCCTGCGGCAGCGTCGTTCTCGAAGTCGACGGCGACGCACGCGCTGCGCGGTTCTCGCTGCAGCTCGCTCCCGCGCTCGCATCGGAGGACGCGCTCGAGCTCCAAGGCGGCGACTACCTGCGCCCTGAGAGCGACGGGCTCGCGCACTTCCCCTATGTCGGTCTCGGCCTGTTGCTCACGCCGACGTCGCTCGTCGACGGACGCCTCACGCTCCATGCTGCGAGTGCCGCGCTCGGTCCGAGCCGCCCCGGCGAGGAGCGCCGCCTGCGCGTCGCCGTGCACGCCGAGTCGAAGCCACAGCGGCGCATGGTCGGCACGCTGGTCGGGCCAGCGCTGAGCTCGAGCGGCACGACGCGCGTCGACATCTCGTTGCGCGGTCAGGACTCGAGCGACGTCGCATGGACGCAGGGCCTGCGCGTGCTCGTGCTACCCGACGGCCGCTTCCTCATTCCGCTGCTGCGCGAGGCGGCCGGACCGACGCAGCTCGAGTTCACCGCGCTCGGTCCACGCGAGGAGATCATCGGTCGCTGCGAAGTCACGGCCGTCGCTAGCGCCGGTGTGAGCGAGCTCGACCTCGGGACGATCTTCCTCGACGCGCGCTCGCTGCTCGTCGCGGGTCGCGTCCTCGATGCGGCCGGTCGGCGCGTCGTCGGAGCGCAGGTCCGGGTGTTCGGCACGCGCCATCGGGGAGCGAGCACGGACCTCCGCGGCTGGGAGCGCTCGGAAGATCTGCAGGTGCGCACCGGCCTCGGGGGCGAGTTCGAGGTGCGAGGTGATGGCGACTGGACGGCGCTCGGCGTTTGTGCATGGAGCAGCGATGGCGCGAGCGAGTTTCGCGTGGTCGAGGTCGGGTCGCGGGAGGTCGTGCTCTCACTCGCCGCGGACGGCGCGCTCTCGGGCTCGATTTCGCTCGCGGCTGGACTCGCGCGCGAGTACGTCCGCGTCGGCGTGCGTCCCGAGGGCGCGAGGTCCGCTCCGCGCGGCGCGGCTCCCGACCGACGCACCGAGGTCGATGCACAAGGCGAGTTCGTCGTGCGCGGCCTCGCGCCCGGTGCCTACACCGTGACCGTGTACGCCTCGGGCGCGCCGACGCACATCGCGCAGGTCCAAGGCGTGCTCGTCGAAGTCGGCCAGCTCGCGCGCGATCCGCGCCTCGATCCGCTGGAGATCGGCAGTTGGAGTGTCCTGCGCGTCCTCGACGCCGACGGATTGCCCGCGAACCGCGCATCCGCGCACGTCCTCGATCGCGGCGCGCGACGCTGGCTCACGCACGCCATGCCGTCGGGCAAGCTGATGCTCGAACGCGATGCCGCGCCGTTGTGGCTCGCAGCTCCCGGCCACGTCATCGCGCGCTTCGATCCCGCGACGCGCGCGCCCGCCGTGCAGCTCGAGCGCGCGCCGCGCGTGCAGGTCGAAGTCGCACCCGAGCTCTTGGAGTCCATCGCGGGCCTCGAACTCGAACTCGTGCTTCAGTCCGCCGACCTGCCACCTGCCATCGAGCGCATGCACGCCCAGCACATCGCGATCGACCGCGCCCTCTCCGAGCCCTTCGGCCTCCATCAAGCGATGCCGCTCTCCTCGACGCTCGTCCTCACGCTCGGCCGCTCCATCGACGTCCCCCACCTGCTGCTCGCCAACGCTCGCGCCTCCTCCTCCCCTTCCGCGCGCGTCCTCACGCTCCAGATCGCGCCCGCCGATCTCGCCAGCGCTGCGGCGCAGGTGCGCTGAGGCGCTCTCGACGTCCGCCCGACCGCGTGCTGGCGAGAGATGCGGGCTAGTTCCACGAGCTGTAGGGCTCGGGAGTGTGGCTCGAAGCGCTCGGAGCGACGCCGAAGTCGTAGCCGGCGGGGACGACGGTGATGCCGGACTCGGTCACGGTGAAGAGCTTCGCGTCCTGTGCGCGGTCGTAGCCGATCTCGAAGCCATCGGGGACCTTGACCCACTTGTCGAGGATCGCGCGGCGGACCTTGGCGCCCTTGCCGATCACGACGCCGCCGAAGAGGATCGAGTCCTCGACCAGCGCGTGCTCGTCGACGAACGCTCGATTGCCGAGGATCGAGCGCCGCACCTTGCCGCCGGAGACGATCACGCCCGGGCACAGGAGCGACTCGGTCACCTCGGCGCGCCGCCCGGAGCTCTCGTCGAGCACGGTCTTGGCCGGCGGGTCGGCGTGCCACAGCGAGTAGATCGGCCAGTCGAGGTCGTACAAGTTCAGCTTGGGGTTCACCGAGAGCAGGTCCATGTTGGCGTCGTAGAGCGCGTCGAGCGTGCCGACGTCGCGCCAGTAGGGCTGCTCGCTGCCGTCGCGATCGATGAAGTTGTGCGCGTAGACCGGCACCTCCTCGATCATGCGCGGAATGATGTCCTTGCCGAAGTCGTGGCTCGACTTGGGATCGGCCGCGTCCGTGCGCAGGCGGCGCAGCAGCTCGTCGGTCTCGTACACGTAGATGCCCATCGACGCCAGGCAGAAGCCGGGCTGACCGGGGATCTCCGGTGCGTTCGTCTTGGGCTTTTCGACGAAGCTCGTCACGCGGCCGCGCGCATCGACCTGCAGGATGCCGAAGTGCCGCGCCTCGCTCGCGGGGATCTTGACGGCGCCGATCGTCAGCGCCGAGCGATGGATCAGGTGCTCGCGGATCATGCGACTGTAATCCATCTTGTAGATGTGATCGCCCGCGAGGATGAGCACGTGGCGCGGCCGCTCTTCCTCGATCGTGTCGAGGTTCTGGTAGATCGCGTCGGCGGTGCCTTGGTACCACAGGCCCTTGCCCTGGTGGTGCGGCGGGCGCGTCGAGATGAACTGCTCGAGACGGCGCGGGAGGAAGTTCCAGCCGAAGCGAATGTGCTCCTCGAGCGAGCGCGCCTTGTACTGCGTCAGCAGGAAGATGCGCCGCAGGCCGGAGTGGATGCAGTTCGAGAGCGTGAAGTCGATGATGCGGTACGAGCCGCCGAAGGGCACCGCGGGCTTGGCGCGCTTGTCGGTCAGGGGACGCAGGCGCTCGCCCTGTCCTCCGGCGAGGATCAGGGTCAGGGTTTCCTTCAGCTCCGAGGTCAGCGACATCGACGGGGGTTCCTTGGCGGGGGGGCAGGCTAGCTTGCCGTCCGAGGCTTGCCCGGCATAGTCCCGGGGCTAGACTCTTCGCGCCGAGCTCGAATCCGGACCGGCAGCCCCCGCTCTTTGCGCACCGATGGCCCGCAACGCACCGCCCTCCGCGTCCTCCCTCCGCCTGCCGCCTGACGTGCGGCTCGGCGCCGTGGTCTCGACGTTCCACCACGACCTGACGCTCGCCATGCTGGCCTCGGCGCGCGCGGCGCTCGCGGACGCGGGGCTCGCCGATGACGCCCTGCAGGTGGTCGAGGTCCCGGGGGCGTTCGAGATTCCGATCGTGGCGCGCTCGCTCGCCATGCGCGGCGACCTCGCGGCGGTGCTGTGCTTGGGCATCGTGATCAAGGGCGAGACGACTCACGACTTCCACATCGCTTCTGCCGTGAGCCACGCCCTCGCGCGCGTGAGCCTCGACACGGACAAGCCCATGCTGATGGGCATCCTGACCTGCCACACCCTCGAGCAGGCGCGCGAACGCGCGCTACAGGGCTCCGAGCACGACAAGGGCCGCGAAGTGGCGCACGCCGCCGTGGCGGTGCTCGCTGCCCTCGAGCGCACGCGCGAGGTCGGCGGAACGAGCCGCAAGGCGGGCTTCGGCGCGCGCTTTGGAGGTGGGCAGTGAAGAAGCGCACCCGCGGACGCGAGCTCGCGCTGCAGTTGCTCTACCAGCTCGACCTGCGCGGCGAGGACGTGCTCGCCATGGCCGAGGACCTGCTGCTCGAGGAAGAAGGCGACCGCGACGCGCGCGCCTTCGCGCTGCACATCCTGCGCGGCGTCCACGGGGAGCGCGACAACCTCGACGAGATCATCCGCTCCGTCGCGCAAAACTGGGACATCTCGCGCATGGCCGTCATCGACCGCAACGTGCTGCGGCTCGCGACGTGGGAGATGCTGCATTCCAAGGACGTGCCGCCCAAGGTCGCGATCAACGAGGCGATCGAGCTCGGCAAGCGCTTCTCGACGCAGAACTCGGGCGCGTTCATCAACGGCATCCTCGACAAGATCAAGTCGCGCCACGTCGACGCCAAGGGCGCGCCGCAGGAGTGAACGCGTGGGCCTGTTCGACCGCCTGAAGGAACGGCTGACGCGCACGCGCGAGGCGCTGAGCGACAACATCGCCAAGCTCTTCAAGGGCGGGCGGCCGATCGACCGCGCGCTGCTCGACGAGCTCGAGGCGCTGCTCTACCAAGGCGACCTCGGGCCGATCGCGGGCGAGGTGATGGCCGAGATCAACCGGCTGCACGAGCGCGGCGAGATCAAGGGCGAGGACGAAGTGCGCGCGGTGCTGCGCGAGGTCCTGCTCGGCTTCGTGGCGCCCGCGGGCGTCACGCCGGGCGAGGCGAGAATCCCCCACCGGCCCACGATCGTGCTGGTGGTCGGCGTCAACGGCTCGGGCAAGACCACTTCGATCGCCAAGCTCGCGCATCGCTTCCAGTCGCAGGGGCACAGCGTGCTGCTCGCCGCCTGCGACACGTTCCGCGCCGCGGCCGCCGAGCAGCTCGAGATCTGGGCCCAGCGCAACAACGCGCCGATCGTACGCGGCAAGGAAGGCGCGGATCCGGCCTCCGTCGCGTTCGATGCCGTCGAGAGCGCCTGCGTGCTCGGGATCGACGTCGTGCTCGTCGACACCGCCGGTCGGCTGCACACGCAGACCAACTTGATGCACGAGCTCGCCAAGGTGCGCCGCGTGATCGAGAAGCGCTTGAGCGGCGCGCCCCACGAGGTCTGGCTCGTGCTCGACGGCACCAACGGCCAGAACGCGATCCGTCAGGCCAAGGAATTCACCGCGCACGTGCCGGTCTCGGGCCTCGTGATCACCAAGCTCGACGGCACCGCCCGCGGCGGCGCCGTGTGCCAGATCGTGCGCGAGCTGCGCCTCCCCATTCGCTACATCGGCACCGGCGAGCAGCTCGACCTGCTCGAGCCCTTCGACCCCGCCGCCTTCGTCGACGCCCTCGTCTCCACCACCGCCGGCGCGGCCCCGCTTTGAGCGTCGAAGCGCGCGCGGCGGGAGAGGTCAGCGCGGAGGCGTGAGCTCGAAGGCGGAGTCGTCGAGCTCCGGATCGAGCTCGGGGCGCAGGAACAGCGTGGTTTCGACCATGCGCTCGCTCTCGAGCGCGGGCGTCGCGGCGACGAGCTGACGGAGCTCGGGCGAGAGTTCGGCGCGCGCGGCGAGGCTGCGCAGGGCCGCGTCGCGTTCGGGCGAGTGGCGCAGGCGCGAGAAGGTGCGCAGTAGCAGCGGACGCTCGAGCGCGATCCAGGCGACGAACACGCCGCCGATCACGCTCTTCTCCAGACGCCGCGCTGCGACGCCGTCGATCTCGTCCTCGCCCGCGGGTTGCAGCCCGTCGAGGGGATTGGGTCCCTCGAGCACGCCGAGCAGGCGCGGCACGGCCGTCGCGGCGCCACCGCAGGCCGGACTCCAGCGCTCGAGCACCTCCGCGAGCGAACCGCCCGAGGTCAGGGCGGGCTCGGACAGCTCGACGTTGGTTTCCCACGCGAACAAGCCGCGCGCGTTGCGCCACAGCGCCGCGTGCGGCCATTCCGAATGCGGGCCGACGCCCATCGCCTTCCACTCGAACAGCAAGCGCGCGGGCCGCACGAAGGCGGTCTGGAACGGAAAGCGACAGGTCGTGCGCTGCCAGGGCTTCGAGCCGCGCGCGACCATGACCGCGGCTTCGCCCATGTCGCGGTAGCTGCGACAGCCCGCGTACGCCGCGCACGTGCGCGCCACGAGCTCGTTCACGGCGCGCTCCCACCGAGTTCGACCACTCGATAGCGCTTGCCGTCCCGCTCGATGCGGCCGAAGGCAGTGTCCACATCGTGATAGAAGAGCCCGGTCCAGCCGCGCTCGGCCGCGCGCGCGATCCACTTCGTGCGCACCTCGAAGCTGCGCGCGACGTCGATGTCGTAGGCCATGATGTACGGCGGCTGCACATGGTGCGCGGTCGGCACGACGTCGGACCAGAAAATCGCGCCGTCGGCGCGCTCCTCATCGAGCGTGATCACCGCCACGCCGTCCGAGTGGCCGCCGAGGACGTGCGCGCGCAGTCCCGGGGCGATGTCCGCGCTGCCCTCGTAGGCGACGAGCAGACCCGCGCGCACGAGCGGTTCGACGTCGTCTGGGCGATAGGAAGCCCGCCGCACGTGGTCGGGGTTGAGGGCGTTGGCGATCTCGACCTTCGGCAAGTAGTGGCGCGCGTTCGGGAACAGCGGCGCGAGCGCGCCGCCGCGCTCGACCACGGCCGCGCCGAAGTGATCCCAGTGCGCGTGCGACGCGACGACGTGGGTCACCCCTTCGGGCTTCACGCCGCAGCGCGCGAGCGACTCGGCCAGTCCGACCGCGGCCTCGATGCCGTAGATCGCGCGCCGCTTCGCGTCCCAGCGCGTGCCGATGCCGCTCTCGATCACCGCCACGATCTCGCCCTTGCGCGCGAGGAACGGACGCAGCGCCATGAGGATGCGATTGTCCGCGTCCGGCGGCGTCAGCGCGCGCCACATCGTCGCCGGAACGACGCCCCACATCGCGCCACCGTCGAGGCGCAGGAATCCGTCGCACAGCTCGGTCACGTCCCAGCCGCCCGCGCGCAGCGTGCGCGCGCGGTACGGCGGCGGGACGATCGACGCGGGAGCGAGGCTCACGTGCGCCCTAGCGCAGGACGTTGCGCGCGATGATCAGGCGCTGCACTTCGCTCGTGCCCTCGCCGATCACGCACAGCTTCGCGTCGCGCCACATGCGCTCGACCGGATACTCGCGGCTGTAGCCCATGCCGCCGTAGATCTGGATCGCATCGTAGGTGACGCGCATCGCGCACTCACTCGCGAGCAGCTTGCCCATGGCCGCCTCCTTCGAGTACGGCAGTCCCAGATCCTTGAGCCGCGCGGCGTGGTAGACGAGGTGGCGCGACGCTTCGATGTCGAGCGCCATGTTGGCGAGCTTGAACTGCACGGCCTGCAGGTCGGAGAGCGTTCCGCCGAAGGCCTCGCGCTCCTTGGCGTACTTGAGCGCGCACTCATAGGCGCCCTCGGCGATGCCGAGCGACAGCGCGCCGATCGAGACGCGCCCGCCGTCCAAGGTCTTCATGAAGGTCTTGAAGCCCTCGCCGGTCGGCCCGAGCAGGTGGTCCTTGGGAATGCGCGCGTCCGCGAACACCAGGCTGCCCCAGTCCGAACCGCGCATGCCGAGCTTGTGCTCGCCCGGCTCGAGGAAGAAGCCGTCGATGCCCTTGGGCACGACGAAGGCGCTGATGCCCTTGGCCCCGATGCCCGGCGTCGTCACCGCCGTGACGATGAACGTCCCGGCGTAGTTCGCGTTGGTGCAGAAGCACTTGCGGCCGTTGAGACGCCAGTGCGTGCCCTCGTCGATCGCCGTGGTGAGCGTGCCGCCGGAGTCCGAGCCCGCATTGGGCTCCGTGAGGCCGTAGGCGCCCATGTGGTCGCCGCGGATCAGTCCCGGCACGTACTGATCGCGCAGGTGCATGCCGAAGGCGTAGATCGGCCACGTGCCGAGCGAGACGTGCGCCGCGAGCGTGAGACCGGTCGAGCCGCACACCTTGGCGAGCTCCTCGACCGCGAGGCAATAGGACAGCGTGTCGCCGCCCGAACCACCGACGTCCTCGCTGAAGGGAATGCCCGGCAGGCCGAGCTCGACGATCTTCTTCCACGTCTCGACGCTGAAGCGATGGGTTTCGTCGACCTCCATCGCCAGCGGCGCGACCTCGGTGCGCGCGAACTCGCGCACCATGTCGCGGATCATGAGCTGCTGCTCGGTCAGATCGAGCCCGTGACGAATCTCGGGAACGGTGATGCCAGCCATGGAGCGCCTCGCCTTCCTAGTACTCGATCTTCCAACCGGCCGTGCGCCGAGCCTTCTCGCCGCTCGAAGGCGGCGGCGTCTCGTCCTCGTCCTCGCCCTGACCTTGGTAGAAGTCCTTGCTGCGACCCGAGCCCACCCACTCGATCAGCGCGGCGCGCGAGAACTTCCATTCGCGGCCGATCTTGCGCGCCGGGATGTTCTGCGTGTGCAGCACCTTGTTGAACGTCTTGACGCTGACGCCGAGCAGCTCCGCTGCTTCTTCGATCGTCAGGATGTCTCGCACGGAATTGCTCTCGCTCATGTTCACTGCGCTCCTTCGTTCTTGAGTCGCTCTGCCATCGCCACCGTGATCCACTTGGCGATCGCCTCGGTCGGCGTGCCGGGGCCGAACAGCTTCGTGTAGCCCTGCGTTTCGAGGGCCGCCATGTCATCTTGAGGGATGATGCCGCCGCCGGTGAGCAGCACGTGCCCCATGCCGCGCTTTTCGAGCTCCACTCGCACGCGCGGGAAGAGCGCCATGTGCGCGCCGGAGAGGATCGAGAGCCCGACCACGTCGACGTCTTCCTGCGCGGCGATCTCCGCGATCGCCTCGGGCGTCTGGTGCAGGCCGGTGTAGATCACCTCCATGCCGTGGTCGCGCAGCGCGCTCGCGACGGTCTTCGCGCCGCGGTCGTGGCCGTCGAGGCCGGGCTTGGCGACGAGAACTCGGATCTTGCGTTGGGTCATGGTCATCTCGCTAGAGCTTCTTCCACAGGGCAGCCAAGCCTTGTTTCGCGATCCAGCCCGTGCCGAGGCAGCACGCGCCGATGAACAACGCCCACAGGCCGCGCCGCGGGAGGTTGATCTCGATCAGGTCGATTCCCAGCCCGTCGAGCAGGAAATCGATGCCGACCACGACCGTCACCATCGCGGGGACGATGAGCGCCAGCGTGATGATCTGCATCAGCGGGGTGGAGGACTTCGCCATCGGTGCACCTAGAGGATCTTGGGTTCCCTGTAGTGGCCGAATTCCGCCCGCAGCACGTCGGCGATCTCGCCCAGCGTGCAGTCGGCGTGCGCCGCGGCGACGAAGCGCTCGAGCAGGTTGTCGCGCGACTTGCACGCGTCGTGGATCTCGTCGAGCGCGCGCCGCGCCTTGGACGCGTCGCGGCGCTTGCGCAGCGCCGAGAGCCGCTCGTGTTGCTCGCGCTCGACCGCCGGGTCGATCTTGTGCAGCTCGATCGTCGGCCCCTGCTCGTCCTCGGTGTAGCAGTTGACGCCGACGACGCGCTTGGAGCCGCGCTCGACCGCCGCCTGGTAGGCGATCGCGGAGCGGTGGATCTCCTTTTGGACGTAGCCCTGCTCGGTCGCCGGCACGACGCCACCGCGCCGCTCGATCTCGGCGAAATAGCGCTCCGCCTCGGCCTCGAGCCGGTTCGTGAGCGCCTCGACGTAGTACGAGCCGCCGAGCGGGTCGATCACGTGCGCGACTTCGGTCTCCTCGGCGATGATCTGTTGCGTGCGCAGCGCGATCTTGACGGCCTTCTCGGTCGGCAGCGAGAGCGTCTCGTCCATCGAATTGGTGTGCAGCGACTGCGTGCCGCCGAGCACCGCCGCGAGCGCCTCGAAGGCGGTGCGCACGATGTTGTTCTCGGGCTGCTGCGCGGTGAGCGACACGCCGGCCGTCTGCGTGTGGAAACGCACCATCCACGAGCGCGGGTCCTTGGCGCCGAACGTGTCGCGCAGCTTGCGCGCCCAGATGCGGCGCGCCGCGCGGAACTTGGCGATCTCCTCGAAGAAATCGAGGTGACTGTCGAAGAAGAACGACAGCCGCGGCGCGAACTCGTCGACGTCGAGCCCCGCGGCCTTGCCGCGCCGCACGTACTCCATGCCGTTGGCGAGCGTGAACGCGAGCTCCTGCGCCGCGGTCGAACCGGCCTCGCGGATGTGGTAGCCCGAGATCGAGATCGTGTTCCACTGCGGCACGCGTCGGGCGCAGTAGCCCATCACGTCGGTGATCATGCGCAGCGCCGGCTCCGCGGGCACGAGCCACGCGTGTTGAGCCTGATACTCCTTGAGGATGTCGTTCTGCACCGTGCCGCGCAGCAGCTTGGGATCAACGCCCTGCCGCTCGCCGCAGGCGATGTAGAACGCGAGCAGGATCGGCGCGGGGCCGTTGATGGTCATCGAGGTCGAGACCTCGGCCATCGGTATGCCGCCCATCAGCACCTCCATGTCCGCGAGCGAGCTGATCGCGACGCCGACCTGCCCCACCTCGCCGAGCGAGTGCGCGTGGTCGGAGTCGTAGCCCATGAGCGTCGGGAAGTCGAACGCCGTCGAGAGGCCGGTCTGCCCGTGCGCGAGCAGGAACTTGAAGCGCTCGTTGGTCTGCTTCGCGCTGCCAAAGCCCGCGAACTGCCGCATCGTCCACAGGCGGCTGCGGTACATCGTCGGATGCACGCCGCGCGTGTAGGGGAACGAGCCGGGATAGCCGAGTTCGCTCTCGTACCCGAGGGGCACGTCCGCGGGACCGTAGAGCGGCTGCAGCGGCGCGCCCGAAAGGCTGGTGAACTCGACGCCGCGCTTCTTGGCCTGATCGAACTCGGCTTGCCACAGCGCGTGCGCGTCGACCGCGCGGACCTCGGTGCGGGAACGGTCGACCGTCATCGTCGTGCCTCCGAAAGCTTCGAGAGCCCCATGGTGACTTCCGCGAGCAGCGCCGCGGCGATCGCGTGCGGCGAGTGTCCTTGCGCGAGCTCGACCTCGACGCGATCGCGCAGGCCCGCCGGCCCCCACAGGCGTTCGGAGAGCTGCTCCGACAGCGAGTGGCGGACCTGTTCGATGCGCTTGCGCCGCCGCGCGGCCTCGAGCCCGCTCGACTCGACGTGCGCGCGGTGGCGCGCGATCGCTTCGAGCACGTCCTCGGTGCCCTGCGCCGTGCCCGCGCTCGCGGCGACCACCGGCACCGCCCACGCGCGCTTGGTGAAGCGCACGTGCACGGCCTCGGTGAGATCGCTCTGCAAGCGCTCGGCACCGGGCAGGTCGCTCTTGTTCACCACGAGCACGTCGGCGACTTCGAGCAAGCCCGCCTTCATGGCCTGAATGCCGTCGCCCGCGCCCGGACACAGCACGACCACGACCGTGTCGGCCGCGTCGAGCACGTCGTACTCGGCCTGACCGACGCCGACGGTCTCGAGCAGGATCGTCGCGAAGCCGAACGCATCGAGCACGTCGCAGGCGCTCGCCGCGGCGCGCGCGAGCCCGCCGTGGCTGCCGCGCGAGGCCATCGAGCGGATGAACACGCCCGGATCGAGCGTGCGATCGTCCATGCGGATGCGGTCGCCGAGCAGCGCGCCGCCGGTGAACGGACTCGAGGGATCGACCGCGCAGATGCCGACCGAGCGCTCGCGCGAGCGCTCGACGCGCGCGAGCTCGTTCACGAGCGTGCTCTTGCCCGCGCCCGGCGGACCGGTCACGCCGACGCGCCACGCGCGTCCGACGCGCGGCCACAGCGCCGCGAGCTCGCCGGCAAAGCGCGCATCGCCGTTCTCGGCCCAGCTGATCATGCGCGCGAGCGCGGTGCGATCACCGCGTTCGATGCGAGCAGCGAGGGTTTCGGCGGCGGCCATCGCGTGTCCTAGGTGCCGATCACCGCGCGTGCGATCACCAGCCGCTGGATGTCCGTCGCGCCTTCGTAGATCTCGGTGATGCGCGCGTCGCGGAACAGCCGCTCGGCGATGAAGTGGTCCGTGTAGCCGGCGCCGCCGTGGATCTGCAGGCACTCATCCGCGCAGAAGTTGGCGGCCTGCGAGGCGAACAGCTTGGCTTCCGCGGCTTGGCGTCCGCAGGGCTCGCCGCGATCGCGCAGCCAAGCGGCCTTCTGCACGAGCATGCGCGCCGCGTCGATGCGCACCTGCATGTCCGCGATCTTGTGCTGGATCGCCTGAAAGTGCGCGATCGGCTTGCCGAACTGCACGCGCACCTTGGCGTACGCGATCGCCTCCTCGATGCACGCCTGCGCGATGCCGACCG
>VGZD01000015.1 GCA_016872715.1 Planctomycetota bacterium
GTGTCGCAGTGGGCCGAGATTCGCCAGATGCATCTCGTGGACGAGGTGCCGAAGAAGGAGATCGCCCGTCGGCTGGGCGTGAACATCAAGACGGTGCGCCGGGCGGTGGAGCTGGAGGCTTTCCCCAAGCGGCGTGCGAGCCCGCGGCGTGGGCGTCGGCTCGATGTCTGCCGCGAGGAGATCGTGGCGCTCTTGCGGCTGGAGCCTCGTCGTGTACGACGAGCGAACCCGTCGAGCGATCGGGGAGCGCCTGTGCAGTCGGGCCTGACTCCGACGTCGGGACCTGGGACTTCTGGCTGAGCGCCTTGGAGTCGCAGAGCGAAGCCTGGGGAACTGGAAGAGAGCCGTCTGCGCCGCGGAAATTCCGCGGCGCCCTCGGCCGTCTCATTCGGTGGAACTCTTCGCGGGCGCGCTGTGGCCAGTGACGCGCACATGGAAGTGGCTGGGTCGCAGCAGCGGCGAGCGAGCGAGTGACGCGTGCTCTAGACGGCGCGATCGACCTCTACGGCAAGCCGAGCAGGCTCGTGATGGGCAGCGGTCCCGAATTCACGTCGCGGGCCATCATCGAGTGGGCGCGGCGCCGTGGGATCGAGCTCGTGTGGATCGAACCGCGCACGCCGATCCAGAACGCATACGCGGAGCGCTACAACGCCTGCTTCCGCGACGAGTGTGTGAACCAGCACCACTTCACGACCCTCGACGACGCCCGGACGCTGATCGAAGACTGGCGTCAGGACTACAACCTCGTCCGTCCCCACACCTCGCTCGGAGGTCACAGCCCCGAACGATACTCCGAACTCTGCTCGGAGGCCGTGGCCTCCGAGCAGATCCTCGGCCGTCAACGCCGGCTAGCCTTCCCCTCGAACTTCAACCCTCTCAGGATCCAACATCACTCCTAGCTTCAACTTGGGGGCAGGTTCACCATCGAGTCCGACTAGAAGAACAACGTCGCCATCAAATAGACGATCACGTTGACCGGAACAGACTCCATGCTCACGCAGCTCTGTTCGCACGTCGGAACTTGGGTTTCGCCGCCTCCTTGGCATGGACCACCAAGAAACGGCTCGCTACTGGCTGTACCATTCAGGTTCAGCGCGCAGGTGCCGTTGTTGATCATCGTGCCCTTACAGAGCACTTCGACATAGGCGTAGGTCCGGCGTTGATGCCAGAAGAACATCACGCAGTCCTCTCCCTCGGTGTTGTCACTCGGAGCGTTGTAGGTCTGATGATCGAAGTCCTGGCTGCCAGGAGGAACAATCGGCAGGGAAACTCCGCCAGCGGAGATGGTGCCCAACTCACCTGCACCTCCCGTGCTGACTGAGAGTCTAGCGGTGACCTTGAGCGCGGCCGTCAATGACGACTTGAACTCGGTGTACCCATAAACCCGTCCAGCACCACCGCAAGAGGCATCCCCGGTAGCGTTGATGCCGACCTTGCCGGAAACCTTGGCGAACCCAAGCCCGTCTCCGACCCAGGTGAACGCCTCGAAAAACTTGCCCCCTCTTGAGGTGCTAGCTTGCATCGGGTGCCAGATGTGGCCCAGACCGGAACCGGAACCGGTCACCTGATTCCCATCCGCTGCCACCTTCGCAGTAGCGAACAGTCCGGTACCATTTGCGGAATGGTCGAAGGCAACACCGCCATCAGCCTTGGGAGTCCCGACCAACTCCCAATGGCCATAAGCCATGGGAGTCGACGAGAAAAGCAACAGCCAGACGAACAGGATCTGAACGAACTTCATGTTGAGCTCCTTACTGGACGTAGTTGACGCAGGTTGGGATCGCACTCGACACCTCGCACTGGTTGCACCAGATCTGGGCGCTGAACTCTTCGCGTTGCTCGCTGTCACACGGGCCCATCAGGCTCGGGCTTGAGCTGACCTTGCCGCAAATTGAGACACAGGCGTAGCCGCTTGGTCCCATCGTTCCGCGGGTCAGCACGTTGACGTACCCGAAAGTCAAGCGCTTGTGCCAGAACTTCATCGAGCACTTCTCACCGTAGAGGTTCTCAGAGGGATGATCCTCGTTGTAGCTCTCGGTGATGTTGCCGCCCGGGGTTGGGATCGGAAGGGTGATCTTGACCAAGTCCCAGATTGGGAGCTGAATCGATCCGATAACCGGCGCGCTTGCGCTCGCGTGTGACACCTGGATGTCCTGCGACAGTGGCTCATCCCAGACGTTCGATTCTGCTCGAACGAACTGAACCGAGGCTCCGGACGCTGCGGTCAGGTTCATCGAAACGAAAGTATCGACCTCGCCCATGCAGCCGGCGCGACCGAGGCCATAGCCGACCCAACGGAACTTCTCGTAGAACTTTCCGCCCCTCGACGCAGCCATCTGCGCCGACTCGAAGATCGAACCCGAGTACGCGGTCGCCCGCCCGAAGACGTGATTGCCATCGGCGGTGACTGAGGCACTGGCTGTAGTCCCGGCAGTCCAGCCGTTGAAGGGCGCAGGACTATCAGAACCGGATTCGATCTCAGGGGTGCCATCGGCCTCCCAGTGGCCACCGCCCTGTTGCGCGAAGCCATGGTGAGCGAGACACAGCAGGAAAGCGAAGCAGAACAGGAAAGAACGCATCGTACATCTCCAAGACGGGAGGAACTGTGCAACTTAGAGCCATAGTCAAAGACGATGGACAACTCTGAGCCACACCATGAAATGCCATCGTCGACTGAGCCACACAATAAAATGCCAAGGTTGACATTTTGCGGTGTACCTCAAAGTGCAGTGTTGGAAAATTCATGGAATTCCGCAAAGAACGGTCTGAGCATCTCGATGCAGCGTCAAGCTGAGAGAAATGCTATTTCGAGAGACTACATCACAGAAGCATTGCTATTATTCAATTATGAGAGATCTGAGCTTGTGTAGCTGCCAGGCCGTCAAGCTCAACAATCGACTGATTCACCGCAGTTCCACAGGCTCTCTCAGATGACAGAGGATTGGTGTCGAGCGGCACCTGATTTTGATATCTCTAATGCCTCGCCCACTACGTTACTCAGCGAAGACGCACCGTTGCCAAGTTGCTACCTGCCGAGACCATTCCGCTGAGCTTGAAGCCGACCAGAGACTCGCCTTCGAGCGAGCCTCCAAGGTTCACGAACCCTTGATCGTCCAACTTCCCGCGATAGAGCCAGTGCGGCTTCTCGCGGTTAGCTAGCGATTGTGGCGAGAACATGACGACGCGGTTGGATGCAGGTTGTCCCTCTGCGCTGAGCACCTTGACACGAACCGACTCGGTCATATTCATGCTGACGGTGCTTTCGGCGTTTGCTGCGAACGGCACAAACAGCTCAGTGTGCAGCGCCCACCCATTTTCAGGATCGGCGTTGTCCGGCGGGACCGATCTTAGCCAGAGCTCATATCGCCCTGACGGAAGCTGAACCGTACCGACCGACGCAACTCCCTCCGCTCGGGCGGGACTGAGCTGAACTTCATAGGCATCCCGACCGCTTACCAACACGCCGCGCAGATAGGGCGCTTTGGTAGCGTTCGGAATCACAGCTGAAAGCTTGAGCTGGCACAACGCATCAGCCAGGAGGTTGACCTCAAAGCTCGACTGCTTGCGCACATCGAACTCGACTTCGGCTGTCTTTCTTTGCGCAATCGAGAAGCCACCCTTGAGCTCTGGCCAACCATCACCGTCCGGCTCAACCAAGACGAAGTAGTCCCCGGGCATGAGCCCATGGATCACAAACGGTTGATCGAGGCTCGGATGAAAGAACTCGCTGATCCCATTTTCGGTCGGTACATCCGAGCCGGAATTGAAGATCATATCGAGCTTCGGCTCGACTCCCTGACCAAAGAGCTGCTCCTTCGGAACATGCTCTCCGTTCGGAGTCTGAAACCGAATCAGGCCGGTTATCGAAAGTCCTGGTTGGCAGTAGATGCCACCCAGATCCAAGACTTCACCGGGGGCTACGCTGATTTTCTGAGTCGAGTAGAAGAACTCCTCCCCGACTCGCCAGCTTGCCGTCAACACCTTCTCACCCGGTTTCACCGGCGTGAGCAGGAACCGCCCATCCTGATCCGGTCGGCCTGAGCCTTCCGTATCGTTGATGTAGACGTCCTGACCAGACTTGACTGGATTGGTGAAGACTCCACGGTGGCGCAGCCGGATAATTACCGAACTGAGCGCTTCGGCCTGAGCGGCCTCGACCAGAACACCGGTGATACCAGCGTGCATTTCGACCTCGGACTCAAGCTGAGTGGTCTCCCCGGCTTTTACTACAAAGACTCCGGAGAGATCGCTCGGAGGAGGATCGTTAGTGCGGGCAATCCCCTCCGAGTCAAAAGTCACTCGCGCGACTTCGAACCGTGGAGAGATCTTGACGACAGCCTGGGAATCGAGCCGCCAGCGATACTGACCCGGAGCAAGGTTGCTCCACCAGATCTCGTTGTTCTCGGCGGTCATCGCAATTCCCTGCAGGTCGCTGGATCCCACTGCCAGAAGCGAGGCCTTGAGCCCAAGATCTCTGGCGGCAGTCTTGAAGGTGAGATGCACAGCGCCCAACGAGGGCTGGCTTTGGCCAGTCGGAGCCGCGGGAACTGCCTCTCGGTTCAGAGTGGCTGCATCTTCAGGTCGAGCGGTCATCGTGGCAGAGGGCTCCTCTGCCTCAGCAACATCAGCAGCGAGCGCTGCAACATCAACATCAGCACCCTCAACTCGTTCCTCCCTGGTCGAAAACAGCAGGAAGGAGAGCAGGAGCAGCGCCGAAATCAGGGCGATTTTGGACTTCATTCTTGGTTTTCGGATAGGTACTCCAAGCGGATGATGTCCGCCGGAGGCGGTCGGCGTCGACCGCGAGATGGATGCTCGCCGCAGCTAGCCGATCCGCGCATCAGGTTCGTAGGGGCCACGCCGCCTTCGTCGCTCGGCGTCCCGCCCAGTCGCGCCCTATTCGCGGAATTCGAGACGGATAGTTGCACCAGATCGCCCACGCGTGGAACAAGTCGGGGTTTCGCGGATAGAAGCTCCAAGCGGATGACTTCCGCCGGAGATGGTCGGCGTCGACCGCGATAGGGAGGTTCGCGGCGGCTGAGCGATTCGTCAAGTGGTCCACCAGAGCCGGCACGCCGTAGGCGGAGTATTGCACATTCTGGACCAACGTGGTGCCCGTGATGGCGAAGTCAAGCATCACTGATCCGCCCCCCGAATCCTGATCCACCCACAACGTTCGGATCCCGGACTCAGAAGGCCCCAGTTGGGACGCAAGAAGCACACTGCAGAACAGATCATCCAGAAGCTACGTGAGGCGGAGATCGTTTCGGCGCAGGGACAGCCGGTCGGTGCGGCCCTTGTCCGTCGGCGTAGTCGGGCGCGCGGCGTCGGGCACGCAGCCGTAGTGCTGGCAGAAGCGGAAGAAGTCCTCCTGGCAGTGGCGCTCGCCGATCGCGTTCATCAGCACCGCGGACTTGAGGTTGTCAGGCTTGAGCCGCGCGGGCACGCCGCCGAAGTGCTCGAAGCCGCGGCGGATCGCGCCGAGGAAAGTCGGCACGGTCTGGTCGAGCACCAGCTCGTGGTAGCTGTGGCGGCTGAAGCACAGCGTCATCGCGAAGAGCCACACGCGACGGCGCGCGCCGTCGACCTCGAGCACGCCGATGTCGCCGAAGTCGATCTGCGCCACTTCGCCGGGCACGAGGGTCATGCGGCAGTACACCTCGGGCTCGTCGCGGCGCAGCCGACGCACGGCGCGCTTGACCGTCTCGTAGCAGGCGTCGAACAGCGAGTCGGAAGACAGATCCTGGAAGATCTGAGTCGCGGACAATCCCTGGCCGACCTTGGCCTCGATGGCGTCGAGGTGCGGATCGAGCTTCCTCGGGACGGCCGCGCGCCGCGGCATCACCTCGGGCTCCCGCGACGGCCCTCAGGCCGCCCCGGTCAGCCGCCAAGGGGGGTCACGTTTGGTGACCGGTAACAACTTGGGGGCAGGTTCACCATCGAACGCCGTAGGTCCCTTGACGAGAATCCGAGCTTCAAGTCCGGCTAGCATCCCTGAACATGGCTCACTACCTCGTCACCGGCGGCGCCGGGTTCATTGGCTCGCACCTCGTCACGGGGCTGGTCGCACGGGGCCATCGCGTGCGCGTGCTCGACAACCTCTCGACGGGGCTGCGCGAGAATCTCGCCCACGTGGGAGCGGGCGAGCGGGGGAGCGGGGCGCAGGTGGAGCTGTGGGTCGCGGACTTGGCCGACGCGGACGCCGTCGTCGCGGCTTGCGAGGGAGTCGAGGGCGTGTTCCACGAGGCGGCGCAGGTGTCCGTGCCCCAGAGCGTGGCGCAGCCGCTGCGCTCCTACGAAGTCAATGTGATGGGCACGCTGCGGTTGCTCGAAGCCTGCCGTGCCCACGGCGTGCGACGCTTCGTGTTCGCGGCGTCCTCGGCCGCCTACGGCGACACGCCGACGCTCCCCAAACTCGAGACGATGACGCCCTCGCCGCTCTCGCCCTATGCGGCGGGCAAGGTGGCGGGCGAGCACCTGCTCGCGGCCTACGGGCACGTGCACGGCATGCACACGGTCGCGCTGCGCTATTTCAACGTGTTCGGGCCGCGCCAGCGCGACGACAGTCCCTACACCGGCGTGATCGCGATCTTCGCGCGCGCGCTGCTCGCCGCTCGCGCACCGACGATTTTCGGCGACGGCGGGCAGACGCGCGACTTCACCTACGTCGACAACGTCGTGCAGGCCAACGTGCTCGCCATGGAGCGCGACGTGCCCGCCGGCAGCGTCATCAACGTCGGCACCGGCACCGCGATCTCGCTCCTCTCGCTCTACCGCGCGATGGCCGCCGAGCTCGGCTCCAACCTCGAACCCAACTTCGCGCCGCCGCGCGAAGGAGACGTGCGCGACTCGTTGGCGTCGCTCGAGCGCGCGCGCGCGCTGCTCGGCTACGAGCCGCGCGTGTCGTGGCGCGACGGCCTGCGGGCGACGCTCGAGTGGTACGCGCAGCGTCAGCCCGCGCGTCGCTAGTGCGCGCGGCTCAGCCCGCGGCGCGCTTGTTCATGCGGAACAGCTCGGGCCAGCTCCACTTGCGCGCGCTGAAGCGTTCCTCGTGGGTCAGCACGAGAACGTAGTCGCAGTAGCTCTCCGGGCAGGCGAGCAGCAGCGCCGCGGCGCCCTCCTCGGGGCGGCCTTGGGCGGGGCGCAGGGTCTGGTAGCAGCGCGGGCAGGCGTGGACGGTTTCGGCGGGGGTCATGGCGGGGTGGGCGGGTTCCGTGCCGCAGCGGCGGGGCGGGGGCGCCTCCAGAGTGGGGAGGCTGGCACCGCTCGCCCTGACTCGGCGCTCGGCAGGGACCGCTGTTGGATTCGGCAATTTCGTCCGGCTTGCTGAAGCCGTTGCGCGGGCGTCGTCACGAGTGTTCCAAAGTCGCGCCGAGGGGGGGGGGATCCCCGGGCGGGTCGATCGTCGTGTACGCTGTTGCGCTTGAAACCGAACCCGCAAGTCCCCGGGGGACCTCCCTCCGCGGCGCGCGGGGCAACCCACATCACTCCATGACGACCACGACCCAGGCCCCGCAAGCCGACTTCAAGGCCGAGCTCGAGCAGCTCTTCGGACTGAAGAGCGTCTCCTATAAGTACAACCTGTCGAAGGACGAGCTGTTCCACGAGGCGATCGCGAACGACCGTGGTCGCGTGAAGAAGGACGGCCCGAGCAACGCGCAGAAGGCCTTCGCGACCAAGCTCGGGCTCAAGGGGCCGCTGGTCTACTACACCGACCCCGACTGCACCGGTCGTCGCGTCAAGGACACCTACGCCGTGTGCTGGCCCGAAGTGGCCGACGAGATCTGGTGGAAGGACGACGTTCAGCGCTACGACCCGACCAAGTACGAGGCTCTGCTCAAGCGCGTGGTCGCGCACCTCAACGAGAAGAAGGCGAACCTGTACGTCAAGGACGTCTTCATGGGCGCGGACCCCGAGTTCGCGGTGCCCTACCGTTTCGTCGGTGAGTACGCGACGCACGCGATGTTCGCCCACAACATGTTTCCCAAGGACCTGCCCGGCGTGAAGGACGTCGCGGCGCGGCGTTGGACGATGCTGAACGCGCCGTCCTTCGTCTGCCTGCCCGAGCGTGACGGCTGCCGCGCGGAGTGCGCGGTCATCATCGACATCAAGAATCGCATCTGCCTCGTCGCCGGTCGCATGGACTACTGCGGCGTGGTGAAGAAGACGATCTTCACGGTCGGCAACTACCTGCTGCCCAAGCAGGGGCGCCTCTCGATGCACTGCTCGGCCAACGTCGGCCCGCGCGGCGACGGCGCGATCCTGTTCGGGCTCTCGGGCACGGGCAAGACGACGCTCTCGGCCGATCCCGACCGCCGCCTGATCGGCGACGACGAGACGATCTGGAGCGACAACGGCCTGTGCAACCTCGAGGACGGCTGCTACGCCAAGCTGATCGACCTCAGCAAGGAAGCCGAGCCCGTGATCGCCGCCGCGCTCTCCAAGCCGGGCACGATCATCGAGAACGTCCCGCCGCTGCCGGGCAAGACGATGGCCGAGTGCGATCCGCAGGAACTCGACCTCACCGACAAGTCGATCACCGAGAACACGCGCTTCAGCTACCCGCTGTCAGCGAATCCCAACGTGATGACGGGCTCGCGCGGCCCGCACCCCGAGACGATCGTGCTGCTCACGGCCGACGCCTTCGGCGTGCTGCCGCCCTTGGCGATCCTCGACGCGGAGCAGGTCATGTACCACTTCGTGTCGGGCTTCACCGCCAAGCTCGCCGGCACCGAGATGGGCGTGACGGAGCCCAAGGCGGCCTTCTCGGCCTGCTTCGGGGCGCCGTTCATGAGCCACAAGCCGCCGGTGTACGCCAAGCTGCTCGCGGCGAAGATGAGCAAGCACAAGGCGCGCTGCATCCTGCTCAACACGGGCTGGAGCGGCGGTCCCTTCGGCGTGGGCAAGCGCATGTCGATCCAGCACACCCGCGCGCTGCTGAACGCGGCGCTCGCGGGTCAGCTCGACGGCGTGCCGACCGAGCAGCACCCGGTGTTCAACCTCAAGATGCCCAAGTCCTGCCCGGGCGTCCCCGCCGAGGTCCTGAACCCGCGCAACACGTGGTCCGACAAGGCCGCCTACGACGCGGCCGCCGCCAAGCTGCGCGACATGTTCCGCAAGAACTTCGACGACAAGGGCTTCGCCGCCCTCGGCATCAAGCCCGCGATGTAGGCGCGCGCCGCGGCATCGCGCGCGCGGGCTGCGATCGAATCTGCGCGAGCCACGAGCTCGCGCAGACCATTTCTGGGCGCGCTCTCGCGCGCGCCGTGCGTCGGTCCGAGCTCGGATCAGGCGCGAGGGCCCTGTGCGGGCTCCACGGCATCTTCGGCCGCGCTTGAGTTACGCTCAGAGCGAATGTGCGGCGCTCGAATCGCGGCGGCGGCAGCGGGGCTGGCGCTATGCGTCGGTGCTTCCCGCGCGGCGGCGCAGGAGCGCGCGGCGCCTTCGTGGTCGCGCGAGGTGGCGCCGATCCTCGCGGCGCGCTGCTTCGTGTGCCATGGGCCCGATCCGGAGTCTCGCAAGGCGGGGCTGCGACTCGACCGGCGCGAGGATGCGCTGCGCGCGGAGGAGGGGCTCGACCCGGCCGTGGCGCCCGGCGATCCCGAGCGCAGCGCGCTCATGCAGCGCGTGCTGAGCGACGATCCGCAGGAGCGCATGCCGCCCTCGAAGGGGCACGAGCCGCTCTCGGCGGGCGAGATCGACGTGCTGCGGCGCTGGATCGCGGCGGGAGCCGTCTACGAGCGTCACTGGTCGTGGACGAAACTCGAGGAAGTCGCGTTGCCGCCGTCCGTGGGCTGGGCGTGGCGCGCGAGCGACCGCTTCGTCGAGGCTTCGCTGGCGAGCGAGGGGATCGAACCGGCGGGCGACTGCGAGGGCGTGACTTGGCTGCGGCGCGCGAGCTTCGCGCTGCGCGGGCTGCCGCCGCGCGAAGAGTGGCTCGCTCGCATTCTCGAGCGCGATGACGCACAGACGCGCGAGCGAACCGTCGACGAGATGCTCGCGGATCGAGCGTATGCCGAACACTGGGCCCGCCATTGGCTCGACGTGATGCGCTACGCGGAGACGCGCGGCCACGAGTTCGACTACGCGATCCGCGAGGCGTGGCGCTGGCGCGACTGGGTGGTGCGCGCTCTGCGAGAGGACTTGCCCTACGAGCGCTTCGTGATGGAGCAGGTGGCGGGCGACTTGCTCGCGCCGCGCATCGATCCGGCCACGGGCTGCGACGAAGCGCAGGTCGCGACGGGCTGGTGGTGGTTGATGCAGGCTTCGCACGCGCCGGTCGACGCGCGGCTCGACGAGGCGGAGCGCATCGACAACCAGATCGACGTGCTCGGCAAGGCGTTCCTCGGGACCACGGTGTCCTGCGCGCGCTGCCACGATCACAAGTTCGACGACGTCTCGCAGCGCGACTACACGGCGCTGTTCGGCGTCGCGCGCTCGACGCGGCGCGTGTACGCATGGCAGGACGCCTACGCTCTGGCGGCGGCGGCGCTCGCCGAGGCCGGAACTGTGCGCGAGGGGCTCCGTGCCGCGCTCGGGCCGAGCGAGGAAATGCGCGCGAGTGCGAGCGGCGCTCCGCCGAACGCGCTCTGGCGCTTCGATGGCGAGGGCTTCGAAGGCTGGCGCGCGAGTGGAGGAGCGTTTGGAGCGCGCCCCATTGCCGCGGGCGAGCTGCTCGCCGTCGACGGCGCCGGTGTCACGCGCGTGGAAGTGTCGGCGGCGAGTTCGCGCGCCCTGTTGACGCGCGCTCGCGGCGCGCTGCGCTCGCCGACGTTCACGATCGAGAGCGGCGACCTGTGGCTGCGCGTGCGCGGCGCGGGGGCGTACATCCGCGCCCATGTCGACGGCTATTTCATGCGCGAGGAGATCGAGCTGCTCTTCGAGTCGCACAAGCAGGAGCTCGATCACGCCCTCGAGTGGCGCACGCGTCACATCGACGTCTCGCGCTACGTCGGGGAGGAGTGTTGGCTGGAGGTCGTCGACCCCGGCGACGGTTTCGCGGAGCTCGCGTGGGTCGCGAGCGGGTCGCTCGACGAGGCGTGGAAGGGCGCGGCGAGTGTGAACGAGGTGGCGCGCGCGGAGCCCGCCGAGGACTCGACGCGAGCCGCCCTCGCGCGCCTGACCGAGCTCGCGAGCACCTTCCCGCCGCAGCCCGTCGTCCTCGCCTGCGAGGATGGGAGTGGGCGGGACGCGCCGCTGTACGCGCGCGGGCGGCCCGCCGCGGCGCTCGAGCGCGTGCCGCGCGGCGAGCCGCAGGAATTGGGCAAGTTGCGGCGCGAGTACGCTGGGCGCGCGGCCGTCGAGGCCCAGGCTGTGTCAGCGTCGCGGCGTTTGGAACTCGCGCAGGAGCTCGTCGATCCGGCCCATCCGCTCACTTGGCGCGTGGCTGCCAATCGAGTGTGGCAGCACGTGATGGGCGCGGGGCTGGTCGCCACGCCCGACGACTTCGGCGTGCTCGGCTCGCCGCCGACGCATCCGCAACTGCTCGATTGGCTCGCATGTCGACTGCGGGAGCATCGCTCGTTCAAGCTGCTCGCGAAGGAACTCGTGCTCTCGCGCACGTTCGCGCAGCGCAACGCCCCTGCGAGCGCGCAGGCGGCGGAACTCGACCCGCTGGGGGCGCGGCTCTCGCGTCGGCCCGTGCGTCGGCTCTCGGCGGAATCCGTGCGCGATTCCCTGTTGGCGGCCGCGGGTCGGCTCGTCGAGCGCGACGGCGGCCCGAGCGTCGCCGCGCGCCTGACCGACTTCATGCAAGGCCGCGGTCGGCCCGAGTCGAGCGGTCCGCAAGATGGCGCGCTCGTGCGGAGCCTGTACCTCGAAGTGCGCCGCAATTTCCCCGATCCATTGCTCAGCGCGTTCGACCTGCCGACGCCGAGCTCGCCGCGCGGCGCGCGCAGCGTGTCGAATGTCCCAGCGCAGCGGCTGGCGCTGATGAACGATCCGTTCGTGCGCGAGCTGGCGGGCGACTTCGCGGCGTGGATCGCACGGTTGGATGGAGCCGTGCAGGCGCGCGCAGCGCAGGCGATGCGGCGACTTTGGTCGCGACCAGCGACGGCCGCGGAGCTCGCGCTCGCCAGCGAGTTTCTGGGCCAGAGCCCGGACGCCGAAACATGGCACGACTGGGCCCACGCGCTGTTCCTCGCGCAGGAGACGATCTACCTGCCATGAATCCCGAGCCCTGCACGGATCGACGCCAGCTCTTGCAGCTCGCGGCTTGCGGCTTCGGCGCGGCAGCGTTTTCCGCGCTCGCGCACGCGCGCTCCTCGCGCGAAGAGTCCGCCGCGCGCTCTGACGGACGCCACCACGCCCCCAAGGCGCGCTCGTGCATCTTTCTGTACATGGACGGCGGTCCCGGCCAGATGGACACGTTCGACCCCAAGCCCGAGCTGCGGCGCTGGAACGGACAGCCGTTTCCCTCGCGCATGGAGGCGACGCAGTTCAACAACAACGGCACGACGCTCGCGTCGCCGTGGGAGTTCGCGCGCCACGGGAGCAGCGGGCTCGAGATCAGCGCGCTGTTTCCGCATTTGGCGACGCACGCGGATCGACTGTGCGTCGTGCGCTCGATGACGAGCCCATTCAACGAGCACACCAACGCCAATTACTTCCTTCACACGGGCGTCGGCCTCGCTGGAAGGCCGAGCATGGGCGCTTGGGTGCGCCACGGGCTCGGCGACGTGTCGAGCAACTTGCCGGGTTTCGTCGCGATCGACGGCGGCCTCATCCCGCCCGGCGGACTCGAGTGCTTTGGCGCGGGCTTTCTCCCGGCGCGCAATCAGGCCACGCTCCTCAAACCGCGCGGCTCGGGCGTCTCGTTCGTCGAGCCGATCGTCGCCGTGGAACGGCAGCGTCGCATGCTCGAGCTCGCGCGCGCGCACGACCGAGCGCTGCTCGAGCGCTCGGCATCCGATGCCGCCGTGGCGGCGGCGATCGACAACGCGGAACAGGCCTTCCGCATGCAGGCTGCCGTGCCGGAGCTCGTGCGGCTCGACGACGAGCCACAGGCCGTGCGGCGGGCCTATGGCTGCGAAGACGAGTACGAGCCCACGCGCACGTATGCGCGCCAATGCCTGCTCGCGCGGCGACTCGTCGAGCGCGGCGTGCCGTTCATCGAGCTCACGATGGTGCCGGTCGGACACGATCGCTGGGATCAGCACTCCGATCTGGAGGTCGGGCATCGCGACAACGCGCGCGCGGTCGACCGCCCGATCGCGGCGTTGCTCGAAGACCTGCACGGCCGCGGCCTGCTCGACACGACGCTGGTGGTCTTCGCCGGCGAGTTCGGGCGCACGCCCTTCGCCCAGGGCTCCAACGGGCGCGACCACAACCCGCACGGCTTCAGCGTGTGGCTCGCCGGCGGTGGCGTGAAGGGCGGGCACGTGCACGGCGCAACGGACGAGTTCGGCTACAAGGTCGTCGACGGGAAGTGCGAGCTGCACGACCTCCACGCGACCATGCTGCACCTGATGGGCTGGGACCATCGGCGCCTGACCTTGCGCTTCGGTGGCCGCGACATGCGGCTCACCGATGTCCACGGCCGCGTCGTGCGCGACTGGCTGGCGTGATGTCGCGCGGGGATGTCCGCGGGGACGAGCGCGGGGACGAGCGCGGGGACGAGCGCGGGGAATGGCGTCGAGAACGCTACGCGCGCAGCGCGAACTCGAGTCCCGCGCGAACGGCCGCGGCTTGCGCTTCGTTGCACTGCTCGGGCGTGGCGCGCGGGCTGTCGGGATAGACCTCGGTCGTGGTCGTGAAGCGCGCGCCGGTGAGGCTCGCGCACAGGCCGAGCGGCCGCACGTCGTAGTGGATCACGCCGCGGTCTTGGAGCGGTTCGCCGATGATCTGGCCTTGGGCGTCGGGCTCGGCGATGTGCGTCACCTTCGCGACGGCGTCGATGATCGCGCGCTGGAAGAGGGGTTGTTGGTTGGCGCTGTCGTCGACCACGTAGAAGCCGTCGGGAATCACGCCCGGCTCGAAGGGCTTGCCGTCGCGAGCCGCGAGCGCGGGACGGAACTCGCTCTCGTCGGTGTCGGTCGTCTCGTGCAGGTCGAGGTGCGCGAGGAAGCGCCCGCGGAACGGCGCGATGAAGTCGACGAGCAGGCGCGACTCGCGCGCGCGGCCGTGGGGTCCGAAGGAGCGGTTGGGATCGATGGCGTCCGCATTCCAACGCTGGATGCGCTCGTAGGCCCAAGGGCTCACACACGGGGCGATGAGCACGTTCACGCGCCCTTGGAAGGCCGCGGCATCGCGCCGGGCAAACAGCAGCGCGCCGTGAACCCCGCTGGTTTCATAGCCGTGGACTCCGCCGGTGACGAGCGCGATCGGCAGCGCGTCGTTCCAGCTTCGGCTCTGGAGCGCGAAGAGCGGAAACTCGCCGTCGGTTCCGCAGTCGAGCGAGCCGTAGCGCCGGAGCTCGAAGCTCCGCTCGAGTCCGCGGATCTCCGCCACCACGTCGCCGTAGTCGCGGCGTTTGCTCACCGACTTTCGCCAGCGCGCTGTTTCGGTCGCGCCCCACGCAGTTCCCCCTGTCCCGATCGGATACGGCCAGTTGCTCGCGTTCATCGGCGCATTGTGGCATGCGCGCGGTGGTTCACTCCACGCGGGCGCGCGCCAGCGCGAGCAGGGCGAGGGTGGCGATGCTCGCGAGTGCGATCCCGACCGAGACCGGACCGTAGCGCTCGGCCAACCAGAACATCGCGAAGGGCCCGAGTCCGCCGATCAGCGCGAACGCGCCGTCGTAGCCGAGCGCGAGGCCGCTGGCGCGCACCTCGGGCGAGAACAGGCGCGGCAGCAGCGCGAGGTAGGCGCCGATGAACAGCCCGCCGATTCCACCGAGCAGCGCGAGCGTGAGCGCGCCGTGGGTCGGGAACCACAGGTACAGGGGCACGGCGGCGAGGGCGAGCAGCGCGAGCAGGATGCGACAGACGCGCGCCGCGCCCACTCGATCGGCGATCCAACCGGCACACGGGAACAGCACGGATCCGAGCGCCGCACACAGGAGCGCGATGCGTTCCGCGGCTGCGAGCGTGATGCCGCCATGCCTGTGCAGGAAGGTCGGCAGGGCGAGATAGAGCGTCGCGACGACCCACGCATGCACCGCGCACAGGGCCGCGGCTCGCAGCGCGTTCGCGGGTTCGGTGCGCAGCAGGGTTCGCAGCGGGACACGCTCGACGCCGCGCACTCGCAGGCGCTCGAACTCGGCGGTCTCTCCGACCTGTCGGCGCACGAACCAGGCCGTCGCTCCGACGCTGCTTCCGAGCACGAAGGCCAAACGCCAACCCCAAGCGAAGGCGGCGGCCTCGCCGAGCGCGAGCGTGATGGCGGCGGCGACGAGCTGGCCGAGCAGCATGCCGGAGTTCACGCCCGCCATCAGGGTCGCCGTCGCAACGCCGCTGCGCCGCTCGCCCGCGTGCTCCGCGAGCCAACACAGCGACGCGGGCAATTCACCTCCGAGCGTCATGCCTTGCAGCAGGCGCAGCAGCACGAGCAGCACGGGAGCGGCGGCGCCGAGCGTGGCGTAGCCCGGCAGCAGCGCGATCGCGAGCGTCGCCCCGGCCATGCCGAGCACCGTGTGCGAAAATACGTAGGCTCGCCCGCGGCGATCGGCGACGTGCGCCCACAGCAGACCGCCGACGGGGCGCGCGAGGTAGCCGACGGCGAAGACGAGGAACGCTTCGAGCGTCTGCGCGGCTTCTCCGGCCTCGGGCGGAAAGAACGCTGCGCCGATTTGCGGCGCAAAGACCGCGAAGATCACGAAGTCGTAGAACTCGAACACTCCGCCGAGGGCGGAGATGAGCGTGGTGCGCAGGAGCGAACGATCGGGCGCCATCGGGTGGGTCGAAGTTAGCTTCGCTCTACGCCGGGATCGCTCGATGGTGGCGCGGGCTTTCGCGGCGTATGCTGCTATCCTCCGCGCCAATGGCCGACCCCAAGACACACTACATGGCAGGGCTGAAGCTCTTTGGGCAGCAGAAGTTCGAGGAGGCGATCGCGGAGTACCGGCTCGCGCTCGAGCCGAATCCGGACTGGGCCGAGGTGCTGCACGCGCTGGCGACCGCTCAGTCGAAGCTCGGCCGACAGGATGAGGCGATCGCAACGGTGAACCGCGTGATCGAGCTCACCCCACAGGACCCGTTCGTCTTCACGAGCCTGTCCATTTTCCTGCAGCGTGCCGGCAAGATCGCGGACGCGGAAACCGCGGCGGCAAGGGCGCGCATGCTGGCCTGGAAGGAAGAGCTCAAGAAGAACCCCAACGCTCCTCCACCGACGCCGCCGGGGCCCATGAACGTCGTGCAGTGACGGGTTTCCGTCCTGAAAACCTACGCTCGCGCGGCGGCGCGGCGTAGATCGAACTACGCACTTGGGACCGCCCGGTTGGTGCATTGGGCGGATATCCGCGCCGCGCGGCTCGATTCACGATGGGATCTTTCGTGCACCCATCGTGACGCTCGATCTTCCGCCCATCGACCCTCGCACCGCTCGGAACTGCCCCAGCTGCTCCCCCAATGGCGCGGAGCCGATGGACTCCGAGCACGACGTCCTCGCGCCGTTTGGCGAGCACCTGCGCCGTGCGCAGAAGATGGAGCTCGTCTCCAATCTGGCCGCGGGCGTCTCGCACCACTTCAACAACCTGCTGATGGGCATTCTCACGGCCAGCCGCCTCGCCGCGCGCTCGCTCGGCGAAGGGCACCCGGCCCTGCCGTATTTGGCGGAGATCGCCGCGGCCTCCGATCGCGGCGCGGACCTCACGCGCAGGCTGGCCGCACTCGGTCGCGTCGACGAGGTTCATCCACGAGCGCTGCGCGTCGGCGAAGTGCTCGAGTCCGCGCGCGACGCCCTGCAGGTGATGCTGGGCGAGAACGTGCGGCTCGAACTGGCCGTCGAGGCGCCGCGAGCGGTGGTGCTCGCGGATCCCGACGAGCTCCAGCAGGTGCTCGTGAACCTCTCGCTCAACGCCGCGGAGGCGATGTCGGACGGCGGCGTCCTGCAACTCGGGGCGCGCTGCGTGCAGGATCCGCCGGGCGCTCGCCCGCCGCAGTTCCCGAGGAAGCTCGGAGAGCACGTCGAGATCAGCGTGCGCGACAGCGGTCGGGGCATGGACGCCCAGACCCGCGCCCGCGTCTTCGAGCCGTTCTTCACGACCAAGAACGGCGGGACCGGACTTGGGCTGTACATCGTTCACGGCATCGTGCAACGGCTGCGCGGTCGAGTTGAAGTCGACAGCGAGCTCGGGCGGGGCACGACCATGCGCGTGTTGTTGCCCGTGCACGCCCCCGTCGAACCCGCCGCGCCGTCGAACCCGCGCAAGACGCGCATTCTCGTCGTCGAGGATGAGCGCCTGATTCGGGTGACGCTTCGCCACACGCTCACCCTGCACGACTTCGACGTGCTGATCGCCGCGGATGCGACGGAGGCGCGCGCTCACTTCGCTCGCTCCGGCGACATCGACCTGATGCTGACCGACATGATCCTGCCCGGCCCGAGTGGCTCGGAGCTCGCGCGCGAAGTGCTCGCCGAGCACCCCGACCTCCGCGTGCTCTTCATGAGCGCGTACTCGCGCGAGTTGCTCCTCCAGCAGGGGCGAATCACGCCGAGCCAGCCCACGCTCCAAAAGCCGTTCACGGACGAGACCTTGGTGGGCGCGCTGCACGACTTGCTCGGTCATCGCGCTCCGTAGCCTTGCTGAAGCGCGCGTGCACGGCGCTCGCTGCCGGTGCCCGCCACCGGTGCCGGACAACTGGAGTTGGCCCACTGGAGTTGGCCCACTGGTGCTGCCTCACCCAGCGAGGCGGCCGCCGCCGAGCGAACTGGCGGGCAGCAACGGGCTCGGCGTGCCGGACTTGGGCTCGGCGCGGCGGAGCGTCGCAAGCCGTTGCTATCCTCCGGCCGATCTCCGCTCTCCATGCACGCCCCCGCGCCCGTGACCGTGTTTCTGCCGACGCTCGATGGGGGCGAGCGGCTAGGGCGCGTGCTCGCGGCGGTGCGAGGACAGAAGACTGCGCGCGAGGTGCGACTGCGCGCGATCGACTCGAGCTCGAAGGACGGCACGCGCGAGCTGCTCGCGCGCTTTGACGTCCAATTCGAAGTGATCGAGCAGCGCGCGTACGACCACGGGCTCACGCGCAATCGCGGCGTGCTCGCGTGCGACACGGAGCTGGTGGCGCTGCTCTCGCAGGACGCGCTGCCCGCGGACGAGAACTGGCTGGAGAACCTGCTCGCTCCGTTCGACGACCCGTTCGTCGCCGGAACGTGGGCGCGCCAACTGCCTCAGAGCTGCTGCCATCCGTTTCAGCGCATCAACTTGGTCGCGCACATGGCGGCGGCGATGCGCCGCGTCGTGCTGCAGCCGATCACCATCGCGGAGTGGGCCGCGCTCGCGCCCGCCGAGCGCGTCGAGCGTCTCGTGTTCGACAACGTGTCGAGCGCGGTTCGCCGCAGTGTGATCGAGCGCGTGGCGTTCCGCCAGAGCATGTTCGGCGAGGACGTCGAGTGGGCTCGGCGCGTGCTGCTCTCCGGCTACCGGCTGGTGTTCGCGCACGAAGCAGCGGTCGAGCACTCGCACGACGTCAACTTCTCCGAGTTCTACACGCGCGTCGCGCTCACGCACGCCGTTCGTCGCCGCCTGACCGATCACGTGCCTCTCGCGGACCTGAACGATGTGTACGTGCGCATCGGCCAGACGATCGAGGCCTTCCGGCGCGCCGCGCGCGACGCGACCGATCTCGAGCCCGCGATGCGAGAGGCGTGCGAGCGCGAAGCCCATCGCTGGGCGCGCCTGCAGGTCACCGGCATCTTCCGCGGCGCGCGAAGCACGCAGTACGAGGAGCCACGGCTCGAGGACCTCGCACCGCTCGCGCCCGACTTGCCCGCGACGATCGCGACCGGCTCCTAGCCTGCCAGCGCGGCGCCTAGCCGCAACGGCTAGGCCGCATCCGCCAACGGCGAGCAGAAAGCGGACCCTTGCGGCACGCTGAAAAGGGACCCCCTGTTCGGGACGTCGGGCAGGTCGGGGGCGCCGAGGACGGAGCCCCGCTGGCCGGAGCGGAGCTCCGCTCGACTCGCGGACTTGCGCTGCTTGGCGTCCCTTGGGCGGAAGCTCTCCCCGTTCATCTCGAGGATGTGCGCGCGATGCCCGATGCGGTCGTGCAGTGCGACGAGCAGACGCTCGGTTGGGAAGAGCTTGCCCCACTCGGCGAAGCGCATGTTGCGGTTGACGATCACGCTCACGCGCTCGTGGCGCCGGCCGAGCGAGCGAAAAAGCAGATCGGCAGCGTGTTCGCTGATCGGCGGATAGCCCGGTTCGTCGATGACGACCAGACCGTGGTCGCTTCGGTCCTCGTCGCCGAGGCCCAAGCCGAGCACGCGCCGGCGCGCGAGGTCAGCGACCGAATGCTCGACGCCGCGCCGGTCACGGTGGTCCGCGAAACAGGCTGCAAATCGCGCCCGAATCCCCGTCCTGCGCTCCGTCTCCGCGAGCACAAGCGCACCACCATCCGAGCTGATCCGACCGACGCCGAAACGCGCCATGACGGGACGACCCGCGACACCCTCGAATTCCCCCGCGCGCTCGCGACACTTCGTCATGTCGGCCGTTGGTGCCGTTGTCGGACGCAAGCCGTGAGATAGCTGCGCCTCATGACAGAACCGACGGCCGACTGAGAGCCTGCCGGTGAGACCTGCGCGGTAGCTCCATGCGGCACCATCCCGCTCGGCATCGGTCGATTTCCTTGTGGGTCTTGTGATGCACACAGAAGCACAAGCCGGGCTCCGCGGGGCGCATCCGCGGCGCGGCGCCCGCCGTCAAGCTGGCTCAGCACGTACACCACAGGGTGAGACGCTATCCAACGGAGTTCTTTTCAGTAGGCACTTGCGATGGTTGACCAACCTTGGGACGCGCGCTAGCGTCGAAGTCGTGCTGATCGCAACGGCACGCACCGCTTGTACCGACCCTTCCCCACTTCCGGAGCAAGGCCCCCGCTCGCGTCCTCTCGCTTGGCATTGCCGGATGTGCGAGACGAATGCTCCGAGGCCCGCCCTCGACGCCCCGCGAGGGACGTAGGGCTTCGCTTTATTCCGGTCGTGCAACCCTAGAACCGCCCGTCTCAACCAATTCAACGAACAGAACCGCTCACTGACTTCCATGAAGCACATTCTCTTCGGACTGACACTGATCTCCGCACTCCCTTTGGCGCTGCGCTCTGCGGTGCCGCTCCAGAACTGCGAAGGCTGCATTCAGACCTCGACCGAGGGTTCGGATACCGAGGCCACCGCAACGCTTGAGATCGAAAAGATCCCTGCGACGTATGTCGGCGGCACGTGGACTGGCGGCTCTAGGAACGGAACATGTGTTGATGACGATGAAGGATGCGTTCAGGCACGTCGCTGTCGCAACGCGTGGCTGGTGGAGTTGGCGGGCGCCAATTCGTTCACTTACGAAGTGTGTGAACGCGTTGCCCGCGGGGGCACTACCCCTAGCCCGTGGCCTTGGGATTGCGAAACCAAGCAGGTTAGCGCGGGTTCCTAGCTGTTGCTCTTGACTTTGGATTGCAACACCTATGGGGAAGTCAAAGTGACGGCCACCGGGACGGTTCCGCTTCATGGGACGGTGACCCTTGGCACTACGGTCCACGCCGCGTGCTCCAAGTGTCTACCGTGACTCCCTCCGCCAAGATGAAGGCGTTGGTGCTCGCGCTAGGTCTTTGCCTAGCCGTCGGGGGGGGAGTTGCGCTGCGAATGAACACCGGCGGTGATCGATCTGGGCAGGCGGCGCAGGCGCCGAGTCCGGTTCTCCCCCCCGAAGAATCTGGGCAGCAAGCCGCCCGGAACGAACTCATGTCGCCCACGGAAGCGTCGCCAGAGGCTCCGGAGGCGATTCCTACAACGAGGCTCGAGTGGCTCGAGAAGCACTGGGGCGCGCGTTGGCCTGAGGTGCGCACGGAACTCGAGGCCGAGGGGTACCGACTTGACCGCCTCCTTGGGCAAGAGGCGCTCAGGCCATGGGAAGAAGCTCGTGAGTTGCTATCACGTCGGATCGAGAGTGAATTCGTGGACCCCGAGGATGCTGATTTCAGGCTTCAGAATTTCTTCGGCGTTGGTAGCGACGTCGGAGCCCTGTTCCCGGAATTGTGCCGGGATGCGCTTGCACGTGGCCTAACGGATGAGGACTTGCGAAAGATAGTTGCCGCGCACGATCGGCTCCGAGAAGTGTGCAAGGCGGATTACATCGTCTACCGATCGCATTTGGCGACTATCGCGCAGCAGCGCCTGCAGAGTGAGGATTTGCTCCGAGCGCCGTTCAAGATCCCGCGATCGCACCTGCCGGAATCTGGGACGAGGCCGTTTCTTCTGAGCAAGTCCTTCGCCTCCTCCGGCTGGGCAGTTTCGCTCCAAGTACATGAAGGCGAAGATCAAGCTCTTGACGCGACATGGGCGCAGTTTTTGAGCTCCGCCGAAGCGTGGCGAAACGCGGTCAGTGCAGCGCTAGTTCAGTAGAGTCGCGTGACGTGTCGCGAAGCGTCAATAGATGAACCTGCTTGTCCTACCGCATGTGCACGCCTGGGAGTTTCTGTCGCGCTCAGCCCTCGCGCTCGACCCGCTTCGCTCGAACTCAGGCGGCCTCATACCGCCGGATAGCGTCTCACTTTGTGGTGTAATTGAGGAGTCGGCTTGACGGCCGACCCCGCCGCGGGAACGCCCCGCGGAGCCCGGCTTGTTCTTCTGTGTGCGTCACAATACCCGCAGGAGATCGACCGATGCCGAGCACTCGACATCGAGCTGCGAGTGTATCGAGGAGCTCCGACGTCGCCAAAGGTCCGAGCGAGCTGGCGCGTCAGAGCTCACGCGGCTTCGAACTGCGAACTCTATCGCTGCGTGACTCCGCGGGCGTCGGCGTAGGGCTGCGCGCGCTCGCGACACTTCGTCATGTCGGCCGTTGGTGCCGTTGTCGGACGCAAGCCGTGAGATAGCTGCGCCTCATGACAGAACCGACGGCCGCCTGGGGGCCTGCTGGTGAGAGCTGCGGGCTAGTCGTCGCCGAAGGGCACGAAGAGCACGTGGCCGCTGCGTCGCTCGCCGCGGCGTCGCAGATCGAGCACGCGTCCGAGGAAGGAGAAGCGGCTCTCGTCGGGGCTCTCGTCCCAGGTGACGAACGGGAAGATGTCGCGCGTCGTGCGTGCGCCCCGCTCGACGCTGCGGTACAGGCCCCAGCCCGCGACGAAGCGGCGCTCCTCGTCGCTGTGCGTCGAGTGCAGGAACCACAGCAGGGTGTCCCACTCCGCCCCCGACGGCGTGCGAGTCGATTCCCACAGCAACGGAATGCGCCGGTGGTGCGCGACGGGGCGGGTCGCGCGGCCGTCCTGCGCGAGCACGGTGGAGCGCCACAGGAACCAATCGAACAGCAGGCCGCCACCGGTGCGCTCGAAGTGCGCAGCCGGGGCGTGTTCCGCGCGCCAGTTCTCGAGCGCGTCGCTCACGACGGGCGCGCTCTCGTGGCTGGCTTGCAGCAGCCACCCGACGCGCGCGCTCCACGAACGAAATTCGCCGTGTGCATCGGGATCGGATCGATCGAGCATCAAGAGCAGGCTCGCGCCGACACGGATCGAACGCTCGCGCGGCGTGTCCGTCTGGTTCCACAGCGTCAACAGATCGAGCAAGCCTGAGTGCGACGGATGCGTTGCATGCGCCACGAACGGCACCGCGCGCCACGACGAACCGAGCTCGTCGTCGCGCACGCGACCGAGCCCGAGCAGCACTTCGGTCTGCTCGAGTTCGTGCTCCGGATCGCTCTCTCGCGCCCACAGGGGCGCGAGCCGCATCGACTCGCGCGTGCCCTCGCGCTCCGATGCGAAGAGCGGCCATGCGAACGCCGTGTAGCTGTGGGCCTCGCCCTTGCGGCTGGAGTGATAGAGCGGGCCGAGCACGTTGGTGAACTCGCTCGAGCCGTCGTCGCTCCAGCCGCGCCCGCCGAGCGGCGTGACGACGTGGTGCTCGACACCCGCGTCGCGGCGTTGCCACAGCGGAAACAGCGTGCGCGTGGAGCGCGCGCCGTCCGCGCTCGTGAACTTCCACCACAGCGGGAACAGGACCTGTGAGTCGCTCGTGCGGCTGTGCCACCACAGCGGAGCGATGGCGCGGCTGTCGCCGAAGTCCCAGTACAGGGGTGCGACGACCGTGACGTCGTGCTCGGGAATCCGCCAGTACAGCGGGAAGAGCCCGTGGCCCGTGCTCGATCCCAGCCACCACACGGGGCCGACGAAGCGCAGCTCGCCCCAGCCGAAGAGCGGCGCGAGGCCGAAGCTGCCGGAGCGCGTGTCGCGGTAGGCCGTGAGCGCTCAGAAGCTGCCGTCGTCGAGATCGACGTGCGCGAGCGGCCACACGAGGTCGAGCTCGTGCTCGTCCTTGGCGACGAGCGGGCGCACCGCGAAGCCCTGCTCATCCCAGTCGGCCAGCGGCCACAGCAGCGCGCGCCGGTCTCCGTCCGAGTAGTACAGCGGCCACAGGTTCTTGCGCTCGGAAGATGGCTCGCCTTCACCCCACGGCGAGAGCCGGATCATGCGCGATCCAGCGGCGCAGCCGAGCGACGGCGCGAGGGCGAGCAACAGGGCGAGGTGGGTGCGCGTCAGCATGTCTTGGAGCATGGTCGCACCGCGAGCCGCCGCTCCACTCGCAGTCCTGCGAAGTGCAGCCCGTGGGAGCGCAAATCGATGCTCGAGGGCTCCGCGGGCCGACCGCGGGGGTAGACTTCGAAGCCGGAGGGGCCAGAAGGGATGCCTCCCGCGGGGCTGGCGGGCCAGTGGGCCTTGCCCCTCGCAGTCACCAGAGAGCAGGGATGCGCTCGACTCCGCCCTCCGGCGCTTTCCAGCTTCTACGTCTCAAATTCCTCGTCAATGCCCAGCATCTTACGGCCTTCCGCCGAGATGCGCTGAGGCGTCCAGAGCGGCTCCCAGACCACCGCGACCTCGGTCTCGGCAATGCCCTGCACGCCGTTGCAGCGGCGCCTGACGAAGTCGGGGATGGTCTTGGCCTCCGGGCAGGACTGGGAGGTCAGCGTCATCGTGACCGTGCACTTGGGGCCGTCGACCTTGACGTCGTAGATCAGGCCGAGGTCGACGATGTTGACCGGGATCTCCGGGTCGAAAACCTGACGGAGCTGGGCATAGACGGCTTCGGTGATCGTGTCGCTCATGGGGGGTCCGCGTCGGGAAGGGCCGAGCATAACGGCTCGTGCGCGGGCGGGGAAGAATCGAACGTGCGCGGGAGGTTTGTGGGGCGCAGGCGCCGTTCCTGACTTCAGCAGGCCCGCCCTAGGCTCCGGTCGAGGGGGGCGGGTGGGCCTTGCATCGACGCAGCAGTTGGGGGCCGAGTTCGGCGATCAAGTTGCCGGCGAGCAGCGCTCCGCCGCCGAAGTAGAGCCAATCCGACGGCTCGTCGAAGCCCATCCACAGACCGGCGAGCGCCGCCCAGACCGGCTCGATCGCGTACACGATCGCGGCGCGGACGGGGTCGAGGTCGCGCTGGAATAGGTTCATCAGCGAGAGCGCGAGCACGGTCGCGAGCAGGGACGAGAGCACCATCGGGACCCAGAACGCGGGATCTTGGGCGACGCGGCAGAGCCCGCTCGCGGACACGCTCGGGCTCAAGTGGATGGCGATCGGCAGCAGCGCCAGCGAGCTCGCGGCGACCACGACGAAGCAGGCCAGCGTCGCGCCCATGGGATCGCAGCGCTTGGTCCACGTGTCGGTGACGAGGATGTGCACCGCGAACACGAACGCGCAGGCGACCGTCAGCCACTCGCCTAAGTCGAAATTGAGGTGCGGAGGGCCGCCGATGAAGGCCGCGCCCACGGTGGCGAGGAGCGCCCCGAGGAACAGCGCCGGGTGGGGCAGCGCGCGGCGGCGGAGGGCGCTGATCAGGGCCGTGAACAGCACGTAGAGGCTGGTGAGGAACGCGCTCACCGCCGGCGAAACGCCCTGCAGGCCGACCATCTGCAGCAGGAATCCCACGAGCAGCGCGAGCCCGATCCACAGGCCTGCGCGCCAGGCCTGCGCGTCGAGCCGCGCTCGCACGCTCGGCACGGCGCCGAGCACCGCCGCGGCGAGGCCAAAGCGCAGGGTCATGAACAGCGCGACGATGGCGAGGTGCGCGTCGCCGGTGAATGCGGCCTGCCCGGCATCGCTCGCCTGCTTCATCCACACGAAGGTGAAGCCCCACAGCACCGTGACGACGACCAGCGCGAGGATCGCGCGCCGCGAGCGGTGGGGGTCGGGGCTCGACGGTGCCTGCACGCGGCAGAGGGTAACGCCGCGCCCGCCGCTCCGTGAGCGTCGGGAGTGTCCAAGTACGGCTCCCCTCCGTCACAATGCCGCGCCCCGTCCGCGTCCGTCCACGACCTACCCCAGAGGAGAGCGCATGCTCCGACTCCCCGCCGACCTGATGCCCGCCGCGCTGGCGAGCGCGCTGTTCGCGCTGACCGCGGCCGCTCAGAACGCCGCACCACGGCCCCAGCTCCACGTCCTGCACGACGTGCGCCTCGCCGACGCGAGCGACGCGCCGCGCCACGCGCTCGTGCTGCGCGACGGCCGCATCGAGAGCGTGCTCGACGTCGCGGCGGAGCTTCCCGCCGGCGCGCGCGTGATCGACGGTCGCGGCATGCTCGCCCTCCCGGCCTTCGTCGATGCGTTCACGCAGGCGGGCTTCGAGACGCCGACGCCGGTTGCGCAGCAGGACGCGCCGCCGTCGGAGGCGTCGGCGGTGTACATCGACATGCGCGTCGCCAATCGCAAGGGCATCCAGCCCTCGTTCCGCGCGGCCGAGGCGTTCAACCTCGCGAAGGAGAAGTCCGCGCCGTGGCGCGAGGCCGGTTTCGGCGCGTTGCTCGCGGCGCCCGCCGGTCAACTGCTCGCTGGGACCAGCGCGCTGTGCGTGACGCGCGACGCCGCCGCGCGCGACTCGATCCTGCGCGCGGATGTGTTCGCCCACGCGGCCTTTCGCGCCGCGGGGCCGGGCTATCCGTCGACGCTGATCGGCTACCACGCGCAGCTGCGGCAGTTCTTCCTCGATGCGGCGCACCACGCCGAGCTCGAGCAGCGCTTCGAGCAAGGTCGTCCCGGTCCTCGTCCCGCGTACGACGCGGAGCTCGCGGCGGCGCGCTCGCTCGTTCGCAAGGAGCGCCGCGTGATGTGCGAGGCCGACAGCGCGCAGGACATTCAGCGCTGGATCAAGCTGGCCGACGAGCTCGGCTTCGAGCTCGGCATCGTCGGTGGGCGCGAGGCGTGGAAGGTCGCGGCACAGTTGAAGGCGCGCGACATTCCGGTCGTGCTCACGCTGCAGTGGGGCGACGAGCCGAAGGATCCAAAGAAGCAGGACAAGCAGCGCAAGAAAGACGCCGACGAGGCGCAGGAGCAGCCGCCACAGAGCAAGCCCGAGGGCGCGCCCATCGCGGAGGCGAAGCCGCAAGCGTCGAAGCCCGAGAGCAGCCCGGATGAGAAGAAGCCCGACGAGAAAAAGCCCGACGAGAAAAAGCCGGACGAGAAGCAGGCTGACGAGAAGAAACACTGGGAGTACGAAGAACCGCTCGCGGTGCGCGAGGCCAAGCGCGCGCGCTGGGTCGAGGGGCGCGACTGCGCGCTGCGGCTGCACGAGGCCGGAGTCCCCTTCGCCTTTGGATCGGGCGGCGGCCACGGCGGCGAGCTCCTGAAGAAGGTGCGCACGCTCGTCGAGCACGGCCTGCCCAAGGATGCCGCGCTCGCGGCGCTCACGAGCCGCGCGGCGCAGCTCGTCGGCGCGGTGCGGCACCTCGGCGCGCTCGAGGCGGGAGCCGACGCGACGCTCGCGCTGTGGACCGACGTTCCGACGAAGAAGGACGCGAAGGTGGCGTGGCTCTTCATCGACGGTTTCCCGCACGAATACGAGCTCAAGGCCGAGGAGAAGCTCGCGGGGAAACCCGACGAAGGCGTCGACGCGAGCGGCGTGTGGGATTGCGAAACCAAGAGCGACCAAGGCGCGCAGAAGGCGACGCTGACGCTCCAGATGACGCCGGAGGGCGAGGTGACGGGCACGCTCGTCACGTCGGGCCAGCGCGGCGAGCGCACGGTCGACGTCAAGGGCACGGTGGTCGGCAAGACGCTCGTGCTCGAAGGCAGCTACACGATGCGCGACACCGAGGTCACGACGAAGTGGAAGGTCGAGCTCGACGGCGGGACTCTGCGCGGCAGCGCGACCGCGCGCGGCCCGTGGGGTGAGACCACGAGCGAGGTGAGTGGGGAACGCAAGCCGAAGTGGCTGGAAGACGAAGCGGCGTACGAGAATGAGGAGGCCTGCTGTGGTCACAAGTAAGTCGATGCTCGAGCTCGCCCTCGCGGCGCTCCTGCTCGCGCCGTTCGCGGCCGCGGGCGACCATCCGTTCGAAACCGACGCGCAGCGCAAGCCCGCGTTCAAGACCGGCGGCACGTGCGTGATTCGCAACGTCACGATTCACACGGCCGTGTCGGCCGCGTTCGCGGGCAGCGTGTACGTCAAGGACGGGAAGATCGCGGCGGTTGGCGCGGTCGACGCGCCCGCGGGCACGCTCGAGATCGACGGCCAGGGCATGCACCTCTCGCCGGGCGTGATCGATTGCCACTCGCACATGGCGATCTCGCGCGGCGTGAACGAGGGCTCGTACTCGATCACGGGCGAGTGCGACATCAGCGACGCGGTCGATGCGGAGGATCTGACGATCTGGCGCGCGCTCGCGGGCGGCGTCACCGGCGCGCGGCTGCTGCACGGCTCGGCGAATACGATCGGCGGACGGCACGCGGTCATCAAGCTGCGCTACGGGCGCGGCTTCGGCGAGCTCGAAAATCGAGACGCCAAGGAGGGCATCAAGTTCGCGCTCGGCGAGAACGTGAAGCGTTCCAACGGCGGCGGCAACTCGAGTCGCTTCCCGGCCTCGCGCATGGGCGTCGAGGCGCTGCTCGTGCGCGCGTTCACGCGGGCGCGCGAGTACCAAGCGGAATGGAAGGCGTTCGAGGCGGCGAAGGCGCGCGGCGAAGATCCGCCGCCGCCGCGCAGGGACGTGCGCCTCGACGTGCTCGTCGGGATCCTCGAGAAGCAGGTCGACGTGCACAGCCACTGCTACCGCGCCGACGAGATCCTGATGCTGCTGCGCGTCGCCGAGCAGAATGGTTTCCGCGTCAAGACGCTGCAGCACGTGCTCGAGGGCTACAAGATCGCCCACGAAATCGCGCAGCACGGCGCGGGCCCGTCGAGCTTCAGCGACTGGTGGGCCTACAAGATCGAGGCCTACGACGCCGTGCCGTTCAGCCCGGCGATGATGGTCGAGGCCGGCGCGGTGACGACGATCAACTCGGACTCCGACGAGCTCGTGCGCCACCTCTTCAGCGATGCGGGCAAGTCGATGCGCTACGGCGGGCTCGACCCGGTGCGCTCGCTGCAGCTCGTCACGCTCAACGTCGCCAAGCAGCTCGCGCTCGAACAGCACACGGGCTCGATCGAGGTCGGCAAGGACGCGGACCTCGCGCTGCACACGGGCGATCCGCTGAGCGCGTACTCGCGCGTCGAGTGGACCATGGTCGACGGCGAGCTCGAGTTCACGCGCCGCGACGCGTTCGAGCTCGACACGCGGCCTGCGCCGGTGACCGAGCTCGTCGAGCCCCGCAAGGAAGCGGGAGTCGAGTGGAGCGCGGAGGGCGGCCCGACGATCGCCATCGTCGGCGGAACGCTGCATCCGGTGACCTCTGGCGTGGTCGAGAACGGCACACTCGTGATGCAGGGCGGCCGCATCGTCGCGATGGGTGCGGGCATCGCGGTTCCGACGGGTGCGCGCGTCGTCGACGCGACGGGCCAGCACGTCTGGCCCGGCCTCATCGCGCTCGATACGCGACTGGGTCTGTTCGAGATCGGCTCGGTGCCCGCGACGATCGACACCTCGGAGATCGGCGGCAGCCAGCCCGACATTCGCTCGTCGGCTTCGCTCAACGCGGAGTCGGTGCACATCGGCGTGACGCGCTTCAACGGCGTGACGCGCGCGCAGAGCTCGCCGCAGGGCGGCGGGCCGTGGATGGGGCAGTCGTGCGTGATTCGCCTCGCGGGAGAGACGTGGGAGGAGTTGCTGATGGTGGACCGCGACATGCTGCACCTCGCGTTTCCCTTCGTCAGCAACACCGCGAAGGAGAAGAAGGAGCCAGAGGTCCTGAAAGAGCTCGGCAAGCAGCTCGCCGCGGCGCGCGAGTACTCGCGGCTCATCGACGAGTCCGTGTCCAAGGGCTCGCCGCGACCGGACCACGACGCGCACATGGAAGCGCTCGCGCCGTTCGCGCTCGGCCAGAAGCCGGTGGCGGTCCATGCCGACGGCGCGCAGACCTTGCTCTACGCGCTCAAGTGGATCGCGGAGCAGAAGCTCGAAGCGGTGATCTTCGGCGCGCGCGAAGGTTGGAAGGTCGCCGACGAGCTCGCGGCGGCCAAGATCCCGATCGTGATCGCCGGAACGCTGGCACTGCCTGCGAACGAGTTCGATCCCTACGACGCCGTGTACGCGAACCCCGCGGTGCTCCACCGTGCGGGCGTGCAGTTCGCGCTCAGCTCGGGCGACGATGAAAACGTCCGAAACGTGGGCTTCCACGCGGCCATGGCGGCCTCGTTCGGTTTGCCCAAGGAAGAAGCGCTGCGCAGCGTGACGCTGTACGCCGCGCGCATCCTCGGCCTCGAGCAGGAACTCGGCAGCCTCGCGCCCGGCAAGCAGGGCGACGTCGTCGTCACCAATGGCGACATCCTCGACACCCGCACACAAGTGGACTACGTCTTCATCGACGGAGTGCAGCAGAGCCTGTCGAATCGCCAGACCGAGCTCGCGGAGAAGTACCGCCAGCGCCTGCAGCGCCAGCAATCCGACAAGTAGGTCGCGCAACCGCCCGAGCGATCCCCGCCTCTCGCGCTCGCGACGGGCGGGGATCGTCGCTTTTCTCGGCGACGTCTTGCAGTTCAGCTCGCGTGGCGCGCGGCGAGCGCGCGTGCGGAGGCGGCGAGGTGGTTCACGCCGATGCCGCGCAGCCAGTTGCCGACGAGCCCGAGCGACGGCGGCGTCGCACGCTCGATCGCTTCGACGCGGGAGGGATGCTGCAGGTCGAAGCGCGGCAGGGTCGCGCGCCAGCGCTGGATCGATGCGAAAAGAGGCGCGCCGCGCAGCGAGAGCAGACCGCCGACTTCGCATTCGATGATGTCGGCGAGCTCCGCCTCGCTAGCATCGACGAGCTCTGGCGCGCGCGCGCCACCGAGCAGCGTGCGCAGCACGACGTGCGACGACGGGCACGCGTCGGGCGCGATCGACGAGCTGAACAGCGTGCCCAGATGTCGCAGCTTCTCGCGCGACGCGACCAGATAGCCGAAGCCGTCGAGCGAGTGTCCGACATCGGCACGCCGACGCACGTGCACCAGCGAGACCACGTTCTCGGCCGAGATCGTGCCGATGATGCGACCGAGCTCGGGCAGGGAGGGCGTCAGCAGGCGAGCAGCCGTCGAGGACGCGACCGCGAGCACGACGCGCCGCGCGCGGTACTCGCCGAGGGTGCTCGTGACGCGCCAATGTTCGCCGTCGCGTGCGAGTGCGCTGACCGCGGCGCGCAGCCGCAGCTTGTCGCCGAGCCGCGCCGCGAGGGCGTCGGTGATGGCTTGGCAGCCGCCTGCGGGCTTCATCACGCTCGGCGCGGGCTCGCCGCGCGTCTTGAACAGCGCGCGAAACAGGCCGCCATGCGTCTCGACCTTCTCGACGAGCCGCGGAAAGCACGCGCGCATCGACAGTTGCGCCGGATCGCCGGCGTGCAGCCCGCTCACGAGCGGATCGAGCAGCGCGTCCAGCGCTTCCTGACCGATGCGATGGCGCACGAAGTCGGCGATCGAGCCATCGTTGCCGCGGCGCGGGTCACGCAGTGGCTCCGCGAGCAGGCGCAGCTTGCCGCGCCACGTGAGCAGCGGCGACGCGAGCAACGTAGGCGGAGAGCGCGGCGCATCGACGAGTTTGCGATGGCACACGAGAAAACGCCGCGACGCCGTGTCCGGCGGCCTGTGCGCCGCAAGCGCGAGTTCGCCGAGCATGTCGGTGAGGCCGCCCTTCAGCTCGAAGCGCAGCGACTCGGGGCCCATCTCATAGCGGAATTCGCCGCGCTCGCCCGTGCGCCGCGTTTCCACCAACCCGCCCGCGCGCGCGGCCGACTCGAGCACCACGATTTCCGCTGCGGGGCCCCGTGCGTGCGCGTAGGCGAGCCCGGAGATCCCCGCTCCCACGACAACGGTGTCGACGTCGATCGCCATCGCTTCAGATGGTCTTGCTGAAGCGCGGTCCGTCGGCCCGCTTCTTGCGCAGGTACTCGTCGAACACCATCGCGAGGTGGCGCAGGAACAGTCGCCCGCGCGGCGTCACGTCGATGCGCCGAGCGCGGATTTCGCAGAAACCCTGCTCGGCGAGCGGCTTGAGCTCCTCGAACTCGCGCGCGAAGTGCGTCTGGAGATCGCGGCGGCCGCTGTGGGCCTCGAGCTCGTCGAGATCGAGGCGCATCGCGCACATCAGCGACTGGATGGCGGCGCGGCGCAGGTCGTCCTCCGCGCTGCGGATCATGCCCTTCAGCGCCGAGAACCGGCCGGACTCGATCGCGGCCTCGTACGAGCGCGTGTCGTGGTCGTTCTGCACGAACGCGCCGCCGAAATCGCCGATCGAGCTCATGCCGAAGGCGAGCATTTCCTCGGCGGGATGGGTGGTGTAACCCATGAAGTTGCGGTGCAGCGTGCCGTCTTTGAGCGCGCGCCACAGTGCGTCGCCGCGGCGCGCGAAGTGATCGAGGCCGATCACCTCGAAGCCCGACTTCGAGAGCTCCTCGATCGCGACGACGAACAGCCGCGCGCGTTCGGGAGCGGTGGGCAGACGGTAGCGCTCGAGCGCGGTCTGGTGGCGCTTGAGCCAGGGCACGTGAGCGTAGCCGTAGACCGCGAGGCGATCGGGCGCGATGCGCGCGATCGTGCGAAGCGTTGCCGCGAAGGTGGCCTCGGTCTGCTCCGGCAGTCCGTACATCAGATCGAGGTTCACGCCGCCGATGCCGCGCTTGCGGCAGTGCGCGACGAGCGCCTCGGTTTCCTCCGTGGTCTGGTCGCGATGGATGACCGCCTGCACGTGCGGGTCGAGGTCCTGCACGCCCATCGAGACGCGGTTGAAGCCGAGGTCGACGAGCGTGTCGATCTGCTCGAACGTCGTGACGTGGGGGTGCACCTCGATCGAGACTTCCGCGCCCGGCTGCACGTCGAAGTGACGGGAGAGGCTGCCATGGAGGCGCCGCAGCTCGTCGGGCTTGAGGTGCGTCGGCGTGCCGCCGCCCCAGTGGATCTGCGCGACCCTGCGGCGCGAGCCGAGCAGCTCGCAGGTCATCGCGACTTCCTTCTCGATCGCGGCGAGGTAGCTGTCGACCTTGCCTTGGCGGCGAGTGATCTCGACCGTGCAGCCGCAGAACAAGCACATGCGCGCGCAGAACGGCAGGTGCACGTAGACGCACAGCGGCTCGTCGGGCTTGGTCGAGGCGCGCACGAGCGCGGCGCGCGCGTCGGCGTCGTCGAACGCGTGCCACTCCGGCACGGTGGGGTACGACGTGTAGCGCGGACCCGCACCCGACATGCGCAGGACGAGTTCCTCGTCGACGCGCAGCTCCGCGACGTTCATCTCGCGCGCTCCTTGGCCGCGCGCACGAAGGCGCCGACGCTCTCGGGGTCCGTGTCCTTGAACACTCCGTGGCCGAGATTGAGCACGTGGCCGGGCCGACCCGCCACTTCATCGAGCAGCGCGTGCGTGCGGCGCTGCACTTCCTGCGGCGAGGCGAACAGCGCCGCCGGATCGAAGTTGCCCTGCAGCGCGCAGCGACCCGCGGCGCGGTCGAAGGCGGCGGAGAGCGACGTGCGGTGATCGAGAGCCACGCCCTCGGCGCCCATGGCGAGCAGGTCGTCGAGGAAGTGGCCGGATTCTCCGGCGAAGATCACGCGGGGAGCGACCCCCGCGAGTCCGTCGACCACGCGCTTGGTCCACGGCGCGGCGTAGCGCTGGTAGTCGGCGCGCGTCAGCGATCCGGCCCACGTGTCGAACAACACGACCGCGTCGGCGCCGCTCGCGACCTGATAGCGCAGGTGCGCGATCACTTCCTCCGCGAGCTTGTCCATCAGGATCGAGAACGTCGCGAAGTCGAGGTACATCAGCTTGCGGAGGTAGCTGAACTGCTTCGACGTGCCGCCTTCGATGGCGTAGGACGCGAGCGTGAAGGGCGCGCCGCAGAAGCCGAGCAACGCGGTTTCGTCCGGCAGGCCAGCGCGCGTGAGCTTCAGCGCCTCGCCGACGAACGGCATCGTCGCCGCGGGCTCGACGACACGCAGGCCGTCGATGGCGGCGCGATCGCGCACGGGCACGGGCAGCGACGGTCCGTGGTCGTCGAAGATGAGCTTCATGCCCATCGCTTCGAGCGGCACGAGGATGTCGCTGAACAGGATGGCCGCGTCCATGCCGAAGCGGCGGATCGGTTGGATGGTGACTTCGGCGGCGTAGCGCGGCTCACGGATCATCTCCATGAATCCACCGGCTTCCTTGCGCACGGCGCGGTACTCCGGCAGGTAGCGGCCCGCTTGGCGCATGAGCCACACGGGCGCGCGCTCGGTCGTCTCGCGCCGCAGCGCGCGCATCAACAGTCGATCTTGGGGCTTCATGGTGTGAGTCGGTATCCGGTGCCACGGACCGTGTGGATGTAGCGGGGCGACTGTGGATCGGGCTCGAGGAGCCGCCGCAGGCGGACGATGAAGTTGTCGATCGTGCGCTCGGTGGGGAACGCGTCGTAGCCCCACACGCGATCGAGGATCTCGGTGCGCGCGATCACTTCGCCGGGCCGCTCGGCGAGGCAGCGCAGGATCATCGTCTCCTTCTCGGAGAGCTGGATGTCGCGGCCGTTGACGCTCGCCACGAAGCTCCTGAAGTTCACGCGCGCGCTGCCGAGCATGAGGACATCTCCGGCGGGAGAAGGCCCGGCGTACCACGTCGAGCGCTTGAGGATCGCGCGCACGCGCAGGATCAGCTCGCGCAGGTTGAACGGCTTGCCGAGGAAGTCGTCGCCACCGAGCTCGAGTCCGCGCACGCGCTCGTCGGGTCCGCTGCGGGCGGTCAGGAACAGGATCGGAACGTTGCGCCCTTCCTTGCGCAGCGTCTCGCAGATCGTGAACCCGTCCAGCCCCGGCAACATCACGTCGAGCAGCACGAGCGCGGGCAGGGGTTCGCGGCGCAGCCGGGCGAGCGCGCTCAGGCCGTCGGTCACGACCTCGACGGCGTAGCCTTCGAGTTCCAGATTGTCGGCGATCACCTCGGCGAGGTGCGCTTCGTCTTCGACCACCACCAGCTTCGTGGAGCTCACGTCGCTTGTTCCTTCTCCGCCACGGGCAGCGCGACTTCGACAGCGAAGCCACCGCCATCGAGCTGCGTGAGAGCGCGCGCCTCGCCACCCTGCGCGCGGGCGAGCTCGGACACGAGGAATAGGCCCAGTCCGACGCCCGGCTGCGTGCGCACGTTCTCATCGCCGCCGCGCACGAAGGCGTCGAAAACCCGCCGCGGATCGGCACCCCCGAGTCCCGGACCCCAATCGCGCACGCGCAACACGGCGCGCCGCTGCTCGCGGCGCAGCTCGACCGCGACGCGCGGCGCGGGCCCGGCGTACTTCACGGCGTTGGAGACGAGGTTGCGCAGGATCGTGCGCAACGCGGCGGAATCCGCGCGTGCGAACAGCGTCTGCGGCGCCGAGATCTCGAGCACGGCCGACGCCGTCTGCGCGTCGTGCGCGAGCTCGGCCGCGATCTCGCGCGTCTGGGCGGCGAGATCGAGAGCCTGCACTCGCACGTCGGGGCCCGTGGTCGTCATGCGCGCCGACACGAGCAGGCTCTCGACCATCGTCTGCAAGCGCTCGAGGTCCTGATGAGCGTGCGCGAGGTAGCGTTCGCGCTTGTCGCCCTCCGCTCGCCCGAGTTGCAGGCTCTCGACGTACAGCTTGGCCGAAGCGATCGGACTCTTGAGTTCGTGCGTCACGGCAGACAGGAAGTTTCGCTGCTGGCGATGCACCGCGAGTTCCTTCTGCAGCGAGCGCACGACGAGAACGACGCTCGCGAGGAGCAGCAGTCCGAGGAAGGCGCCCTCGAACACGAACATGCGCATGCTCTCTTCCGTCGCCGTGCGCAGCGCCTGCGTGACTTGTGGGCTCACCTCGACGCCGCGCTGGGCGACGCGCCGGAGCAGGAAGTCGCTCTGGTGCGCGAAGAAGAACATCCACCACCCGAACACGAGCAAGTACAGCGCGACGATCGCGACGTACGAATACAGCTTGCGGCGGGCGGGGTGCACTTCAGCCTTCCTCGCGCGCCGCTTCGAGGGCGCTCTCGAAGGCGCGCGTCGCGCGCTCGATGTGCTCCGCGCCGTGCGCGAGCGAGACGAACGCGACCTCGTAGGCCGAAGGCGCCATCCACAGGCCGTTGCGCATCGCGTGGCGGTGAATCCGGCCATACAGCCTCGCGCCGCGCGGATCGACCGCTTGCCACGCGCGTGGCGGCGGACCTGCCTGCAGGCTGAGCCACAGGATCGAGCCCACGCGCGCGACGGTGCCGGTGACGTCGAAGCGCTCGAGCGCGCGCTCGAAGCCGCGCGCGAGCATCGTCCCGCGCGCGTCGAGCTCTCGATAGACCTGCGGATCCTCGAGCAGCTCGAGCGTGGCGAGCCCCGCCGCCATCGCCACGGGATTCCCCGACAGGGTGCCGGCCTGATACACGGGACCGAGCGGCGCGACCTGCGTCATCAGCGCGTCCTTGGCGAGGTACGCGCCGACCGGCATGCCGCCGCCGACGATCTTGCCGAGCGTGACGATGTCCGGCTCGATGCCGGTGATCTCGGTCATGCCGCCTCGGGCGACCCGCAAACCGCTGATGACCTCGTCGAAGATGAGCAGCGCGCCGTGCTCGCGCGAGAGCTTGCGCAGGTGCTCGAGGAACGAACGGCGCTGCACGAGCAGGCCCGAGTTCGCGGGCAGCGGCTCGATGATCACGCACGCGATTTCGCGACCGCGTTCTGCGAACAGCGCGTCAGCCGCCCGCTCGTCGTCGAGCGGCAGCACTTCGGTGAGCTCTGCGAGCGCGGGCGGCACGCCCGCGGACGAGGGAATGCCGAGCGTCGCCAGACCCGAGCCGCCCTTGACGAGCAGGCTGTCGGCGTGGCCGTGATAGCAGGCCTCGAACTTGACGATGCGCGAGCGACCCGTCGCTCCGCGCGCGAGTCGCACCGCGCTCATCACCGCCTCGGTGCCCGTCGAGACGAAGCGCAGCTTGTCGGCCCACGGAAAGCGGCTCAGCACCGCTTCCGCGAGCCTCACTTCGCGTTCGCACGTCGCGCCGAAGGACAGGCCCTCGCGCGCCGCGCGCGCGATCGCCTCGACCACCGCGGGATGCGAGTGACCGAGGATCATCGGCCCCCACGAGCCGACGAGATCGGTGTAGACCTTGCCGTCGACGTCGGTGATTTCCGCGCCGCGAGCGTGAGCGACGATCGGCGGCTCTCCGCCCACGGCGAGGAACGCGCGCACGGGGCTCGACACCCCGCCGGGCATGACCTTCTTCGCCCGCTCGAGCAGCGGATGCATCAGATCCAGCCCTTCTCGCGCGCCTCGCGACCGTGGTAGCTGATCACCAGATCCGCACCGGCGCGGAACATGGAGTTCAGGATCTCACGCACCACGAGCTTCTCGTCGACCCAGCCGTTGGCCGCGGCGGCCTTCACCATCGAGTATTCGCCCGAGACGTTGTAGGCGGCGAGCGGCACGAGCGTGCGGTCCTTGATCGTGCGAATCACGTCGAGGTACGAGAGCGCGGGCTTCACCATCAGGATGTCGGCGCCCTCCTGCTCGTCGAGCAGGCTCTCGCGCAGCGCCTCGCGCGCGTTGCGGTGATCCATCTGGTAGCTCTTGCGATCGCCGGACTTCGGAGCGCTGTCCGCGGCCTCGCGGAACGGCCCGTAGAAGGCCGACGCGAACTTGGTCGAGTAGCTCATGAGCGCCGTGTCGAGGTGACCGCTCGCATCGAGCGTCGAGCGAATCGCGGCCACGCGCCCGTCCATCATGTCGCTCGGAGCGACGACGTCGGCTCCGGCGCGCGCGTGCGCGAGCGCCATGGCCGAGAGGATCGGCAGCGTCTCGTCGTTGAGGATCTTGCCGTCCTTCAGGACTCCGCAGTGGCCGTGCTCGAGCGATCCACACAGGCACACGTCGGTCATGATCGTCAGACGCTCGCCGTGGCGTTCGCGCAGTGCTCGCACGGCGCGGGGCACGAGTCCGTTCGCATCGGTCGCGCTCGCACCGCGCAGGTCCTTGTGTTGGGTCAGGCCGAACAGCAGCACGTTCGTGAGGCCGAGCTCGAGATCGCGGCCCACGCGCTCGACGAGGCGCGCGATGCCCATGCGCTCGATGCCGGGCATCGACGAGATCGCCTGCACGTCGTTGTTGCCTTCGATCACGAAGTGCGGCTGGACGAGCTGCGCGACGCGGAACTGAGTCTCGGCGACGGCCTCGCGCAGGAGAGCCGTGGTGCGAAGTCGACGGGGGCGGATCTTCATGCGTGCGTGACCTTGGAACGGACGAGGTGGTAGAGCCCTGCGACGAGCTCCTCGGTGATCGGATGGGCGGTGCAGGCCGACCGCACGGCGTCGAGACCGGCGGATTCGAGCGCCGCGGCCGTCGTCGAGCCGAGCGCGAAGCGCACGGTCGCGCGCCCGGAGTGCGCGCGCTCCCACTCGAGGGCGGCCGCGACGGCGGACGGGCTCATGTAGACGCGCACGCTGACCTCGGGATCGAGGCGCAGGTCGCGCACGAGCTTCGTGCGGTAGATCGCGAGCCGTTCGAGCGCGATGCCGCGCTCGCTCAATGCCTCGGCGAGCTCGGGCAGCGCATCCTGCGCGCAGGGCCACAGCACGCGAGCGCCCGCCGCCACGCTGATGCGGCTCGCGAGCTCGCGCGCGCCGCTCTCGCCGGTCCACGACACTTCGAAGCCGCCGCTCGCGAGTTCGCGCGCGCTCGCGCGCCCGACGGCGGCGAAGCGCACGCCCGCGGCGACCTTGCGCCCGGCGAGCAGGTGCGCCGCCTGTCGGCTCGTGAGCGCCACGACGTCGCCGCCGCGCGCGCTGGCGAGAAACGCGTCGAGATCCGCGCCGGCGATCGGCTCGAGTTCGATCACGCGTTCCGTGCGCACGTCCGCGCCGAGCGCGGCGAGTCGTTCGCCGAGCACGGAGCCATCGTGCGCGGAGCCCGCGAGGGCGATCGAAAGACCGCCGAGCGGACCGACGCGCGTGGCGCGCGCGGACACGAGCTCGCTGAGCACGGTCTGCATCGCGGCCTCGGGCGAGGCGCCGCGCGCAACGACCCAGCGCGCGTGCGCGGCTGCGATCGGATGGCCAGCGCCGAGGAAGCCGTGCGCCACGAAGCCGTCCGCGCCTTCCGCGCGCGAAACCGCCGCCGCGAGCGGCAAACTGCAGCCGCCGCCAGCGCCCGAGAGCAGCGAGCGCTCGGCCGCGATCGCGCGCTCGGTCGCCTCGTCGTGCAGCGCGCCGCGGCACAGCTCGAACACGGCGCGGTCGTCCGCGCGCACCTGCACCGCGAGCGCGCCTTGCGCGGGGGATGGAACGAACAGCTCGATCGCAAGATCGACGGCCACCAGCCCCTCGGTCGAGAGTTGCAGGCGATCGAGACCCGCCGCGGCGAGCACCACCGCGTCGTACGCGCCCTCGCGCGCCTTGCGCACGCGCGTGGGCACGTTGCCGCGCAGGTCGAGCACCTGCAGGTCGGGCCGCAGCGTCTTGAGCTGCTCGAGCCGCCGCGGCGCGCTCGTTCCCACGCGCGCCCCGCGCTTGAGCGGCAGGAACGGCGCCCGCGGATCGTGTGCGTCCGGGCGCACGAGCAGTCGCTCGCAGTGCGTCGCGCGCGGCGGCACGGCCGCGATCACGAGGCCCTTCGTCAACTCCGTCGGCAGGTCCTTGTGGCTGTGCACGGCGACGTCGACCTCGCCGTCGAGCAGCGCGCGCTCGATCTCCGCCGTGAAGAACGCCTTGCCTTCGACCTTCGAGAGCGGCACGTTGTCGATCAGGTCGCCCTTGGTCTTGAGCACGAGGATGTCGACCTGCGCGCCCGCGCGCTCGAGCGCCGCTTTCACGTGCTGCGCCTGCCACAGCGCCAGCTCCGATCCCCGCGTTCCGATGCGCACCTTCACGCCGCGCCCTCCGTGCCTTGGCCGTTGCCGAACAGCGCCTTGTCGCTCGCGAGCCGCTTGATCGCGCTGATCGGCACGTGCGACACGCGTCCGAAGGCCGTGCGCGCCCAGTGCTCGATCGCGCGGCGGTCTTCGGCCGGGAGGTGCGCCAACTTCCCCGTGAAGAGCCCGGCGAGCTCCTTCTCGAACACGCTCTGTGACTCGCTGCGCATCTCGGCAATCGTCTCGTTCAGCGCCGACTGTGTCGAGCGTCGCGTGAAGGCCACGAGCTTGTGCTCGATCAGCGCCTCGGCCTGCGCGGCCGCCGCCGCGCGCAGCGCGCGGTTGCCCTCCGCCGCGGCGCGCAGTCGCTCCATGTCGAGCACTTCGATCTGCGGCGCAGCGACGGGCTCGATGTCGCGCGGCACGGCGAGGTCGACGGCGAGCAGCGCTCGTCCGAGGGGCGTGCGCCGCGCGAATGCGAGCAGGCTCTCGCGGTCGAAGACGTAGCCGGGCATCGAAGTCGCGCTGACGATCACGTCGAAGCCGCCGCGGCGCGCGAGCAAGTCGTCGAGGGTGAGCGCCTCCGCGCCGCACAGGTTCGCGAGCCGCTGCGCCCGCGGCAGCGTTCGGTTGGCGATCGAGGCGATCTTCACGCCGTGATCGGCCGCGTTCTTGACCACCAGCTCGGCCATCGCGCCCGCGCCCACCAGCGCCACGCGCGGCATCGCCTCGGCGAAGTGGCGCGCGATCTCCTCGAGTCCGATGCTCACCACCGATACGGGGATGCGCGAGAGCTCGGTCTCGGTGCGCACCTGCTTGCCGATCTGGAAGGCGTGCTCGAACAGCCCACCGAGCAGCCGACCGACGAGCCCCGCGCGCTCGCAACGCGCGAACGCGTCGCGCACCTGCGCGAGAATCTGATCTTCGCCGAGCACGACGGAATCGAGCGAGCATGCGACGCGAAACAAGTGGCGCACCGCGCTCGCGGCCGTGTGCACGTGCATGCGCTCGCGCACGGGGTCGTTCTCGGCGAGAGCGAGCCGACGCGCGACGGCCTCGCGGTCGGCGGCCTCCGGCAGGTGGCCGAGCTCGCGGGCGAAGATGACCTCGACGCGGTTGCAGGTCGTGAGCAGCACCAGCTCGCTCGCGCCGAGCACGTCGGCGAGCTCTCGCGCGCACAGCTCGAAGCGCTCCGGCTCCGGCCGCTGCAGGCGCTCGAGCCCCGCGACGTCCGTCTCCTGCAACGACAGTCCTACGATTCCGATCCGTTCCATGGCGCCAGAAAGGTACGCCGAGGCGGCCGTGGATCTGTCACCACTCTGTCACGAGCGCGCGATTTTCGTCGTGCCCCGGCCGCCGCGCTCGGTTCCCGCGGTCGGCACTCGCAACCCTCGTCCGGCCACGGGTTGGGGTGGGGAGCGGCCCCTGAGAGCCGGTCGCTGCGGCTGCTAGGCTCTACCAATGCCTCCGATCGGCGTGCTGCTCGTGAATGTCGGCTCTCCGGACGCGCCGGAGACCGCGGCCGTGCGCCGCTATCTCGCCGAATTCCTCGGCGACCCGGGCGTCGTGCGCCTGCCGCGCTGGCTGTGGTTGCCGCTGCTCCACGGGATCGTCCTCCCGCTGCGCGGCCCCAAGAGCGCCGCGCTGTACCGCAAGGTCTGGACCCCCGAAGGCTCGCCGCTGATCACGCTCTCCGCGGCCCTCGGAGGCGGTCTGCAACGCGAGCTCGGCGACGGCTACCGCGTCGAGGTCGGCATGCGCTACGGCAACCCGAGCATCGCAGCGGCCCTCGAGCGCCTGAAGGTGGCCGACTGCCGCGACCTCGTGCTCGTCCCCATGTTTCCGCAGTACAGCTGCACGACCTCCGGCACCGTGATCGACGCCGTGCGCGCCCTGCGCAGCCGCCGCGGGGAGCGCGAGCCGCTCGTCGTCAGCGCGTTCTTCGACGACCCCGAGTACGTCGCCGCCCTCGCGCACAGCGTGCGCTCGCGCGTGCAGGATTCCGACGTCGACCACTACGTCTTCAGCTTCCACGGCCTCCCGCTGCGCACCATCGCGGCGGGCGACCCTTACCGCGAGCACTGCGAGCGCACGGCCGCGGCCCTCGCCAAGGCGCTCGATCTGCCGAAGGAGCGCTGGACGCAGGTCTACCAGTCGCGTTTCGGCCGCGAGGAATGGCTGCGCCCCTACGCCGCCGACGTCGTCCCGACGCTCGCCCAACGCCACAGGCGCGTGGTCGCCGTCTGCCCGGCCTTCACCACCGACTGCCTCGAAACCCTCGAGGAGGTCCGATTGGAGCTCGGCCACAAATTTCGCGCGGCGGGCGGTCAGGACTGGACCGTCGTGCCCTGCTTGAACGACGACGCACGGTGGGTCGCGGCCCTGGCCGGAATCGTGCGCCGCCGCCAATTGCCCGCGCCGCTGCCATGACCGTGCGGCGCGCTCCCATGGAAAAGACCCTGAAATTGCCGGTGGAATTTCATTTCTCATCGAAATCTCGCCGCCGCTCTCCGCACCCCATGAAATCGAGCTCGCGCCCATCGCGGGCACTGCGATTGCAATGGCTCGCGTTGCTCTCCGCGTGCCTCGCGGCCTGCTCGACCTTCCACGACGCGCGCTTCGCCCCCTCGCCTGCGGAGGTGAAGCTCGAAGACGACGGCGTCGCGGGATTCGAAGGCCTAGCGTTGTTCACGGTGCGCGGCGTGCGCCGCGCGGACAGCGAGCGCGCGCGTCCGGCGCAGGTCGAGGTGCTGATGCGCCTTGAGAATTCCGGCGCGCTGCCGTTCGCGCTCGACGCGGGCTCGCTGGCGCTCTCGACCGCCGATCTCGTGACGCTGCCAGCGAGCGAGCTCGTGCCGCCGCTCCCCGAGCCGATCGCCTCCGGCGGCGTGTGTGAGCTCGCGGCCTCGTTCGCCCTGCCCGCTGGCAAGCGTTTCGCCGATCTCGACTGGTCCGGCCTCAATCTGCGGCTCACGCTGTGTTACGCCGAGCGCCGCAAGGTGTTCAGCGCCAACTTCGAGCGCACCGCCTACTACGGATTTGGCTACGGCTACGGTCCGTATTCTTCGTTCGGTTGGGGAGTCGGTGCGTGGGGTGGCTTCCCGTATCGAGGCTGCCCGCCACCCTACGGCTCGCCCTACGTCGGCCCGTTCCGTCGCTACTGACTCGCGCCGGTTCGACGCGGCGCTCGCGCGCTCCACGACTGACTCTCGCGGCGCGCGACGTCATGATGGAGTGCGGCGCGAGCAACGCGCACGCACCGCCATGGAAACCAAAGAGATCGACATCGCCTGTCCCTGCTGCTCATCCCGCCTCGTGATCGACGTGCGCACGCAGACCGTTCTGCGCGCGCGCCGACCGGAGGAGCTCGACATCACCGGCAAGCCCAAGGTCAGCGAGAAGGACTGGGGCGACGCGCTCGGTCGCGTGAAGTCGCGCACGGACGAGGCGCCCGGGCGGCTCGACGACTTGCTCGCCAAGGAGCGCGAGAAGCGCTCGCGGCTCGACGATCTGTTCAAGGCCGCCAACGACAAGCTCAAGGACAAGGAGCAGGACTAGACCCGTGCTCGCGTTCGCGCTCGCTCTTCTCGGCGCGCAGCAGCAGCCCGCGGCGCGGCTCGAACCGCTGACCGTCGTGTCCGCGAGCGGCCATTTTCGTGCCGAAATCGCGCGTGCGAAGGGTCAGGAGCGCGTGCCGGACGCGCTCGCGCGCTGGACGCTCAGCGTGCATCCCAACCCCTCGCTCGAGAGTGGCGCGGCGCGTTGGAGTGCGAGCTACCCGCACCGCGCGACGCCGCGCTGGCACCTGCTCTCCGACGACGGCCTCGCGTTCGTCAGCGTCGATCGCGAGTACGGAGAGTCGCGCGACCTCGTCAGCATCTGGCGCACGGGCGAGCGTCAGGCCGAGTTTTCCGCCGCCCTGCTCGACCTCGATCGCGGTCGCGCCGACCGTCGCGCGGACGGCGCGTGGCTCGCGTCCGACGTTCCGCCCGCGCTGCGCTGGGGCGAGACGTCCGCCGGGCCGCAGGTTTTTCTCGCGCTGGTCACCAACCGTGGCGAAGAACGCTTCGTCGACCTCGCGCGCGGCGCACTGAGCCGCACGCTCGGCGAGCTGAGCGAGCCGTGGGCCGAGCCGCCCGCGTCGCGCGTCGGCAAGCCGGGTCTGCAAGTCGGTCTGCCCGATTCCTGCACGCTGCCGCGCTCGATTCACTGGGGCGAGACGCTCGAAGTGCGCGTGGACGGTCACCACGCCACGCCCAACTGGATGTTCGTCGGCTTCGAGCTCGCCCGCGACAGCGAAGAGCCCGGCTTGCTCGTGCTCACGCCCGTTTCCGCGCCGCCGCCGCAGGGGACGGCGCAGACGATCGCAACGCGGGATTTCAGCGCCGTGGCGCGCATTCGCGGGTTGATGCCCGGTCGCTACAAGCTGCGCCTCGAGCGTTTCGTGCGGCCCGACGAGCGCTTCGAATTCGAAGTGCTGCCCGCGCGTCCCTACCTCGAGCTGCGCCGCCGCGGCGGCCTCGCCGGAATCGACGAGTCGCTGCGCGTGTATCCCAGCGGCGTCGTGGTCGACGAGTGGACGAGCCCGCCGCGCGACCCCGCTCGCACCTACCGCATGCTCAGCCTCGCCGAGGCCGAACGCCTCGTCGACGCGGCGCGCGCGCTGAAGTCCCTCACCCAGCCGCGCTCCGCCACCGGTGCCGACTTCCTGCGTTGCCGCATCAGCGTGTTCGACGAAACCGGTCCGCGCACGCGCGAGTTCGACGACGTCGGCGTGCAGGGTCCCGAGCGAGAGCTGCTCGAGTTGCTCGTGCGCTGAATCCCCAGCGCGGCCGAGCGAACACAGTCCGTCTCGGGCCTCTCGCCGCGCTCCCGCGCTCGGTCGCATGCACGGCACTGGTAACGCCAACGCCTTCCCGCAGTAGATTGAGCACCCATGCGGCGCTGCGCGCGCCCCCGATCCCATGAACACCACGCTCGACTACCGCATCGACGGCGACGACTTTCAGTACGTCCAAGTGACCTTGCCTCAGAACGACGCCGTGCGCGCCGAGCCCGGCGCGTTCGTGTGGATGGAGCAGGGGATCGAGATGGAAACCTCGACCGGCGGCGGCCTGCTCTCCGGCCTCAAGCGCATGATCGGCGGCGAGAGTTTCTTCGTGACGACCTTCACGAACCAAGGCGGCCGCCCCGCGACCGTCGCCTTCGCCGCGCCCTATCCCGGCAAGGTGCTGCCGATGGACCTCTCGCAGGGCACGCTCCTGTGCCAGCGCGATTCGTACCTGTGCTCGACCACCGACGTGCAGATCTCCGTCGCCTTCACGCGCCGCTTCGGCGCCGGCCTGTTCGGCGGCGAAGGCTTCATGCTGCAGCGCCTCGAAGGCCGCGGCACCGCCTTCATCCACGCCTCGGGCTCCGTCGTCGAGCGCCGCCTCGCCGCGGGCGAGATGTTGCGCGTCGACACCGGCTGCATCGTCGCCATGGACGAGGCCGTCGACTACGACATCCAGATGGTGCGCGGCGTGAAGAGCTTCCTGTTCGGCGGCGAAGGCCTGTTCTTCGCCGTCCTGCGCGGCCCCGGCCGCGTCTGGCTCCAGACCCTGCCCTTCTCCCGCCTCGCCACCCGCATGATGGCCGCCTCCGGCGGCCGCACCGAGCAGGGCGGCCTCTTGGGCGGCTTGCTGCAAGGCGACGACTGACCCCGCGCCGAATCTCGCGCCCGCGACGTTCTGGCCCCCTGACGTTCTGGCCCCCTGACGTTCTGGCCCGCGACGTTCTGGCCCGCGACGCCCTCGCCTGCGGGCCCGCGCTCCCCGACGGGAGCGCCCGCCCCGCTCCTCCCACCGCCCCCAAGCGGAGTGGGTCGGTTGCGTCCGGTGGCGGTCGATTTCGGGAGCGGGCGGGGGAATTTTGGGAACGCGCTGGCGCGATCGGCGCTCTCGACGTTCACGACGCGGCCACGGACTCACGGGCGCGGACGGACGAATCTCACCCCCAGAACTTCCAAGCAGGATCGTTTCATGAACGCACGCACCGCCCTTCTTTCGGCCATGGCTGCCATGGGCCTCGCCAGCGCCGCTCGCGCCGACGTCATCACCTGGGCCGCCCCGCAGGATGTCGTCGCGCCGTCCGACGTTCGCACCAACGGCACGCTCGTCACCGCGCGCAACTGCAACGCCTCGAGCCCGACCTATTCGCCGACGGTGGGCGGGGTCACGTTCGCCGCGTTCGCTCCGTCGGGTTGGACCAACGCGAGCACGAGCGCGCTCAACGGCTCGACCACCGGCGACACGGGCTACGACCAACTGCTCGGCGCCGCCCGCGCCACGGGCGAAACCACCCTCACCAACCCGTCGAATTGGGGCGGCATTCGCCTCGACACGCTCGGAACGCTCGTCCAAGGCAAGACCTACGAGATTCAGATCTGGTTTTGTGATCAGCGTCCTGGCGGGGGCACCACGGCGGTCAACGATCGTCGCATGTCGTTCAGCTCCGCCGTCGGCGTCGCCACGCTGACGAGCGGCAACGTCACCAACCTCGGCTCGCTCACGCAGGGGCCGATCTCGCTCGGCCTCGACGCCGATCCCAACAACTTCTCGGGCGCGGGTGACACGATCTTCGGCCAACACATCGTCGGTACGTTCACTCGCTCGTCGACCAGCCCGCTGTACCTGATCGAGCAAGGCTCGCATCCGGTCGCGACCAACACGCTGCGCCCGCACATCACTGCCTTCCAAATCCGCGACGTTCCGCCGATCGTCGTCACGCCCTATTGCACGGCGGGCACGACCACCAACGGCTGCGTCCCCGCGATCAGCGCGAACGGCACCGCCAGCGTCGCCGCCAGCTCGGGCTTCACGCTCGTCGTCTCCAATGTCGAGGGCCAGAAGCAGGGCCTGATCTTCTACGGCATCTCGGGGCGCGCCGCGTCTGCGTGGGGTGTCGGCGGCACGAGCTTCCTGTGCGTGAAGTCCCCGACCCAGCGCATGGCTGCGCAGGACACCGGCGGCACCGCCGGAAACTGCGATGGCACGCTCTCGAGGGACTGGCTCGCGTTCCTGAGCGCCACGCCGACCGCGCTCGGCGCACCGTTCAGCGCGGGCGCCATCGTGCAGGCTCAGGGTTGGTTCCGCGACCCGCCGGCCCCCAAGACCACCAACCTCTCGAACGGGCTGGAATTCACGCTCGTTCCTTGAGGTCGAGAAAACTCCCCGAGCGCTAGCTCGCGGACGGACGGAGGGAACTGCACGGGGTCGGTCGCCGCCAAGGGCGCCCGGCCCCGTGCGGTGCTCCATCGCGTGGCGCTCCATCGCGTGGCGCCAACCAAATTGCATCGCACCAAATCGTGAGGCGCCCAATCGTGAGGCGCCAAATCGTGAGGCGCTCCATCGCGCGCGCCGACGATCCAACACGCGGCGTTCCCCGCCGCGCACGCCGCGCTCTCACGCGCGCCGCGCGGCTCAGCTCTCGCTGAAGGACTGGCGCACGTCCGCGCGGTTGAGGACGACGAGCGCCCAGATACCCACGGCGATGCCGAGGCCGCAGCAGCACTGGGTGGGCGCGAGGGCAAGCACCGCGGCGGCGACGCAGAGACTACGGCTGCGGAGTTGTCGCATGCGCAGCGCTCCGAATAGCACG
>VGZD01000016.1 GCA_016872715.1 Planctomycetota bacterium
GGCGGCGCGGGCGGCGCGGGCGGCGCGGGCGGCGCGGGCGGCGTGAGCTCCGACGTTTTGGAGGCACTCGATGCCGCCGATCGCTTCGTCGCGCACGCCGCGCGCATCGCGCTCGAGCAGCGTCCGCTCGAGACGTGGATTCACCACGAGCCCGCGACGGACTCGGGCAGGGTGCAGTTCGCCATCGCGCTCGCGCACGTGGGCGGTGACGTTGCGCGCACGCTCGTCGTGCGGCAACTGGCGCGGCTGGAGTTCGATGGCGCGACGGAGGCGGACCAGCTCGCGATCGTGCGCGCGAACCACCTCGCGGCGATGCGCTTGAAGCTCGACGAGCTCGCCGCGCGCTCGATGGCCGAGCGCTTCGAGTCGCGCTACCCCAGCGGTTCGAGCGCGCTCGACCGGGAGTTGCTGCAGCTTCTGGTCGAGCTCGACTCGCCGCGCGCCATCGTTCCCGCGCTCGACGTGCTCGAGAGCAACGCTGCGCAGCAAGAGCGCATCTGGGCCGCCTACTGTCTGCGTGTCGCCGACGTCGGCTGGACGAGCGAGCTGCGTCAGCGCCAGTTCCGCGGCCTTGCGAGCCTGCGCAGCGCCGCCAAGGGCGGGTACAGCCTCGCGAAGTACATCGACGAAATCCGCCGCCAGAGCGCGGCACGACTCGACGACGCGACGCGCGACATGCTCGGCGAACTGCTCGAGGCTCCCGCGGTCGTCGCAGCGACCAAGCCGGCGGCGAGCGCGACCTTCGTGCGGGCGTGGACGCGCGAGGACTTGGCCGAATTCGTGCGTGCGCCGCTCGTGCAGCGAGACTTCGAGCGCGGCAGGGCGAGCTTCGCCAAGGCGCGCTGCATCGAGTGCCATCGCATGGCCGGCGAGGGCGGCGGCACGGGACCGGACCTCACGGGCGCGGGCTCGCGCTTCAGTCGCTCGGACTGGCTCGACGCGCTGCTCGAGCCCTCCAAGGTGATCAGCGACCAGTATCAGGACACGGAAATCCTCACCACCGACGGCGAAGTGCTCGTCGGCCGCATCGAGCGCGACGAAGCCGACGGCGTAACCCTGCGCCGCCTGCCGCCACAAGAGGACGCGCTCGACCTAGCAGCCTCCGAGATCGAGCGCCGCCGACCCTATCCGATGTCGCGCATGCCTTCGGGCCTGCTCGACGTGCTCGACGAAGACGAGCTCCGCGACCTCGCGGCCTACGTGCTCTCCGGCGCGAATCCATCGTCCGCGGAGTTCCACCAACCGTGAGCGACGCGCGCGAGCCGGTCCTCGTCGGCGCTGGCCTGCTCGGCGCCGAGCGTCGCCACGACGGTGGTCACGACGAGGATGGCGCACTCGAAGCGGGCACGCTCGTGCCTGGCCCGGGCATCACCACGGCGCTGCCGCGGCGCCACGCCATCGCGGTCGAAGGCGTCGCAGGCCGCCGCGCCTGAGCGCGCTCAGCGCAGCGGGCGCGGTGCGACGAGCGCCTCGAGCTCTCGCGGCAGCGCCACCCCGCCCCGCGAGGCGGCCTCGGCGTCCACTCGCGCCTCGTCCGTGCGCCCGAGCGCGAGCAGGGCGAGCGCACGGTTCATGCGCAGCGTGGGATTCTTGTCGAGCGCGATCGCGCGCGTGAAGGCCTCGACGGCTCCCGGAAGCTGGCCCACGCGCATCCGCAGCGCACCGAGGTCCGACCACAGCGGCGGATTCTCGGGTGCCACTTCCAGACAGACCTCGAGGTCGCGCACAGCCTCCGGCATGCGCTGGAGCTGCAGATTCACGATGGCGCGGTTCTGCAGGGTCTGCGCATCGCGCGGCCGCGCGGCGAGCGAGCGATCCAATATCTCGAGCGCCTCTTCGTTGCGGCCCTGTCGCATGCAGATCGCGCCGAGCAAGTTGCACGCCACGCCATTGCTGGCGTCGAGCTCGAGCAGGCGTCGGCACTCCGGCTCGGCGCGCGCGAACTCCCCGCGCTGAACCAGCACCTCGCACAAAAGAGCGCGAAAGCTCACGTCACGCGGTCTTCCGTCCACGGCTCGCTGCGCGTCCGCGAGCGCCTCGTCGAGCCGTCCGACGTTGCGCAACTGAGCGGCCCGCGCGTTGCGCAGCGCCGCATCGTCGGGACTCGCCGCGAGCGCGAGCTCGAGTTCCGCGAGCGAGCGCGGCGCGCTCGCCGCGGGCGCCGACAGCGACGCCAACCCCAAACGCGCAACTTCGAGCGTCGGATCGATGCGCAGCGCCGCTTCGTAGTCCGTCCGCGCGCGCTCGATGTCGCCCTGCTGCTGGTGAAAGACGGCGCGATTGCCGCGTGCGATCGCATCAGCCGAATTCACGGCCACGGCCGCGTCGCAGTCCGCGATTGCACCGACGAGATCGCCGCGTCGATGGCGCACGAGCGCGCGTCCGACGAGAGCTGGACCGTTGCGCGGATCACGAGCCAGCGCGCTCTCGAATGCCACGCCCGCGAGATCGACGTCCCCGCGCTCCAACAGCAGGACTCCGCGATTGGCGTGCGCTGCCACGTTGCCCGACTCGAGCGCGAGCGCGCGCTCGCAGTCGGCGAGCGCTCCTGCCGCGTCGCCGGAGCGCTGACGAACCTGACCTCGGTTCGCGTAGGCCCGGCCGCTCGGCGCCACCGCGATCGCACGCTCCCACAGCGTCGCGCTGTCGTGCCAATAGCTCGCTTGACGCCACACTGTAGGCGCGAGCGCCAGCATGAGTGCTCCGACGCTGACGAGCGCCACGCCCTCGCGCCGCTCACGCGTCCAGCGCTCGAGAGCCAGCGCCGCGAGCAGTCCGAGGCCGACATACGGCAGGTACGTGTAGCGATCCGCCATGACGGCGCCGCCGACCTGCTTCACTTGCAGCACGAGCACCAAGTTCAGCAGGAAGAAACCGAGCGCGAAGAGCGCGACACGCTGCCCGCGGCGGTGGAGGGCGAACGCGAAGATGAGCAGCGCGAGCGCGGCGAGCGGCGCGGCGAGATACGCCGCGGGCAAGTCTGCCGTGCTCGCAGGCAACGGATAGAACGGAGCGAGATCGAACGGTGCGACGAAGCGCACGAGGTACATCATCAGTCCGTAGCAGGCGTGCAGCGGTGCGCGCGCGAACGGCACGGAACTCTCCGCGCTGGTCGCACCCGCGGCCTGCTGCGCGTGCAAGGTCGCGAGACCGACTCCGAGCGCGACGAGGAAGATGGGGACTTTCTCGGACAGCGATCGTCCGCGCAACTCGCGCTGGCGCAGCCAGTCGATCAGCAGGAGAGCGAGCGGAAGCACGACGGCAGCCGGCTTCGAGAGCATCGAGAGCGCGCCGAGCACGAGCGTCGCGAGCAACGTGCCCGCACGCGGACGATCGCCGTGCCGCAGGTACGCGAGCAGCGCGAGCAGGAAGAACAGCGCATAGAGCGGATCCTTGCGGCCAGACACCCACGCCACGGACTCGACGTGCATCGGGTGCAACGCGAAGATCGCCGACGTGACGAGCGCTGCGAGCTCCGCGCGCGCGCGGCCTGCCGAGCCGCGCGAGCAAACCAGCCACGAAGACGAACACCAGCGCCGTACACGCGAGGTGCAGCAGCACGTTCACGAGGTGGTACGAGCCCGGGTCCAGTCCGCTCCAGCGATGATTCGCGGCCAGCGAGAGCATCGTCAGGGGATGGTGGTTGCCCTCGAACGGCTCGATCAGCAGCGCCCGCACATCCATGCGCCGCAGCGCTGCATTCTCCGTCACGTAGCCGTCGTCGTCCCAGTTGGTGAAGCCAGCCGAGAGCGCCGGCAGGTACGCGAGCAGCGTGAGCGCCAGCAGCGCCAAAAGCGCCCAGCGCGCGCCACTGCGACTCGCCCCGCCGCTCATGACCTGCGCGGGCGTCCGGAGACGACGACCTGAAAGCTCAGGATGCGCAGCGCGCGCGTGGAGCAGATCCAGCGATCGAGCGCGAGCATGCGGCGCACGATCCACGCGTTGCAGGGGACAACGCGCAAGATCCCGATGTGATCGGGGAAACCGGCGAAGATGTAGGCGAGAAAGCCATAGCGCGTCGAGGAGCTGACCTCGAAGCCCGCGCGCTCCATCAAGCCGATGAGCTCGGTCTTCTTGAAGCCCACGTCGTCGGGATGGAAGTGCTTCGACACGCGGTACATCGCCGCGCGCGCGAGGCGAATCAAGAAGTTGTCGTTGCAGGGCTCGCTCATGATGAGCACGCCGTTCGAGCGCAGCGCGCGCGCGCAGTTCGAGAGAAACCGCACGTGATCGCGCGTGTGGTGCAGGCTGCCCTTGCAGAAGATCGCGTCGAAGCTCCCGTCGCGGAACGGCAGGCGCTCGGCGTCCGCGGTCACCAGTCGCGCGCCGGGCACGTACTGCTCGCTCACGCGCAGCATGGCGTGGCTGATGTCGAGCCCGATCGCGCCCGGCCGCAGCGCCTCGAGCTCCGCGAGGAAGAAGCCCGTGCCGCAGCCGAGGTCGAGCACGCGCTCGCTCTTCTCGGGCAGCAGGCGCAGCATCTCGCGATGCCAGTCCTCCTGAAACAGGCGCGAGAACTCGAAGCTGTAGCGATACGCGTAGCGCGGGGCGAGCGCTCGGTGGAGCTCGATCTGTTCGAGTGCGTTGGAGGCGGACACGGCGGGGGCCTTGGGAACTCTAGCGCGCGCACGCTCGCCGCGCTCCGCGCCACAGACCCATCAGCGCGTGTCCGACGAGTCCGAACAGCAGCGTGTCGAAAAGCTGTACGAGGTGCACGCCGACGCCGCCGGGCAGCGAAGCCTCCGGCGGAACGCCCACCCACCCAAAGCCCAGCACCCAGCCCGCCTCCTGCGTACCGAAGCCCGCGAAGGAGTTGATCGGAGCGAGGTTCATCAGCACGGCGACGCTCGAGCCGAAGCTCGCGTGCAGGAAACCGACGCCGTCGGGCAGGCCGAAGCCTTGGGCGAGGAGTCCGTAGAACGCGAAGATCAGCAGCCAGACCGCGAAGGAAAGGCCCAGCGCACCCGCGCGCAGGCGAGCGTCCCCGGCCGTGCGGAGCGCGCGCTCGAGCGACTCGGCGTGCCGCTCGATCCGCGCGCCCAGCCCCAGCGCTCCGAGCAGGCGCTGCAGCGGCGCGAGCAACAGCTCGCCGCGCGCCGCGAGCGCGACGAATGCCGCTCCCGCCGCCAGCAGCCCCGCGGCCAGCGCCCAGCCCGCGGCGCGCGGCCCATCCCAATGTCCGCTCAGGCACAACGCCGCCGTGACCGCGCCCATGCACGCGCACAACGCCGCGAGGTCGAGTAGCCGCGACACCACCAACGACGCGATGCTCGCCGAAGCCGGAACGCCGCACGCGCGCGCGAGATAGAGCGGCAACGTCGCTTCGCCCGTCTTCGCCGGCAGCACGTACACGGCCAAGTTGTGCGCGGAGGTCACGGCGAGCAGCGCCGCGCGCGGTGGGCGATGCTCGGCGGGGAAGAGCAGCCGGAAGCGCTCCGCTCGCACGATGTAGATCGCGGTGTGAACGCCCAACGCGAGTGCGAAGGTCGCCGGTGAAAGGCGCGCCAGCGTCGCCGCGAGCTCCTCGCAGTCGACGCCGCCGAAGTAGAACAGCGCCAGCACGAGCAACAGGCCCACGAGGCTCCACGCCGCAAAGCGCAGCCAGCGCGAGCCTCCCGAGACCGCTTCCCCCGCTTGCGTCGCGCTCACTGGAACTTCCGGTGCGAGCCGCCGGAGTCGGCCGCGAGCCACTCGAGGACTTGGAACGTGCCGCCGACGCCGATCGTGTGGATGACGATGCGGCGATGGGCGTTCCACTCGGCGACCCGCGCTCGGATCAGCTCGGGATCGGTGACCTCGCCCACGCTCGGCTCGCCGTCCGACAGCACGAAGATCGTGTCGACGTCGGGATCCGCGAAGGCCGTGCGCAGCGAGTCGTAGAGGTTGGTGCCACCACCCGCGCCGAGCGCCGCGACGAACTGCTTGGCCTGCGCGCGGTCGCCGCCGCTGGACTGCGCCACGCCGTCGAGCCACGTGTCGACGTCGCTCGAGAACACCACGATGTTGAACAGGCTCTCGGGCTCGAGCGCGTCGATGCACGCGGCGAGCTCGGACTTCGCGACGTCGATGCGCGGCGTGCCCTGCTTGCCGGTGTACTCGCTGCGCAGCGTCTCCGACATCGAGCCCGACACGTCGAGGATGAAGATGACGCGCTTGGAGACGATGCGGATGCCGAAGAACCGCGCCGACTTCGTCGTCTGCTTCAGGCGCCGCATTTCCTCCTCGGCTTCGAGCCGCGCGACCTCGGCGAGCGAGATCGGCTCGAAACCCGCGCCTTCCTTGTCCCACCACGCCTTCCTGGCCGGAGCCGAGGTGCGAAACGGCTTGCCGCACAGACGCCACAGCGCGTCGGCGAAGCGCACGAGCATCAGCCCGCTCTCCTTCTGCATCTGCTCGACGATCGCGCCGATGCCGTCCCTCGCCCGCAGCGCGACGAGCCCGTCGAGCGCCGCGAAGCGCGTCGACCAGTCGCTGCTCGACACCGCCGCCGCGAGCACCTTGGCGTGCGCGCGATCGCCCGTCCGTCCGAGCTGCAGCAGCGCCGCGTTGCGCACCTCGACCTGCGGGCTCGCCGCGAGCCCAATCAAGCGCTTCGTCCACACAAGGTCGCCCTTGCGCAGCTCCGTCAGCGCATCGAGCGCGCCAGCGACGATGGCCTGATCCTTGCACGCACCCACCACCGTCTCGAGCTCGGGCTCGATCACCTTGCTGAGAGAGCCACCGAGCGTCGCGAGCGTCGCCAACACGAGGTCGCGCGTCGCGTTGTACTCGGGGTCATTGCCCTTCGGAGGCGGCTTCTTGGTCGCGTCGAGCACTTCCTTGGCGAGCGCCTTGAGCAGTTTTTCGTCGCGATAGCCGCGCAATGCGCGCAGCACGAAGCGTTGTTCGTGCAGCTTGCCCTTCCCGACCTGCTTGACGAGCTTCTTGTCCGTCGCCTCGTCGCGCAGCGCCGCCAAGTGATCTCCGAGCGCCTGCCGCAACAGCTCCGGCATCACGTCGACGTTGCCGCGCCCATCCTCGAGCAAGGTGGCCGCGATCTTCGCGCCGTCGGCCTCGACCAAGATGCGAATCGCCTCGACGCGCACCGAGTCGCGCTCCGTCTGGTCGCCGTAGATCGTTTCCGCGAGGTCGCGCAGTCCCTTGTCCTTGCGCCGCTCGATTTCGAGCAGTGCGAGCCGCCGCAGCCCCCACAGCTCCGTGACGTTGTCGCGTTCCTTCTCGCGCGCCTGCGCGTAAAGCCGCGGCAGGTCGAGCCCCTGCGCGAGCTGCTCGAACGCGAGCTCGCGGATCGACTTCACCGAGTGCACCTTGCGCTCGGGCTGCGCGTCCTTGTCCTTTTTCCCCTTGCCCTTGCCCCTGTCCTTGTCCTGATCCTTGTCGGCGGCCTTGTCGGCGATCGGAGCGTCGAACACGCGTTGGAAGAACTCGTGGTCGCCGCCGTCCGCCATGCGCACCACGCGCTCCATCGCGCGCGCGCGCACGTCGTCCTCCGCGGCGGACTCGACGATCGCCTTCAAGAAGTGCTTGCCGAGGTGGTTGCAGTTGCCGAGCGTCGCGAGCGCCATGTCGCGCAGCTCGGGCTCTTCCCCCGCCGTCGCGACGTCCGAGAGCTTTTGCAGCGCCGCCTGCTCCGCGTCGGCCACGCCGTCGAAGCTGCCGAGCGCCTTCACGGCCTCCCGCCGCATGTAGATCGAGCCGAACGTCGTGTCGTAGAGCTCGACGAGCGCGAGCGCCGCCTCGCGCGTGCGCAGCGCGCCGAGCTCCGCCAAGAGCTTCGGCTCCGCCTCGTCGCGGCTGCGCTTGAGTTCCGCCACCAACGCGCCAAGATCCACGCTCGAGCGCGGCTTGGCGCCCGTGATCGGAGCGAGCGCGATCGGAGCGAGCGCCATCGGAACGAGCGCGAGCAACGTGGCAGCGAGCAGTCGGTTCTTCATGGGGCTCTCCTCGAGCGCAGGTCCCCTACTCTAGGCTCACGGCGGCAGGGAGCCACACCCTGCCCCGCGTCAGACGGCTACAGGCGCGACTTCTTCTCGATCAGGTCGGCGAGCAGGCCGACGGTGAGGACTTGCAGGAAGGCGACGAACATGAAGACGGTCTTGTCGCCGAGGTTTTGCTCGACGAAGACGTCGTAGTAGAGGAAGCCGCACAGGCACAGGAACAGCGCGAAGGCGACCGGGTAGAAGACCTTCAGCGGGTTGAAGTAGAGCACCGTGCGGATGATCAGCGCGGTGAAGCCGAGCGTGTCGCGGATCGGGCGGATCTTGGAGCTGCCGGAGCGCTTGGCGTAGTTGACGGGCACGTACTCGACGCGGTGGCCGTTGGTGAGGCTCGCGAGCGTGATCGTCGTGGTGAAGCTGAAGCCCTGCGGCAGGATCGCGCGGTACTCGAGGACGAGCTCGCGTCGGAACGCGCGCAGGCCGCTGTTGAGGTCGGGAATGTCGGTGCCGGCGAGGAAGCTCGCGAGTTGCTTCAGGAACCACTTCGCGGGCTTGCGCACGAGCGGAATGTGAACGTCGGCGCCGGTGCGCGAGCCGACGGCCATCTCGGCCCCGTCGTCGATCTGATCGAGCAGATCGCGAATCTTGTCCTCGGGATACGTGCCGTCCGCGTCGGTGATCACCACGACCTCGGTGCGCGCGTGCGTGAAGCCCGTCTTGAGCGCGGCGCCATAGCCTTGGTTCACGCGGTGCGTCACGACACGCAGGTTCGGGATGCGCGCGGCGCACTCCGAGAGCACCTCGGCCGTGCGATCCTTCGAACCGTCGTTGACCGCGATCACCTCGATCGGCGCGCCGACGTCGAGCTTCGAGAGTCGCTCCATCACGCCCGCGACGCCCTTCTCCTCGTTGTAGACGGGCACGACGATCGTGACGCCGTGCGCCGAGAGCTTCTCGCGCTGCGCGCTCGCCTCCCACGGGAGCACGAGCGGAGCGGCGCGCTGGGGCTGGCTGGTTTTCGCGTCCAAGGCGCGGGCGAGACTACCAAGGAGCAAGGCGCGTTTCAGCCGCCCGGAGCGCACTTGCCGATCCGCAGGGCGCGCGCGAGCGACTTGCGCGCCATTCCGGTCAGCGGCATGCGCAGCGTCTCCTCGCGCGGCACCCAGCGCAGGCGCTCGGGCAGACTCGCTCGCCCCAGCTCGCCGCGGCGCACCACCATGCGAATGCGATGGCGCGTGATCGCGTGCCGCTCGACGCCGAGCTCCGGCCCCGGCTCGAGCTCGACGAGCAGCCGCGCGGGGAAGAGCTCGGGGCGCAGGGGCGCGACCTGCACGGTCGGCAACTGCCACAGTCCGGCCATGCGGCCCTCCGCCGCTCGCTGCTCCATCAGGATCGCGCCACGGCGCTCGACGACCCACGCCACGAGTTCGACGGCGATGGGCTCGGGCCGCACTCTCGGCCGCGGAATGCGCGCCACCGCGCCCTGCGCGAGCGCCGCGCACGAGCGCGCCACGGGACACGCCTCGCAGCGCGGCCGCTGCGGCGTGCAGACGGTCGCGCCGAGCTCCATCAGCGCCTGATTCCAAAGGCCCGCGCCGGAGCGCCGAGGCACGAGTTCCCGCGCGCGCTCCCAAGCCCACTTCTGCGTCGCGGCCGCGTCCGCCTCGTGCGCGAACCAGCGCGCGAACACGCGCGCCACGTTGCCGTCGACGAGCGGCTCGGGCAGGTCGAACGCGATCGAGAGCACGGCGCCCGCGGTGTACGGACCGATGCCCGGGAGCTCGCGCACGAGCTCGGCGTCGCGCGGGAATTCGCCGCCGTGGCGCTCGACGATCGCCTGCGCCGCGGCGCGCAACGCGCGCGCGCGACGGTAGTAGCCCAGACCGCTCCACGCCGAGAGCACGTCGGGTTCGCTCGCCTGCGCGAGCGTGCGGACGTCGGGGAAACGCGCGAGAAAACGCTCCCAGTAGCCGATCACCGCCTCGACGCGCGTCTGCTGCAGCATCGCCTCGCTGATCCAGATCGCGAACGGGTCGCGCGTGCGCCGCCACGGCAAGTCGCGGCGCTCTCGGGCGTACCACGCGAGCAGGCGCGCACGGCCACCCAAGCGCGCGCTCCCCTCGAGGGCTGGTCTGCTCGCCTGCTTCGCCACGCGCGCAAGCTAGCGCGCCGCGCGAGCGCGCGGCAATCGCGCGCTGCTATCCTGCCGCGCCATGGCGACTCCGGACCAGTCCCCCGCGCGGCGCAAGCTCTCCCCCAACCACAAGCTCGCGGTCGAGCTCGGCCCGCTGGTCGTGTTCCTGATCGCCAGCTCGCGGCTCGGGCTGATCCAAGGCACGGCCGTGTTCATCGCCGCGATGCTCATCGCGGTCGGCGTCTCGTGGAGAGTCGAGCGCAAGGTCGCGCCTCTCACGTGGGTCACGCTCGCGATGGTGGTCGTGTTCGGCGGGCTCACGGTGTGGCTGGGCGACGAGAGCTTCATCAAGCTCAAGGTGACCGTGATCGAGGTCTCGATCGGCGCGGCGCTGCTCGGCGGGCTCGCGTTCGGCAAGTTGTTCGCGAAAAGCCTGCTCGGCATGGCCCTGCCGATGAACGACGTCGGCTGGCGCGCATTCACCGTGCGCTTCGCCCTGTTCTCCTTCGCGCTCGCCGGCGCCAACGAATACGTGCGGCGCGCGTGGGACGACTCCGCGTGGCTGTGGTTCAAGGTCGGCGGCCTGCCGCTCGCCACGTTCGCTTTCATGCTCGCGCAAATGACGCTCGTGAAGCGGCATGCGCTGCCGAGCTCGCGCGAATCGGACGCTTCGTAGTCCAAGGGCGCGCTGGGCGCGCTCAGGCCGAGAAGATGCGATCCATGCGCGCGACGACGTCGCGCAGATGCGCTTCGTCGCCGGAGGCGACCTCGGCCGAGGCCCAGCCCGCGAAGCCCACTTCGTCGAGCGCCGCCATCGTGGCCTTCCAGTTCGCGTCGCCTTCGCCGAGCGCGACATCGAAGCCCTTCCACAGTCCCTCGTTGTCGCGGCGCTTGCGGCTGTAGTCCTTGATGTGCAGCTTGCACAGCCGTGGCCCGAGGATGCGCACCCACTGCTCGCCGTGGCCGTAGTTCACGATGTTGCCGCAGTCGAGGTGCCAGCCAACCCACGGACTCTCGAGCTCGTCGACATAGCGCGCGGCCTCCAGCGGCGAGAGCAGGAAGTCGTTCCAGACGTTCTCGATGCCGATCTTGACCTTCAGTTCCGCGGCCAGCGGGAGCACGCGACGCAGCTCGGCCTGCGAGCGCTCGTAGGCGCTCTTGTAGTCGACGGTGGCGTTCACGATCGCCGGCACGAGCAGCACGCTGTCGCCGCCGAAAGCATGGCAGTCGCGCAGCGCGGTCTCGAGCGCCTCGACGGCCTCCTTGCGCACCTCCGCGCTCGGATCCGCGAGCTGCTTGCGCCAGTGCACCGAATCGACCGTGCCGCACACGGCGAGTCCCGTTGCGTCGCGCGCCGCGAGCACTTCCTCGCGCGAGATCGGGCTGGGGCTGTCGAGCTCGACACCCTCGAATCCGGCGCGCGCGATGATCTCGAACTTCTCGCGCAGCGTCTTGCCGTCGCGGCACATGTAGAGCATCAGCGCCTTGCGCAGCTTGCGCGGCGCGCGCGCTTGGCGCGCCTGCAACCGGGACAGGAAGGCCGCGGAGAGCGCGAACGCCCCGCCGGTCACGAGCAAGCGTCGGCGGTCGAGCATGGGCGCTACGATACGTCGCTCGGCGCGCGAAGACGAGGCTCAGCGCGCGAAGACGAGGCTCAGCGCGCGAAGACCAGTTCGCGTTCGACGAGCCCGCGCGGCGTGGAAAGCGTCTCGCGCACGAGGCCCCAGCGCGGCTCGAAAAGTCGGCGCGCGAGCGAGGAGTGGTGAATCAAGCACACCGGCGCGTGCGCGCGGAACGCCGCGAGATCCGCCTCCGCGATGCCCAGCGCGGACGGCAGCGCCCCGCCGAAGTGCGGCTCGAATTCCGCGACGCGCGTCGTGGCGCCGAGGGCGCGCAGGTCGAGCAGCGTCTCGCCGCTGCTCGCGAGGACGAACTCGCCGCCGCGCCGCTCGATGCGCAGCGTCTCGCTCTCGATCGGAGTCGAGCCATCGTCCGCGAGCCGCTCGCGCTGCACGCGCCACACTCCGTCGCGCGCGGAAAGAGCGAGCTCGCGCCAGAACTCGACGCGCCCCTGTGCATCGACCTGCCGGTAGATCCGCAGGCCATTGTCGCGCACCGGGAAGCCGGAGTCGGGCTGCGAGAGGCTCCACAGCAGCGCCAGCTCTCGACGCCAGTCTCCGTGCTCGCCCGTCGGCGCTTCGAACTCGATGCTCGCCCAATCGGGAGGCCGCTCGTTTCCCGGCGTGTCATCGAACCAGCGCTGCGCGAAGGCGAGCAGCTCGAGATCCGTGCGCTCGCGCGGCGAGAGCGTGATGACGCCGGTGCGCACTCGCTCGGCCCAGACCGGCAAATCGCGCACTTCGCGCAGCCCGGCGAGATCGAGCTGGCGGAGCTGGAGGAGCGCCGTGCGCAGCTCCGGCACGAGTCGGGGCGCGAGCTCGGAGAGGTGCGCGCAGCCGAAGTTCTCGGCGTGGTCGAGCACGGCGCTCGACTGCGTGGCCTTCCACCCTGACGCCGCGCTCGCCCAGTCCGCCGCGTCGAGCTCGAAGAGCTTCGCGCGGGCGAGCTCGCAGCGCGCCGCGAACGCGTCGAGCGTGCGCGCGAGGGACTCGGCCACGCGCGCCGCGACTCCGGGCAGGGCGAGCCACGGCCAGCGCTCGTCGGCGAGCGTCGCCTGTTTCCCACGGGCGGCGTCGAGTCGCTGGAGCGCGGCGCGCAACTCACCGCTCAGCGCGCGGTCGGTCGCGCAGCTCGCCTCGAAGCGCGCGAGCGAATCGGCGCAGTCCGCGACACGCGCGAGATCGGCGCCGCCTCCGAGGCCGAGCCGCTCGAGCGCGGCGCACGCTTCGCGGGCGTCGGCCACACGCGCTTCGTCGAGCGCTGCCAGCCCGGCCAAAAAGGCGCGCGAGGCGCGCTCCTCGTCGGTCGATTCGCGCCCTGCGACCTGCGGACGAGCCGCGAGCTCCTCGGCGCGCGCGCGCGCCGCCTCGAGGTCCGCCGCGAGTCCGCCCTCGCGCTGCCGCGCAGCGTCGAGCTCTCCCTGCACACGCTCGAGGTCCTCCCGCGCCGCGTGTGCAGCGGCGAGCAGCTCCCGTTCCGCATCCGCGGCGCGCAGCTCGGCCTCGCCCGCGCTGCGTCGAGCGGCCGCGAGCTCACGCGCTGCGAGCTGCACGTCCGCGCGCAACCGCGCGAGCTCCGGCGTCTCTTCCGCGCGCACCGCCTCGCCTTCGAGCAGCAAGCCCAGCGCCACCGTCAGGCCAGCGGCGAGCGCGGCGACGAACAGCGTGGTCCACCAGCCGTGGCCGGGGCGCGGCCCGAGCGCGGGCGCACGAACCGAAATCCGCTCGTCCGCGGCGGAAATCGACGCCGCCTCGGCGTTCTCCGGCGTCCACAGCACCTCATAGCGGCGCGGGCCACACTCGCTCGCGCGCGGGTCGGATTCGTCGTTCTGCATGGGTCGCCGCGGAGCTTGCGCAATCGTAGCAGGACGCGCCCGCGGCGGCGGTTCGCCGCGCACGTTCCCGTGCCGCCGTAAGGCCTGCGCGAAATCCTGCCGCGGCTTGCAAGCGCGCGGGCTCGCGTCATCCTCGCGGCGCCCCATGAGCGACCCGGTCCTCTCCATTCGCGGCCTCGTCAAGTGCTACCGCTCCGTGCGCGCGCTCGATGGGCTCACGCTCGAGTTTCCCGGCGGCCCGGTCGGGTTGCTCGGCCCCAACGGCGCCGGCAAGACGACCTTGCTCAAATTGCTGCTCGGCCTGATCGAGCCGGATGAGGGCGCCGCGCGCATCCTCGGACTCGATCCCTCCCTGCGCGCCGACGCGCTCGAGCTGCGCCAGCGCGTCGGCTACATGCCGGAGGGCGACTGCCTGCTGCCGGGCATGAACGCGGTGGAGATGGTGACGACGCTCGGTCGCATCACGGGGCTCACGAGCGCCGACGCGATGACGCGGGCGCATGAATCGCTCGACTATGTCGGACTCGACGACCAGCGCTATCGACCGATGAGCGAGTATTCGACGGGCATGAAGCAGCGCGTGAAGCTCGCTCAGGCGATCGCGCACGACCCGCCGCTGCTCCTGCTCGACGAGCCCACCAACGGACTCGATCCCAAGGGGCGGCGCCACATGCTCGATCTCGTGCACGACCTCGGTCACGCGCAGGGCAAGCACGTGGTCCTGTGCTCGCACCAGTTGCCCGACGTCGAGCGCACCTGCGACCACGTCGTCGTGCTCAACCGCGGGCGCGTCATCGAGAGCGGCTCGATCGCGGAGCTGACGCGCTCGGACGAGCACGTCGTGCGCGTGCGCGTCGGAGGAGACGAGGCGGCATTCGAGCGCGCGCTCGCGGCCGCGGGCATGAGCGTCGTTCGCACCGGACCCGGAGCGTTCCGCATCGCGGCGCGCATCGAAGACGCCGACTCGCTGTTCGAACTCGCCCACGCGAGCGGCACGTGGATCGAAGGCGTCGAGGAGCTGCGTTCGTCGCTCGAAGACGTGTTCCTGCGCCTGCTGCGCGAATCCCAAGGAGCCGCGCGATGACCGCGACCACGCACACCGAGATCTACCGACGCCTCAAGGGCTCGCTCGCGCCCGTGCGCTTGCCCGCCGCGCACCTGTGGCGCGCGCGCATGCAGGTCGCGTTCAAGCGCAAGCTGCCGCTGTTCCTGCTGTTCGTGCCGCCGTGGATCTCCGGCATCGTGTTCTCGTTCGTCGTGTACAGCAAGTTCACGCTCGAGCAGGGTCTGGGCTCGCCGATTCCGGGCATGGGCGGCGAGGGTCCGGCGAGCGCGATGGCGGGAGCGCTCGCGGGCCAGCTGATCCAAGTGCACGACCAGATCGTGATCTTCACCTACGTGAGCCGCGTCTTCGCCCTGCTCGCGATCGCGTGGTTCGGCGCGGGCCTGGTGTGCGAGGATCAACGCGCCGGCGCGCACCTGCTGTACTTCTCGCGCCCGCTCTCGCGGCTCGACTATTTCTTCGGGCACTTCCTGACGATCGCGAGCTTCGGAGCCATGGTGACCGTCGGCCCCGTGCTCCTGATCGGGCTCGTCGCGGTGTTCTCCTCGCCCGACTACGCGTTCCTGTTCGAGAAGTGGGACGTGCTGCTCGGTTCGCTCGGCTACGCCTCGCTCAACGTGCTCGTGCTGAGCATGATCGCGCTGGGGATCTCCTCGCTCGCCTCGCGCAAGAGCTACGCGCTCGCGGGCGTGTTCGCGTTCATTCTGGGCAGCGACTCGCTCGGCGCGATGCTCGCCGGCACGCAAGGCGACCGCGACTGGTCGATGCTCGGCGTGCTGATGAACCTGCGCCGCCTCGCGGACTGGATGATGAACGCCAACCAGTCGCGCTTCGACTGGAACCCGTGGTACTCGCTCTCGATCGTGCTGGGACTCGCCGCGCTCGGCGGTCTCCTCGTGGCGCGGCGGCTGCGGCGGCTGGAGGTCGTCGCGTGAGCGCGCTGGTCTTGGCCGACAAAGTCGGCTGCTGGTACGGACAGGTCGTCGGCCTGTCGGAGCTCACGCTCACGATTCAGGGCGGCATCACCGGCCTCGTCGGGCCCAACGGCGCGGGCAAGAGCACGTTCCTCAAGCTCGTGGCCGGCGAGTTGCGCCCCGCGCGCGGCGAGTTGCGCGTGCTCGGCCATGCGCCGTTCGCGAATCGCGAGTATTTCCGCCGCGTCGGCTTCTGCCCGCAGCAGGAGGCGATCTGGGGCGACATGACCGGACTCGAGGTGGTCGAGTTCCTGATGCGCCTCTCGGGCTACGCGCCGAGCGAGGCGCGCCGTCGCGCGCACGCCGCGCTCGATCGCGTCGGACTGCTCGACGCGCGCACGCGCCGCACCGCGGGCTACTCCAAGGGCATGCGCCAGCGCACGAAGATCGCGCAGGCGATCGCGCACGACCCCGAGCTCGTCGTCGCCGATGAGCCGCTCAACGGTCTCGATCCGGTCGGCCGCGCGGAGATCCAGCAGCTGTTCGCCGAGCTCGGCGCCGCCGGCATGCACGTGCTCGTCTCGAGCCACGTGCTGCACGAGGTCGAGGCGCTGACGCCGAGCATCGTGCTCTTCCATCGCGGCCGACTGCTCGCGCAAGGTTCCGTGGGCGAGATCCGACGCCTGCTCTCGCGCCATCCGCGCCGCGTCGAGCTCGTGGCGCGCGATGCGCGTCGCCTCGCCGCCGCGCTCATGGCCCTCGAGCCCGTCAGCTCCGTGCGCGTCGGTGCCGATGGCCGCGTGGCCGTCGAGACCGGCGACGTCGAGCGCTTCTTCCGCGAGCTCACGGCGCTCGCCCCGCGCGAACGCGCTGGCATCCGTTCGATCGAAAGCCACGACGCCAACCTCGAAGCCGTCTTCGACTATCTGGTGGGATGATGTCGTTCCTGCGCACCACGCTGCTGTTCTGGCGCACTTACCTGCCGCGCATCTGCCTCGCGCGGCGCACCCTGCTCGTGGCGCTCGGTTGCGCGCTGGTGCCGCTCATCGCCTTCGGGCTGCTCAAGTTCGTGCCGCACGGACCCTCGCCGATCGAGGCCTTCCTCTATCCGGCGTTCTTCATGCTGCTCTCGGTGCTCGTGCCGCTCGCGGCCGTGATCACCGGCTCGGCCGTGATCTCCGAGGAAGTCGACGACCGCACGATCACCTACCTGCTCACGCGCCCGATCTCGCGCGCCTCGATCCTCGTCGGACGCTGGCTGGCCTCGGCCACGGTGCTCGCCGCGCTGCTCGCCCTCAGCGTCGGCGGCCTCAAGCTCGCGGTCGAGTCTCAGGCACCGAGCTGGAAGCAAGCCGAGCCGCGCGTGGTCGAGATCACCAATCGCCGCGGCGAGAAGCGCACGCGCACGATCGACCGCGAAATCCCGGCCGAGTTCCTCGCGGCCATGCCCGAGGGCGAGCTCCCCGAGGGTCTGTTCCGCACCGTGCTCACCGCGGCGCTCGCCGGAGCCGCGGTCTACTCGGCGCTGTTCGCCGCGCTCGGCACCTTCAACCGCCACCCGATGATCGTCGGCCTCGGCTATGCCTTCGCCATCGAGGGCTTCCTCGCCAACTTGCCCGGCACGAGCCAGCAGCTCACCGTGCAGTTCTACCTGCGCAGCATGCTGATGAGCGAAAACCCAAAGCTGTGGAAGCTCGTCGCCGAAGCCCAGCTCACCGAGCCCGACACGACGCGCGCCGCACTGCTCGCGCTCGCCATCATCCTCGCCGTCTCCCTCGCACTCGGCAGCCTCGTCATCTCACGCCGCCAGTACGTGCTCAGCGCCTGACGCCCGAACGCAGCAGGCGCTGGCGTGGTCGGGGCTCCCCCGCGCAGCGCTGGCAGGCAAGGCGAAGTGCGATGGCGCGCGAGCGCGTGGCGCGGCGCGCGTATCATCGCGCGGCATGCAGGGGATGGAGAGCGGGGCGGCGGGGCGCGCGGCGACGGTGGGAGCGCTGGCGGCGGTGCTCGCGGTGGTGGTGGCGGCGTTCGCGGGCGCGCTCGGGGGCGGGCTCGTGTACGACGACTTGTTGCTCGTGGCGCGCAATCCGGCGCTGGGCGGGGTGGAGCAGTTGCTGGAGACGCTCGGGCGTCCGCACTGGGACTTCGTCGAGCCGGATCAGGCGCTGCGCGTCGGCTACTGGCGTCCGCTGGCGCTGGTCGCGCTGTACGTCGGGCGCGCGCTCGGCGGCGGCGCGCCGTGGGGCTTTCACCTGCTCTCGCTGGCGCTGCATCTGGGCTCGGTCGCGCTGGTGTTCGCGCTCGTGCGAACGGCGTTCGCACAACGGAGCCTGTTCGTGCCGAGCGCGACGGCGCTGCTGTTCGGCCTGCATCCAGTTCACGTGGAGTCCGTCGCGTGGATCTCCGCGATCAACGACCCGCTCGCGGGCTTCTTCCTGCTCGCCTCGCTGTTGTTCTTCGCGCGCTGGCGCCGCGCGGGGAGTGCGGGCCTGGCGTTCGCACCGGCGATCACGCTGCTCGCCGCGCTCGCCTCGAAGGAGAGCGCGCTGGCGTGGTTCGCGCTCGCGCCCGCGCTCGACTGGGCGCTGGGCGGCGAGAACAAGCCGCGGCTGCGCGCGTACCTGCCCGCGCTCGGGGCGCTCGGCGCCTACTGGTTCGCGCGCACGCTGGTGTTCGAGAGCTCGGCGGCGGGCTTCGACCTCGTCACGTCCCACCTGCGCGAAACGGCGCTGCGCGCATTCACGCTGCGAATCGAGCTGCTCGGCGGCGCGCTGGCGCTGCTCGCGTGGCCCTCGCGCCTCAACCTGTTCCGCGAAGTGCGGCCCGAGATTCCGTGGGATGACGCGCAGTTGTGGATCGCGATCGCCGCGCTCGTCGCGTGGACGATCGCGCTGCGCGCGGCGTGGAAGCGTGGCGCGCGCGGCGTCGTGCTCGCGCTCGTGCTCGCACTCGGCGGCATCGCCCCCGCCGTGGTGCGCATCGAGTCGATCGGCCGCTTCCCGCTCTCCGAGCGCTTCCTCTATCTGAGCGCGCTCGGCGTCGCACTGCTCGCCGCGCTCGCGCTCGAACGCCTGCGCCGAACTGCCGCGCTCGCCTGCTTGGGCGTTCTCGCGACGCTCGCGTGTTGGCGCGACGTGACGCGCGTGCGCGTGTGGCACGACGAGCTCGCGCTGTTCCGCGACGGCGTCGAGCAAAGCCCGCGCAGCCTGTACGTGCGCTGGGGTCTCGGCCGCGTGCTGCTCGACCGCTTCCGTGCGACCAACGACGCCGCGCTGCTGTTCGAAGCGAACGACCAGTTCTGCGCTGCCCAAGACCTCTCGACCGAGACGCCGCCCGACCCGCGCGTGCTCGTCACGGCCTTCGACGAGATCCAGTCCAGCCTCGGCGTCGGCTGGTACCACCTCCTGTGCGCGCTGCACGTGCCGCAGGAGTGCACGCCGGGCGAGGCCGAGCTGGTGTTCCGCAACCTCGCGGACAAGCTCGCCGACGGAGCGCCGGGGAGTGCGGAGGCGCGCTGCGGGCTCGGTGTCGCGCTCAAGCACCTAGGCCGACTCGACGAAGCCGAGGCCGAGCTCGCGCGCGCCACGAAGTGCAATCCGCGCCACCACGCCGCGTGGTTCAACCTCGGACGCCTGCAGCTCGAGCGCGCCCTGTGGCGCGACGCGATCGCGAGCCTCGATCGCGCGGTGGAGCTCGCACCCGACGACGTGGAGAGCTGGCTCTCGCTCGGCATGGCCGCGATCGAGCTCGACCTCGGAGACCGCGCGCGCGCCGCGCTCGGGCGCTCGCGCGCACTCGCGCCGGAGGGCGCCGCGCCGCTGCTGCAACTGGGCGTGATGGCCGCGCGCGAGCGGCGCTACGAAGTCGCGCTGGACTTCTTCGAGCAGGTGCTGCGCATCGAGGGCTCGAACGGCCCCGCGCACCTGTTCCGCGGCAAGGCGCTGTTCGCGCTCGGTCGCACCGGCGAAGCGCTGCGCGCATTCTCCGATGCCGCGCGCTGGCTGCAGGAGCCTTCGAGCGACCCGCTGCGCGAGCAACACCTCGTCGAGGCGTTCTACAACGCGGGCGTGCTGAGGCTGCAGTTCGCACCGGCCGAGGCGCTCGGCGTGTTCGAAGAAGCGCTGCGGCGCGATCCCACCGGTCGTTGGACCCCGGGCCTGAGCGAGCTGGTCGAGAAGCTCAGGCAGGATCTCGAGCGGACGAAGTGAGCGCGCTCGCGCTCGATGCGCTAGTGACCGAGCGTGTGCAGCGCGATCTCGTCGGTCTTGAAGACCGGACCTTCGACGCAGCACTTCACGTTCGGCCACGCGCCGCGCGGACCTTCTCTCCGCGTCGGGATCGGGCAGGCGTTGCAGATGCCCACGCCGCAGCCCATCAGCGTCTCGAGCGAGAGCCAGCAGTCGAGCCCGCGCGCGTCGCACCAGCTCGCGACCGCCTCGAGCATGCGCTCGGGGCCGCAGGCGAGCACGCGCAAGCGCTCGGGCAGAGTGCCTGAGCGCTGCAGGGTCTCGAGCAGCGCCAGCACGTTGCCCTTGTGGCCGTGGCTCCCGTCGATGGTCGCGGTGTGCACGCGCACGCCGAGGCGCTCGAAGGCCGCGACGTCGTACAGCAGCCCAGAGCGCGCGGCGCCGAACAAGAAGTGCAACTCGGAGAGTGCTGCGGGACGCGCGCCGTCCATGCCGCGGAGCGCTTGCTCGATCGCCATGTAGAACGGCGCGGAGCCGACGCCGCCGGCGAGCATCACCCACGGGGCGCCGCCACCGGAGAGCGTCGGCCAACCGTTGCCGAGCGGACCGATGGTGCGCAGGTGGGTGCCCGGGACGCTGTGCGCGAGCGCGCTCGTCCCCTTGCCCATCACCTTGATCAGGAACTCGAGCTCATGGCCGTGCTGGCGGTAGATCGAGAAGGGCCGCGGGATCGCCGGGGAGAGCGCGTCCTCGCGCCGCAGCATGAAGAAGCGGCTCGCGCGCACGGGCGGAAGCTCGCGCTCGGGCCGAATGCGCAGCAGCACACCGTCGTCGCCGCAGGGCGTCACCGAGACCACGGCGGAGCGGAACGAGCGTGCGTCGGGCGGGGGCGCGGGCATGGCGCGCGAGAGGATAGCGCCCCGGCCGTTGGAATGGCGTAGGCGCGGGCGCGCGGCCAGTCCTATCCTCTGCGCGCTCCCATGCAGATCTTCAGCGAACCGATCCTCTCCGCGCTCGCCCGCCTGACGGGACAGCCGCTGGCCCAACTCAAGCTCGAGCGCCCCCGCGACCCCAAGCTCGGCGACCTCGCCTTCCCCTGCTTCCTCGTCGCCAAGGAGCGCAAGCAAGCGCCGCCGGCCGTCGCCGCCGAGCTCGCGGCAGCCCTCGCGGGCCAACTCGATGGGATCAGCGCGAGCGCCGCGGGCCCCTACCTCAACTTCCGCATCGACCGTCCGCTGCTCGCGCGCGAGATCTGCGCGGAAGTCGCGATCGCGGGCGAGCGCTTCGGCGCATCCGACGAAGGCGCGGGCAAGACCGTGCTGATCGACTTCAGCTCGCCGAACATCGCCAAGCCGATGCACATCGGGCACATCCGCTCGACGATCCTCGGCGCGGCGCTCGTGCGCATCTTCCGGCACCTCGGATACAAGGTCGTCGGCATCAACCACATCGGCGACTGGGGCGCGCAGTTCGGCGGGCTCGTGGTCGCCCTGCGCCGCTGGAAGGGCGAGGTCGATCTCGAGGGCGATCCGGTGATGGGCCTGCTCGACCTCTACCAGCGCAGCAAGGCGGCGCTGAAGGACGACGCGCAGTTTCAGGCCGAGGCCGTCGCGGCCTATCAAGAACTCGAGAGCGGCCGCGAGGGCGAGGTGCGCGAGCTGTGGCGCTGGGTCACGGAAGTCTCGATGCGCGGCTTCCTCGCGACCTACGCGCGTTTGGGCGTGTCGCACGAGCTCGTGCGCGGCGAGAGCTGGTACGAGCCGCTGCTCGCACCGACCCTCGAGCGCGTCAAGGCCGCGGGAGTGACGGAGATCTCGCAGGGCGCGCTGGTCGTGCAGCTCGGCGAGCTCGACAAGTCGCTCAAGGAAACACCCTGCCTGCTGCAGCAGACCAACGGCACGACGCTGTACGCGACGCGCGACCTCGCCGCGCTGTTCTCACGCTTCGAGGAGTTCGGCTTCGAGCGCTGCCTGTACGTCGTCGGTGGCGAGCAGAAGCTGCACTTCCGCCAGCTCAAGGGCGTGCTCAAGCGCATGCGCCAGCCTTGGGAGCCGCGCGTCGAGCACATCGACTTCGGCCTGCTGCTCGGTCCGGGCCGCAAGAAGATCGCCAGTCGCAAGCGCGGCGAGGTGCTGGTGCTCGACGATCTGCTCGACGAGGTCACCGAGGCCGCGGAGAAGGTGATCGAAGCGAAGAACCCCGCGCTCGCCAAGCGCGCGCAGGTGGCGAGAGACGTCGCGCTCGGCGCGCTGATCTACAACGACCTCAAGCGCGAGCGCATCAAGGACGTGATCTTCGACGAGCACGAGATCCTCTCGTTCGAGGGCGACACGGGCCCGTACCTGCAATTCACCCACGCGCGCCTCGCCTCGATCCTGCGCAAGGCGCACGCCAACGAGGACGCGGCCCTGCGTTCCAAGCCCGATTGGTCGGCGCTCGAGAATGCGGGCGAGATCCTCGTCACGATCGGCCGCTTTGGCGACGTGGTGCGCTCCGCCGCCGCCCGCGCCGAACCGAGCGAGCTCTCCGGCTACCTGCTCGGCCTCGCGCGCGACGTATCGACCTGGGTGTCCTCGTCGGACAACCGCGTGCTGGGCACCGCCGGCCCCGAGGGCGCCGCGCGCGTGGCCCTGGTTCGCTGCGCCAAGTCCGCTCTGGGCAACGGTTTGCGGCTGATCGGCATCCCGACGCCCGAGGAGATGTAGCGGGCTGGCGCCGCGATTCCGCGCCCCCGGTTCGAGCATTCGGCCGCCGCGCAAGTCAGACTCCCCCGCGACTCTCTGCTCCACCACTCGGCAACCCCGACGGTCCCCCCCGTGATCGAACGCTTCATCCGCGACGTCCCCGACTTCCCCAAGCCGGGCATCCTGTTCAAGGACATCACCCCGCTGCTGCAGGACGGTCCGGCGTTCGCGCAGTGCATCGAGCAACTGCTCGCGGCCGTCCCGCCGTCGTCCTACGACTTGATCTGCGGCATCGAGTCGCGCGGCTTCTTGTTCGGGGCCCCGCTGGCCCTGCGCGCGGGCAAGGGCTTCGCGCCGATCCGCAAGCCCGGCAAGCTGCCCTACAAGTCCGTCAGCCAGAGCTACGACCTCGAGTACGGCACCGACCGCATCGAGATCCACGTCGACGCCGTGGCCAAGGGCCAGCGCGTGTTGATCGTGGACGATGTGCTCGCCACCGGCGGCACGATGCATGCGGCGGTCAAGCTCGTCCGGCAGGTCGGCGGCACCGTCGTCGGAACATGTTTCTTGATGGAGCTCTCGTTCCTCAACGGACGCCAGCGACTGTCGGACGTTGCGATTCACTCGCTGGTGAAGTACTAGAGACAGTCGATGGCCCAGAAGAAGAGCCCTCCGGCCTCCGCCAAGGCCCCCGCGCGCGGCTCCAAGCCGATCGTGGCGCCGTCCACGGGCCCCAAGGCCCCTGCGCGGCCCGCCCCGAAGGCGGTCCGACCCGCGCCGCCCGCTCGGGCCGTGCCCGCGAGCGCGCCTTCGTCGAAGCTCCCTGCCCCGCGCGCCAAGGTCGTGCCGCAATCGGCTTCCGCCGCGGATCCGCGCAAGTCCCGGGGCAAGCCCCTCAAGTCCGACGCCAGACCGCCGAAAACAGCCGACATGAGCAGCGTGGCGCCCGCGAAGAAGGACCGATCGACCCCCCAATCGTCCGCCGCGGGCAAGAGCAACACCAAGGGTGCTGCCCCATCCAAGCCGAGCAAGGGCTCGAGCGCGGCCAAGCCCCCGGCCGCGGCCAAGAGCTCCGACCGTCGCACGCAGCCGAGCGCGAAAGCCAGCGGCGGGAAAGCGAGTGGAGCCAAGGCGACGACGCCCAAGGCGGCCGCCAAGGCGACGACGTCCGCCAAGGCGAAGGACGAGAAGCGCAAGTCGGCCCGCGGCCGCGAGGCCACGGTGCTCGAAGCGACCGCGGCGCCCGAGGGCGAGGAGGTCGTCGAGACCGAGGAAGAGCTGAGCGAGGCGGACGCCAAGGAAGCGGAGGAGCTCGACCCCGTCCTCAAGCTCAAGATCCCCGAGATCGAGGAGCCCAAGACGGCCCGCGTCTCGATCAAGCCCAAGAATCCCAACCGCCCGACCCTCGACGAGTTGCGGCAGATGCCCACCGAGGACATCTGGGGCTACTACCGCCGCGCCGCGACCGCCAAGCCGCGCGACGAGAAGTACATCGAGGAGATGCGCAACGTGCTGATGGAGCTGCACCTGCCGCTCGTCAAGCACATCGCCGAGCGACTGCTCCAGACGCTGCCCAAGTCGATCGAACTCGGCGACCTCGAGAGCGCCGGAGCCTTCGGCCTGATGGACTCGATCCGCGGCTTCGACCCCGACCGCGGCATCAAGTTCAAGACCTACTGCACGACGCGCATCCGCGGCTCGATCCTCGACATGCTGCGCTCACAGGACTGGGTCCCGCGCCTCGTGCGCCTCAAGGCGAGCCGCATCGAGAAGACCCTGCAGCGCCTCCAAGGCGAGCACGGTCGCGAGCCGACCCACGCCGAGCTCGCCGCCGCGCTCGACATGGACCACACGGCGCTCTCCGTCGAGCTCAGCCAATCGCGGGCCAAGACGATGTTCTCGCTCTCCGAGCGCTGGGACGACCGCGATGACGACAGCGGCGGCGAGAAGATCGAGATCGTCGAGGACCAGAAGTCCGTCGATCCCGTGTTCGAGCTCAACCGCCGCGACCTGATGCTGCACATCACCAAGTCGCTCTCCCACAAGGAGCGCTTCATCATCGAGCAGTACTACGACGTCGGCCACACGATGCGCGAGATCGGCGAGATGCTCGCGCTCACCGAGTCGCGCGTGTGCCAGATCCACTCGAACGTGATGGCGCGCCTCAAGGACCTGCTGAACTCGGGCTCTTCGGAGCTGGAGGCCTGAGCGACGCCCGCGGGTGCGGGGCGTCGGTCGGACCACGGCCGCGAGGCCAAAAACGCCGCGCGCGCGGCTAGGATCCGCGCTCGTCGTGCAGTTGCGAGTCCACCACCACGAGCGCGTCGACTCGACGAGCGAGCGTCTGTTCGCCGCGCTCGCGGCCGGCACGGCTCGGCACGGCGACGTGCACGTGGCGCGCGAACAGACCGCTGGCCGCGGTCGACGCGGGGCTAGCTGGCACAGCGCGCCCGACGGAGGCCTGTACCTCTCCGTGCTGCTCTTGCCCGGCGCTCCCGCGCTGAATCCCGCGGCGCTGACGATGTCGGCCGGCCTCGCCGCGTTCGAGACCGCACGCGAGCTCGGAGTCGCGGCCGCGCGCCTGAAGTGGCCCAACGACGTGGTCGTCGAGCGCGTCCACAGTGAGAGCGCGAAGCTCGCCGGCGTGCTCGTCGAGACGCGCGGGCTCGATCTGGCCGCGCCGCACTACGTCATCGGAATCGGACTCAACGTCGCCCAGCGCGCGTTCCCGCCCGAGCTGCTCGCGACGCGTTCGGTCGCGAGCGTGGCCCTCGAGGGCGGCGATCCGTCGCTCGCGCGCGCCGAGCGCGACCTGCTCGCGCGACTCGCCCGCGCGCTCGAGCGCGAAGCCCTCGAATCGCCCGAACTCGGCCCCCGCTTCCTCGCCGCCGCGCAGCTCCATTCCCGCCGCGTGTGCGTCGAGCTCGGCGAGCGCGAGTTGCGCGGGCGTGTGCAGGCGCTCGAGCTCGCTCGCGGCGTGCTGCTCGAACTCGACGGCTGCGGCGGGCCGCTCCAGTACGAATGGGCCCCGCTCGAGCACATTCGCCAGTTGCGTCGCAGCGAGTGAGCATCGGCGGCGCATCGTTCGAGCGCGTGCGCGCCATGATCCGCGCGCCATGACCTGTTAGCCGTGACCTGTTGGCCGTGACGTGTTGGCCGTGACGTGTTGGCCATGACCGCGCCGAGTCACCATGGAGAGTCGCTACGGCGCGGCGAAAGGGCGCGGCCAAAGGGCGCGGCGAAGGGGCGCGGCGAAAGGGCGCGGAGATACGGCATGGAGATACGGCGGGGAGAACAGACCCGAGCGGCCCACAGCGCGTCTCCCGTCACGACCATCACTCCCCGGCGGCCCAACGCCCCCTGTCGGGTCTCGCCGCGGCCTGCTGCATTCAGGAGTCTGCAGCGAGCCGGAGCGCAGGCTCGCGCCGCGCGGCGAACTTGACTCGCCCCGCTCGCACGAACCAAAGCCCGTGTCGTGATGCTCGATCGAAAGCGCGAGTTCTCCCCGCCGCACTCCTCCGTCGCTCGGCCGCGGCGCTGGTCGCGCCCCGCGCTCGGATTTTTTTCCCGCGCGGGCGCCCGGCCCGCTCGGGCCCGCGCGCGAGCTAGACTCTTCGCCCCGCCCCACGGCGCAAGACCCTCTCGACAGGCTCAGGACGACAGACGATGGCACGGATCGACGGCAGGACGGCGGATGCTCTGAGGCAGGTCTCGTTCGCGCGCGGCTTCAGCAAGCATGCGCCGGGTTCGGTGCTCGTGTCGTTCGGAGACACGCGCGTGCTGTGCACAGCGATGTACACCGACGGAGTGCCGCCGTTTCTGCAGGGGCGCGGACAGGGCTGGTTGACGGCCGAGTACTCGATGCTCCCGAGCTCCACGAAGGACCGCAAGGCGCGCGACCGCAACGGCAAGGTCGACGGGCGCTCGGTGGAGATCCAGCGCTTGATCGGTCGCTCGCTGCGCGGAGTCGTCGATCTCACGAAGCTGACCGAGCGCACGGTGTGGGTCGATTGCGACGTGCTGCAGGCCGACGGGGGCACGCGCACGGCAGCGATCACGGGCACGTATGTCGCGCTGCACGATCTGTTCAAGCACATGGAGCACAAGCGCGTGCTGCGCGGCTGGCCGCTGCTGTCGCAGCTCGCGGCCGTGTCGGTGGGCGTGATCGCCAACGAGGTGCTCGTCGACCTCAACTACGCCGAGGACAGCAAGGCCGAAACGGACATGAACCTCGTGATGACGGGCGAAGGCCGCTTCATCGAGGTGCAGGGCTCGGCCGAGCTCGCGCCGTTCTCGCGCGAGCACCTCGACACGCTGCTCGCCCACGGTTCGACCGCGATCAGTCGCCTGTTCGAGCTGCAACGTGCGGCGCTCGGCAGCTAGTGCGCTCGCTCTCGCGCTGCTCGCTCTCGCGGCGCCGGCGCAGCTCGCACGGGAACTCGACCTCGCTCTCGCGCGCGCACTCGCGACCGGCGCGGTGCCCGGAGCGGTCGTCGCGGTGGGACGCGGCGACGAGGTGCTGTTCGAGCGCGCGTTCGGCGCGCGGGCGCTCGAGCCGCGCGAGGAAGCGACGGTGGACACGCTCTACGACCTCGCGTCGCTCACCAAGCCGATCGCGACGGCGAGCAGCGTGCTGAAGCTCGTCGAGCGCGGCGCGCTCGAGCTCGACGCTCCCGTGGCGCGGCACCTGACGGAATTTGGAAGTCGCGGCAAGGACGCGATCACGGTCGAGATGCTGCTCCTGCACACCAGCGGTCTCGTCGCGGACAATCCGCTCGACGACTACGTCGGCGCGCGTGCGCAGATGTGGACGCGCATCTGCGAGCTCGCGCCGCGCCAGACTCCGGGGACCAAGTTCACCTACAGCGACGTCGGCTACATCGTGCTCGGCGAGCTCGTGGCGCGCGTGGACGGACGGCCGCTCGACGCCTTCGCGCGCGCGGAGCTGTTCGAGCCGCTCGGCATGCTCGACACGCTGTTCACGCCGCCGCCTGAGCTCGCGCCGCGCTGTGCGCCGACCGAGCAGCGCGGCGGGCGCTGGATGCGCGGCGAAGTGCACGACCCGCGCGCGTTCGCGCTCGGCGGAGTCGCGGGGCACGCGGGGCTGTTCTCGACCGCCGCCGATGTGTCGCGCTGGTGCCGCATGCTGCTCGCGGGCGGTGAGCTCGACGGCGTGCGCGTCTTGGAGACGCGCACGGTCGAGGCGCTGCTCTCGCCGCGCACGCTCCCCGGCGGCGGCCTGCGCACACTGGCGCTCGACTGCGACACGGAGCTCTCCCTCGCGCGCGGCAGCGTCTTCACGCGCGGCACGACGTTCGGCCACACGGGTTTCACGGGCACGTCGCTGTGGCTCGATCCATCGACCATGGGCTACGTGCTCGCGCTGTGCAACCGCGTGCATCCCGCGGGCGCGGGCGACACGCGCGAGCTGCGGCGCGCCGTCGCGGATGCCGCGGCGCGCGCGTTGCACGCGAGCGAAGGCGTGCTCACGGGCGCGGACGTGCTCGCGCGCGAGGGTTGCGCGCGGCTCGCGGGCCGCAAGGTCGCGCTGCTCACGAATCGAACGGGGCGTCTGAAGTCGGGCGAGCGCACGATCGATCTCCTCGCGCGCACTCCGGGCGTCCTGCTGCGCTCGCTCCTCGCGCCCGAGCACGGACTCGGTGCGCGCGCGGAGGGTTCGATCGAAAACGAGATCGATCCAGCGACCGGCCTCGTGATCCACTCGCTGTACGGCGCGACGCGCAGGCCGACACCCGAGATGCTCGCCGGCTGCGACACGCTGGTCGTCGACCTCCAGCACGTCGGCACGCGCATCTACACCTACGAGTCCACGCTGGCGTACGCGCTGGAAGTCGCGGGCTCGCTCGGCGTGCGCGTCGTCGTGCTCGACCGACCCGACCCACTCGCGCTGCTCGCCGCGCAAGGTCCGCTCGCGGATGCACAGCGGCTCGACTTCACGTCGCACCGCGCGCTTCCGCTGGCGCACGGACTGACGCTCGGCGAGCGCGCGCGGCTGGAGCGCGAGCACTTCGGCGTCGCGTGCGAGCTCGAGGTCATCGCCTGCGAGGGCTGGCGGCGCTCGATGCGCTGGGCACAGACGGGTCTGGAGTGGCAGGACCCGAGCCCAAACCTGCGCAACGAGACACAGGTGCTGCTCTATCCCGGCATCGCGCTGCTCGAACCGACGAATGTGTCGGTCGGTCGCGGCACGGACGAGCCGTTCGAGCGCTTGGGCGCGCCGTGGATCGAGCCGCTCGCCCTCGCGCGCGCGCTCGACGCGCTGGAGCTCCCCGGATTGGAATTCACGCCGCTGCGGTTCACGCCGAGCGCGAGCACGTTCGCCAACGAGGCCTGCGGAGGCGTCCACATCACGGTGGGCAGGCGCGAAGCGGTGCGCGTCGTCGAGGCCGGGCTCGCCATCGCGCGCACGCTGCGCGACCTCTACGGTGAGCGCTTCGAGTTCGAGCGCATCGACCGGCTGCTGCGCGACCGCGAGACGCTCGCGCTGCTCTCCAGTGGCGCGCGCATCGCGGACATCGCGGCGAGTTGGAGCGGCGATCTCGCCGCGTTCGAGGCGCTCGCAGCCAAGGTGCGGCTGTACGAGCCCTGAGCGCTATCCTGCGCCGCCATGAAGCTCCTGCTCGCGAGCAGCAACAAGAAGAAGCACGCCGAGTTCGCGCGATTGCTCGCGCCGCTGGGGTTCGACGTGCTCCTGCCCGCGCAAGTGGGCGGCCTTCCCGAAGTCGACGAGGACCAACCGACCTTCGCGGGCAATGCGGCGAAGAAGGCGCTCTCCGCGGCGCGCGCGCACGGCCTGTGGGCGCTCGCCGATGATTCGGGCCTCGAAGTCGATGCGCTCGGTGGCGAGCCCGGCGTGAAGAGCGCGCGCTACGCGGGCGAGCACGGCGCCGACGGCGCGAACAACGCGCTCCTGCTGCGCAACCTCGCGCATGTTCCCGACCACCGGCGCGGCGCGCGCTTCACCTGCGCACTCGCCCTCGCGCGCGGGGAGGGGACGCTCGCGCTCGAGGTCATGGGCCACGCCCATGGACGCATCCTGCACGCTCCGAGGGGAAACGGCGATTTCGGCTACGACCCGCTGTTCCTGTTCACCGAGCCCGGCTTCGCCCAGACCGGCCGCGGTTTCGCCGAGCTCGCGCCGGAGGAAAAGGGCCTCGTGAGCCACCGCGGGCGCGCCGCACGCGAGCTCGCGCGGCTGCTCGCGGCCCTGCCGCGCCCCGTGTAGTCGCGGCTGCGCGGCTCGCTGCGTATACTTCTCGCCCCCCAAGAGCCGCCTGGAGAGCCGCTCGGGGTACAGCGCCCGTGGACAATCGCCTCATCCGCAACTTCGCGATCATCGCGCACATCGACCACGGCAAGTCGACTCTCGCCGACCGCCTGCTCGAGATCTCGGGCGCCGTCGACAAGCGCGACATGAAGGCGCAGCTGCTCGACTCGATGGACCTCGAGCGCGAGCGCGGCATCACGATCAAGGCCAGCGCGGTCACGATTCACCACGTGTACAAGGACGAGCGCTACGAGCTCAACCTGATCGACACGCCGGGCCACGTCGACTTCAACTACGAGGTCCAGAAGGCGCTGCAGGCCTGTGAAGGCGCGCTCTTGCTCGTCGATGCCAGTCAGGGCGTCGAGGCCCAGACGGTCGCCAACGCCTACCTCGCCGTCGAGGGCAACCTCGAGATCTTGCCGGTCATCAACAAGATCGACCTGCCCCACGCGCGCCCCGAGGTGGTCAAGGAGGAGATCGAAAACTCGATCGGCATCGACGCCACCGCGGCGCTCGGCGTGAGCGCGAAGTCGGGCCTCGGCGTGCCGGAACTGCTGAACCAGATCATCGAGAAGATCCCCGCGCCCAAGGGCAAGGCCGACGACCCGCTGCGCGCGCTGATCTTCGATGCACAGTACGACGAATACCGCGGCATCATCGTGTACCTGCGCGTGGTCGACGGGACGATCCGCGAGCGGCAACTCATCCACATGATGGGCACCGGGACGACCTACGAGGCGATCGAGATCGGCCGCTTCACGCCCAAGATGGCGCGCTGCGGAGAGCTCGGGCCCGGCGAGGTCGGTTACTTCATCTCGAACATCAAGAACCTCGGCGACGTGCGCATCGGCGACACGCTGACGATCCACAAGGGGCCGAAGGTGGAGATGCTCCCCGGCTACCGCCCGCCGATCCACATGGTGTACGCGGATTTCTTCCCGACGAACACCGGCGATTTCGAGAGCCTGCGCGAGGGCCTGACCACGCTCTCGCTCTCCGACTCCTCGTTCAACTTCGAAGCCGTGACCAGCGAGGCGCTCGGCTTCGGCTTCCGCTGCGGCTTCCTCGGACTGCTCCACATGGAGATCGTGCAGGAGCGCCTCGAGCGCGAGCACGACCTCGACATGATCCAGACGGCGCCGACCGTCACCTACAAGATCATCCTGCCCGACGGCGTGGAGAAGACGATCCAGTCTCCCGGCCAACTGCCGAGCCCCGACAAGTACGAGGAGATCCTCGAACCCTACGCGCGCGTCACGATCATGACGCCATCGGAGTTCATCGGGAACGTGATGAAGATCGCCGCCGATCACCGCGGCGACTTCGTGCGACAGGACCACCTCTCGCCCACCCGCGTGCAGCTCGTCTACGACCTGCCGCTCGGCGAGATCATCTACGACTTCTTCGACAAGCTGAAGAGCTCGACGCGCGGCTACGGCACGCTCAACTACGAGATCACCGGCTACAAGCAGTCCAAGCTCGTCAAGCTGCGCATCCTCGTCAACGGCAAGGAAGTCGACGCGCTCACCTGCATCGTCCACAAGGACCAAGCGGAGTACCGCGGCCGCGCGATCATCAAGCGCATGCGCAAGGAGATCCCGCGCCACCTGTTCGAGATCGCCCTGCAGGCCGCCATCGACAGCCGCATCATCGCGCGCGAGTCGATCTCGGCACTGCGCAAGGACGTCACGGCCAAGTGCTACGGCGGCGACGTGTCGCGCAAGCGCAAGCTGCTCGAAAAGCAGAAGGAAGGCAAGCGGCGCATGCGGCAGGTCGGCAACGTCGAGATCCCGCAGAGGGCCTTCCTCGCCGTCCTCGGCAGCGACGACGACGAGTCGAGCGACTGAGGAGCGCTCGCTAGCTCCAGCGCAGCGCCGCAGCCCCCGCGAGCGCGGCGAGGGGCAGGGCGCGGATGGCGACGCGCGCCCACGTTCGGCGACCTTCGAGCTCGACGGGCACGAGCTGCATGGCGATGGCGGCCACGGCGAGCGGAAGGCCCATGCCCTCGCTCGGCGCGAACGCCGCGCCGAGCGTGAGGAGCGAGAGCAGCGCGAGGCCGAGCGCGCTCTCCGTGGCACGTCGTGCGGGCCACGAGCACGCGCTCCACGCGAGCACGAGCACGACCGCGAGCGCCGCCCACGGCTCGCGCGCAGCCCTCGCGAGCGGCGGCGGCGCGCCTGCGAACGAACGCGCGAGCCACCATGCTCCGCACAGCGCACCAGCGAAGAAGCCGGCGCGCACGGCGGCGCTCCACCACGAGCGCTCGAGCAGCGGCGCGGCGACGATCGCCGCGGCGCTCGCGACCGCGAGCGGCACGAAGGCGGTCTTGGTGAAGGCCAGCGCCGCGAGGCAGGTCATGCACAGCGCGCGCAGCCAGCCGGAGTTCGTGTTGCGGATTCCGATCACGCCGGCCGCGAGGCAGGCGAGCAGCCCGTGCAAGTCATGGCCGAGCGGTTGCGCGAGGAGCAGGAGCCCTGCCAGCGCGGCCTCGGGCCGCCTCGAGGCGACGAGCAACGCCAGCGCGATCAGCAGGGCGCTCGCGGTGCGCAGCGCGCCGTCCCACAGGACCGCGCGATCCCACGCGAGCGCGGCCCCGTGTTCGCCCGTCACCAGAGTCCACATCGGCCCAGCGTGCACGAAGCGCGTGCCCGACTCCGGGTCGATCGGACGCAGGGCGAGCGCGAGCGTGAGCGCGAGTGCGGCCAGCACGCGCAGCCCGACGAGCGACGCGCAGGAGCGCGCGAGCGTCACGAGAAAGGCGAGACAGCGCCGGGGTCCGCAACCGAGCAGCAACATCAGCGCGCTCGAGCTCAGAGCCACTCCCAGCGCGAGCTCGTGGTTGCCGAGGCGAAGGGCGTCGCTGTGCCGAGGGTTGGTCCACGGCAACGCGAGCGCGGCGTCCCACCAGCGCATGCGTCCGCGGATGCGGCGCGCCAGCAGGATGGCCGCGGCGCCGAGCGCGCCCGCCAAAAGAGAGACTCCGTGATCGCCCCACGAACCGCGCTCGCGCCAGTACGCGGCGGCGAGCACCCACAGCGCCAGCGCGGACCACGCGAGCCACACGAGCGCGGGCTCGGTCATCGCGGCGACGTACCAGCGCAGGTACTTCGGCGCCCACGACCAGACCTTGAAGCGACTCTCGCCCGCGGAGCGATCGCGCCACCGAGTCGGCACTTCCGCGACGCCCGCCTCCGCGAGGTGCGCCTTGACGCTGAGCTCGAGCCCGATGTCGAACGCGCCCTGCGCCTGCACGCTGGTGCGCCGCAGGAAGGCGCGGCTGTAGGCCTTGAAGTTGTTGGTCGCGTCGTGCGTCGCCATGCCCGCGAACCAGTGCAGCGAGAGCCCCGCGACGCGCGAAAGCGTGCGCTTGACGATCGGCCCGCCCTCTTGCGATCCGCCCGGCATGTAGCGTGAGCCGGCGACGACCGCGGCGCCGCTCGCTCGCAGCTTGCGCGCCAGCTCGAGGATCTTCTCCGGCGGATCGCTCAGGTCCGCCATGGTCGTCACGATCACGTCGCCCGCCGCCACGTCGAAGCCCGCGCGAAGCGCGTTCGCCGCGCCGCGTCCGATGCGATTGCGCACGAGCCGCAGCGTCGGCGGAACGTCCGGCATCCGCGCGATGGCGCCGAGCGTCGTGTCCTCGTCCGTGTCGTGCACGACGAGGATCTCGTGCGGCTCGCGCTCGAGCGCACTCCACAGGCCGCGCAAGCACGCGGCGATGTTGGCGTGCTCGTTGTAGACGGGCACGACGACGCTGACGAGGCGCTCGGGCGGCTGGAGGGCGTTCACGGAGGGCGAATGAGCTTCGCCCAGAAGCGAGCGGAAGGCTAGCTCTTGCTCGAGCCGCGCCACTTCCAGCCGCGGCCGCGCAGCATCCACAGCGCCGTTCGCACGAGGATTCCCAGATCGCGACCGAACGTCAGCGACGCTTGGTAATCGCGGTTGATGGCGAGCTTGCGACGGTACGCCTCGACATCACGCGGCGTGTAGCCCTGCGTGACCTGAGCGGGGCCGGTGATGCCGGGCCGAATCGCGAGCCGCTCGGTGAAGCCCGGCACGTGCTCCGCGGCCCACTGCTCGACCTCGACCATCTCGGGCCGCGGACCGATGAAGCTCATCTCGCCGCGCAGCACGTTGTAGAGCTGCGGCAGCTCGTCGAGATGCGAGCTGCGCAGGAAGCGTCCGAATGGCGTGACGCGCGCGCGATCTCCGTTGCTCCACGACTCGAACGGCGTGCCCTGGGGCTCGCTCATGGTGCGGAACTTGACCAACGTGAACGGACGTCCGCGATGGCCGATGCGCGGCTGGAGGAAGAACACTCTGCGCGGCGAGCCGAACGCGATGGTGCTCGCGAGCGCGACCGCGACCACCAGCGGAATGGCGAACGGCAGCGTGACGGCGAGCAGGACGATGTCGAGCGCGGGATGGCGGAGGCGGTACCAGGTGCCGCGCGGCTCGAGTGCGAGCCAGTCGATGGCGGCAGGGGCGGGAAACGCCTCGGCTCGGGCCGCGGCCAACTCGTCGGTCTGGAGGGCGAAGAGTTCGCGGAGCGGCAACGAGGCTGCGGACGTCTCGGTCGTGCGAGGCATGCGGGGCAAGGCGGTGAGTCGAGGTGCAGAACGAGGGGGAACCGTCCCGGATTTCGGTCGCCGGAGGGGGGCAAGTGAAGTCGCGGTGCGCAGTTCCACGGCTGGGACGGGCCGCCATGGCCCCGTGGCGCCCACAGGGGGCCACCGGCTCGGTCCTCAAGCCCCCCTCCCAAGGGATCGAAAACACAGAAAGTCCTGCGCGCCGCTCGCGTGCGCGCCTCCGTCCATGAGCGCCCAACCGCAAACGCTGGCTGCCGAGCAGTCGGCCCCGCCCGACAGCCTGCGTCGACTGCTGGCCGTGGGCACGGGACAGGTGCTCGCCAGCCAAGCGGCGCTGGCGGCCGCGGGCCTCGGCGCGCTGCCCGTGCTCGGGCGTCAGTTCGGGCCGGGGATCTACGGGCAGTTCTCGCTGTACGTCACGCTGCTCGGGGTCATCACCTACCAAGATGTCGCGCGCCAGCTTCTGATTCACGAGCAGTCTCGCGCGGACGCACGCCCGCGCGACCTCGACGCGCTCACGCGCATCACCACGCTCCTGCTGCTGAGCTTGGCGCTGTGCATCGGTCCGTTCGTGCTCGACTTCACGGCCGCCCTCTCGCTCGGAGCAGTCACGCTGCTCCATGGCCTCGCTTCCCGCGACTATGCGCGGCTCGCGGTCGCCGGTCGCGCCGGAACCGTGACCGCGCTGCGCAACTTCGCATGGGCAGCCGCGTTCCTCACCGTCGCGGCGCTCTGCCTGCGCACACCCTCCTCCGCGGCGTGGTCCCTGCCGTTCGTCGGCGCGGCCGCCTTCGTCCTCGTTTCGTACCGCGTGCTCGCGCGTCGCCTGCCTGTCGAGCAACCATTCCCGACGGAGTCTGGCGCGCTCTGGGCACGCTGGAGCGGTTGGCTGGAGCTGCGCCGCTCACCGGCTCTACCGCGCTATCGCGCCGCCATCGCCGACCTGCTCGGGTTCACGCTCGCCTCGAGCGCACTGGTGTCCATCGATCGGCTCCTGCTCGAGCGCACCACCACGGCGGAGGAACTGGGGACCTACTGCGGCGCGTACGACATCGCCACGCGCGTGCACGTCGCGAGCTCCGCGCTCGCCGCCATGCTCTATCCGACCTTCGCCATGCACATCGCGCGGCACGGTCAAGCAGAGGCCTCGCGGCGCTTCGTGCAGATCGCGAGCCTCGCGATCGCGCTGGCATTCGTCGGGTTGCTCGCGCTGCTCGCGCTCGACGATGTGATTCTGAGCCTGTTGCTCGGCCCGGCCTTCGCCGCCAGCCGTCCCCTGTTCGTGCTGATGCTGATCGGCGTGTTCCTGCACGTGTTCGGCTTCCTCATCACGCCTTGGCAGCGCGCGCGAGGTGACTTCACCACGTCCCGACACGCCTACCAGCGCGCGGCCGTCGTGATGCTCGCCGTCGGCGTCGTGCTCGTGCCGCTGCACGGCGCACTCGGCGCGCTGATCGCGTACCTGTCCTCGCGCATCGCTGAGCTTCAACTCGTCCTCGTCGAGCTCAAGCGCCTGCCGAGCGAACTCGGCGTCGCTCGCCGCCTCACCATCGCCGCGGGCATGCTCGCAGTGCTGAGCGTGCTGTGCGTGCTCCGCTTCCGGGAGCTCGCATGAGTCGCCTCGAACCGACGCAGCTGCTGCTCACCGCGGCCTTGTGGACCTTCGTGGCCGTCGGCCTGTGGAACCTCCGCCGTCGCTCGCCACTGCACGCCCCCACCATCGCGTTCGTCGTCACCGGGCTCGTCGGCAGCTTCTATCCGCTGGCGTCCAATTGGATCGAGCCCTCGAGCTGGCGCAACCTCGACTTGCTCTCGCAACGCGTCGTGCTCGAAACGCAGGCGCAGTACGTCGCGTTCGCCGCAGGCCTGCTGCTCGCGCTGGTTCTGGCGGCGAGTCTCGGCTGGAACGAGGCGCGGACCGCGCCACCGCGCCCAACCCAACTCGACCGCGATCTGCTCGTCGGCGGACTGCTCGTCGCGGTGGGCCTCGCGCTGTACGTGGCCTACGCGCGCCAAGTCGGCTTCGCTGCCCTCACCGACCGCGAGGACTACGCGCTCAAGTACCTGCGCGGTCGAGGCCTGGGTCCGCTCCAACTCGGCATGCCGATCATGATCGTCGGCTGCCTGTGGATCGAGGCCTCCGCGCTGCCACGCGCCACGAAGAACCTGTTCCTGCCCGTCGCGCTCGGCATCTGCGTGTGGAGCGTCGCATTCCTCTCGGTTCGCACCAACGCCGTCGTGCTCATCGTCGGCTACCTCGCGGTTCTCTCGCGGCGCAGCAACTTCGAACTCCGCAGCATCCGCCCGTGGATGGTCGCGAGCGCGCTGGTGCTGTACGCGTTCCTCGAGTCCTTCGCCCTGTTGCGCGGCGTCTATCGAGGCGATCTGGCGCAGGCGCTGACGCGACTGGAAGCCCAAGGCGAGTTGGTCTTCGCGGCGGCCGTCGGTGGTTCCGAGCTCTCGCACCCGTTCATCACCGCGGGCGAGATCCTGCGCGAGCGAGAGGCGGGAGAGCTGGCGGGGCAGAGCCTCGTCGACGGCGTCGCGGCCTGCCTGCCGCGCGGCCTGTATCCCGACCGTCCGCTGTACCTGAGCGAGCAGTTCGTGCGCTCCAACTACGCGGAGCTGGCGGATCGTGGCGGCGGCACCGCGTTCAGCCTCGTCGCGGAGGCGTGGCTCAACTTCGGCTCGCTGCTCGGTCCACTGTTGTTCGGCCTCGCGATGGGGTTGGTGCTCGCATGGTGCGAGCGTCGGCGCGACCTCGCGCCCGATGGAGTGACGGCGCGAGTGCTGCCCTACTTCGTGTTCTACGTCGCCATGCAGCATCGCAACGAGTCGGGCACGCTGTTCAAGCAGGTGTTCATGATCGCGCTCGTCGTCCTGCCCGTGGTCTTCGCGGGCGAGACGCTCGCGCACGTCCTGCGCGGCACTCGCTCGGCAGCGCGTCGGAGGGTCGCCTAGGCATGTGCGGCATCAATGGCTACGTCTACCGAGCGGGCCGACATGGCGACACGTCGGTGGCGTTGGCGATGAACGCTGCGCTGGCGCACCGCGGCCCCGATGAGGGTGGCGCGGTCGATGCCGGCGTCGCCGCCCTCGCGATGCGGCGCCTGTCGATCGTCGACGTTCGCGACGGCCACCAGCCGCTGCGCAGCGACGACGACCGCTTCGCGCTGGTCTACAACGGCGAGATCTACGACAGCGGCGCCCTGCGCGACGAGCTGCGCGCCATGGGGCACGTGTTCCACACGCGCTCCGACACGGAGGTGATCCTGCACGCCTTCATGGAGCGCGGGCTTCGATCGCTCGCGAGCTTCAATGGCATGTTCGCCTTCGCGATCTGTGATCGTCGGGATGGTTCGCTGGTCCTCGCGCGCGATCCGCTCGGCATCAAGCCGCTGTACTGGTGGAGTGGCTCTGGCGGAGAGCTCGTGTTTTCCTCGGAGCTGCGCAGCTTGCTCGCCCACCCTTCCGTGCCGCGCAAGCTCGACCACCGTTCGCTGGAGATGCTGCTCGTCGACCGCTACGTCGCGGATCCGTGGACGATGCTCGAGGGCGTGAAGCAGTTGCCTCCCGGCCACTGGCTGCGCTGGAGGGACGGCGAGATCGAGATCGGTGCGTACGACCGACTCGAGCTGCGGCCCGAACCGATGCACGAGGCGGACGCGCTGGCGGAGCTGCGCACGCGGCTCGACGACTCCATCCGCTCCCAACTGGTGGCAGACGTGCCCGTGGGCGTGTTTCTCTCTGGGGGCATCGACTCCAGCACCGTCGCCGCCTACGCAGCGCGCGCCGTGCATGCGACGGGCGAGCGGCTGAAGACCTTCTCGATCGGTTTCGACGATCCTGCCTACGACGAGAGCTCGCTCGCTCGCCACGTGGCGCAGCATCTGGGCACCGACCACCGAGAACTCAGGCTCCATGGCGGCGAGTTCGAGCTCGCCACTCTCGACCGCATCCTCGATCACGTCGGTCAGCCGCTCGGTGACACCTCGTGCATCCCGACCCTCGCCGTGTCCGAACTCGCGGCGAGCGAAGTGAAGGTCGCGCTGTCGGGGGACGGCGGTGACGAGCTGTTCGGGGGCTACGACCACATGTTCTGGGCGGCGCGGATGCGCTTGCTCACCGACACGACGCCGGCGCCGCTGCGGCGCGCCGGATCGGCGCTTCTCTCGCGCGTTGCGCCGTTCGCTCAGGGATCGATGGCGACGCGCCTGCGCCGCGCGCGCAAGGGACTGGAACTCTCGCTGCACGCGCCGCTGATGCAGTTCCGCCTCTCGCGCGCGCTGTGGCAACCCGCTGAGCTCGAAGCGCTGTGCACGCACGCGCACGCGGGAGCGCTGCTGCGCCGCGACATCGACCTCGAAGCCGACGTGATCGAGAAGCTCGAGCCCGAGGAGCTCGTGATGCTCGTGCTCGCTCGCACGTTCATGCCCGGTGCGATCCTGCAGAAAGTCGATCGCATGAGCATGGCCGCGAGCCTCGAGGTTCGCCCGCCGCTGCTCGATCGCCGCATCGTCGAGTTCGCAGCACGCGTCCCCCTCGAGCTCAAGATCCGTGGACGCACAGGCAAATACTTGCTGCGGCAGGCCGGTCGCGACCTGCTGCCCAAAGCCGTGTACTCCCACCGCAAGCAAGGCTTCGCGCTGCCGCTGCAGCGCTGGTTCAACGCGGAGTTCTGGGACCTGCTCGAAGCGCTGTATGCACCGGGCACCGCCGCGGCGAGCCTGTTCCGTCGCCCCGAGCTGCTGCGCGTGCTCGACGCTGCCCGCCATGCGGAGCGCAGCGCAGCCGTGCAAAGCGCGGGCAACTCCGCGACGCGCGTGTGGATGCTCGCTGCTCTGGGCCGTTGGATGCAGCGCTACGGAGTGGCGGCATGAGCGGCGGTCCCCGCGTGTTGCTCGTGGGTCCCCTACCGCGGAGCGGGTCGTCCGTGGGCGGCACTCAGGTGTCGTTCGCCGAGCTCGTGCTCGGCCTGCGAGAGCGCGGGCGGGTGCAGGTGGAAGTCCTCGACACGACGCGCCTCCTCGGTCGCGGCCGCAGGCGTCGCGTGCGGGACCTCCTGCATGCGCTCGCGATCGCGTGGCGGATCCTGCGTCGCGCGCGGAGTGGCGATGCCGTGATGTTCAACGCATCCTCGGAGGGCTTCCTGCTCGGAGGGCCGCTGGTGTGGCTCGCGACTCGCCTCGCTGGAAAGCCGCTCGTGGCGCGCGCGTTCGGTGGCGGTCTCGACGAGTGCCTCGTTCGCAGGTCCGCGCTCGCACGTTTCCTCGCCCGCTGGACGATCCTGCGCTCCGACTTGCTCCTATTGCAGACGCGTTCGCTCTGCGAGCGCTTCGCGGCGCGCGGCGAGGTTCGCCACCTGCCGACTTCGCGCAGGCTCCCCACGCGCTCGCCGCGGCGCTCGCCCGTCTGTCGGCGCTTCGTGCTGGTTGCGCAGCTGCGGCCGGAGAAGGGCTATCGCGAGGCGATCGAGGCGCTGCGCTCGATGCCCATCGACTGCACGCTCACCATCGCGGGAGCGGCGATGCCGGACACGGATGTCGAGCTGCTGCGCTCGAGCGAGCGCGTCACGTGGCTGGGTGAAGTCGCGCCCGAGCACGTCGCCGCGCTGCTCGACGAGCACGACGCGCTGCTGCTGCCCACCTACCACGAGGGCGAAGGGCTCCCGGGCTCGATCGTGGAAGCCTTCCAGCACGGACTGCCCGTGATCGCGACGCGCTGGCGCGCCCTGCCCGAGCTCGTCAATCCGGCCGTGAACGGCCTGTTGGTCGAGCCGCGCGACGCCATGGAACTCGGCGCGGCCATGCTGCGCCTCGCCAGCGACGACTCGCTGTTCCGCCAGTTGCGCGAAGGCGCCCTCGCGACCGGTCGCGAACACTCCGCCGACGCCGCCTGCGAGCGTGTCGAGCGCTGGCTCTCGCAGGTTTCGTGCCGCCCGCTCTCGACAGCGCTCCCTCGGGCGCCACTCGACGAAGTCGACGCTCCGCTGCCGCGCCGCGACAGCCGTTGCGAGGTGGAAGCGTGAGTGCACCGAGTCGTCCGCTGCACATTCTGTTCTTGTCGGACAACTTCCCGCCGGAGACGAACGCTCCGGCCACGCGTTTGCACGAGCACGCCCGCGAGTGGATCGCGCTCGGCCATCGCGTCACGGTCGTGACCGGCGCGCCGAACTTTCCGGAGGGCAAGGTCTATCCGGGCTACCACAACCGCCTGTACCAACGCGAAACCGTCGATGGCATCGAGGTGGTGCGCGTGATGACCTACATCTCGGCCAATCGCGGCTTCGCCGGGCGCATCCTCGACTACCTCTCCTTCATGGTGTCCGGTGGCATCGCCGCGCTGCTTCAGGAGCGAGCGGATGTCGTCGTCGCCACGTCTCCGCAGTTCTTCACGTCCGTGGCTGGCTGGACCGTCGCCGCTCTCCGGCGCCGTCCGTTCGTGTTCGAGCTGCGCGACCTGTGGCCGGACTCGATTCAGGCCGTCGGGGCGATGCGCGGCCAACTGGCCCTGCGCGCTCTGGAGCAACTGGAGCTCTTCCTCTACCGCCGCGCCACCCGCGTCGTGTCCGTGACGCGCTCCTTCCGCGACAATCTCGGCCGCCGCGGCATCGATCGCGAGAAGATCGCCGTCGTCCGCAATGGCGTGGACCTGTCTCGCTACGCACCGCTGCAACGCGATGCCGCTCTCGCTCGCGAGCTTGGCGTCGAAGGCAAGTTCGTCGTGGGCTACCTCGGCACCCACGGCATGGCCCACGCGCTCCAGCGCGTGCTGGAGGCCGCGCAAGTGCTGCGACACCGCGCGGACATCCACTTCCTGTTCGTCGGCGCCGGCGCGGCGCGCGAGGCACTCGTCGAAGAGGCCCGACGCAAGGGACTGAGCAACGTCTCGTTCCACGCGAGCGTTCCCAAGGAGACGATGCCTCGCGTCTGGAGCCTGTGCGACGTCGGACTGGTGCATCTCAAGCGCGAGGAGCTCTTCACGACGGTGATTCCCTCCAAGATCTTCGAGTGCTTCGGCATGGGCGTGCCCGTGCTGTTCGCCGGACCCGAAGGCGAAGGCGCGGCCATCGTGCGCGAGCGCGCGGCCGGCGTCGTCGTCCCCGCGGAGGACCCGACCGCACTCAGTGAGAGCGTGCTGCGGCTCGCCAGTGATCGTCGCGAGCTGGAACGACTGTCGAAGAACGCCCGCATGGCGGCGCCGAGCTTCGATCGACGCGAGGGCGCGCGCCGCATGGCCGAGGTCCTGCGGCGCGCGGCCGATGGCGTGGCGCCCAACGAGGAGCGCCTCGAGGCCGCGTCGAACGAGACGGACGCCAGCGCGGCCTGACGGCCTAGGCTGCGTCGGCGCGCGTCGACGTGCGCGCGAACGCGGCGAGCGCTGAGTCGACGCGCTGGATGCGCACCGTCTCACGGCACGGCGCGGGCGGCATCTCGAACACGAGCCTCGAGGTCTTGATCCGCACGCCGATGTCGGGGGACCACCACGCATCTTCGATCCGCACGGGCGAGCGCGAATCGACTGAGAGTTCGACGCCGCCACAGGTCAGGCGCACGCGGTGCTCCTTGGTCACGCTGGCCGCCACGGACGGATGCAGCAGCAGACGCGTCTGGACGCGTTGCCCGCCGCCGCCGCGCACCTCGTCGTCGATCAGCAGCGTGCGCGCCGTGCACACGATCCGGCGACGGTGGAGCGGGGAACCCGCCAGATGTCGGTAGCCATCGTGCTCGCCTTCGAGCACGAAGCCCCCCGGATGAGTTTCGTGACGCAACACGCGCACGCGCGGTCGGCGACCGACGCGGAACGACGACCAGAACTCCGCCTGATCGGCGCCGTCCACGGTCAGCGTGTTGTGGCTCGCGGTCGCACGCGAGTGTGCGCGGTCGGGACCCGACTCGTACTGCGCGACGCCCGCGTCGACGAAAATGCGCTGCCCGCCGAGGCTCCACTCGAACGAGAGCACGTCGCCATGGCCATGGGCGGGCAAGTGGGCTGGCGAGATCACTCCGCAATCCGCGACGAGCAGGGAGTTGCCCTCACGCAGGCCGTAATAGCCGGCGTTCGGCAGCGCGAACTGCGCGCGCCGGCGTACGCATCCGCCGCTGACGCTCTCCCATGCACGCAGGCACTCGTCGGGTGAGTAGCTGGTGTGCAGGCCCGCGTCGTTGAACAGGCATGCGAGGCCGTCGGGGTGCGCGAGATCGACGAGCACTTGCGCCATGGGCTCGAGCTTCGCGAGCAGCCGCGCCCGCAGCTCTCCACGCGCGATGGATGCGCACTCCACGAAGTCGGCCAACACCTGCGCGTGGTAACTCGGGCTGCGCTCGTAGTGCATTCCGTCCGGTAGCACTTGTTCTTCGAGCTCCGCGAGCAGCACGCGCTGCGCGAGCGCCCCCCACGCGCGCGCGGAGGGACCCTCGAAGTAACGCGAGGCCCACAAGAGCGCTTTCGCGTCCTTGATCAAGTGGTTGCCGACGATGTCGCGCTCGAGGTGCGAGGCGAGCTGCGAGAGCTGTTCGACCAGCGAGGCCTCGATGCGGCGGCGCGGGGTGGCGCGCAGGGCGGCACCGCGCTCCGCGAGCTGCTGCATCCAGACCACGCTTCGCACCGCGATCACGTAGCTGTGCCAACCGACTCGCCACGAGCCGACGCAGGCACGCGGGTTGCGCTCGATCCAGTCGAGCACCAGTCGCTCGAAGCGCGCGTCGTCGAGCGCCTCGAGGTACTCCATGTAGTGCAGATGAAAGCGCTCCAACGCGGACCGCCCGGCGGCGCGCCAGTCGATCGGTCCATCGAGCGCGACGCTCGCGCCCACGATGTGCGCCTGCGGGCCGCTCTCGAGCGCGTCGACCAGCCCGACGCGCGGCGCAAACACCGTTCTCGGCGCAAGCGGGTTCGCGCGCTCGATGCTGGGCTTGCGCACGCTGACCGAGAGTGCCGGCGCTGCGTCGTGCAGCAGAGTTCGTGCTCGGGACAGCGCACGGTGCAGCAGCTGCGACGCTCGCGTGTGCGCCACCTGCCGCAGGAATCGACCCGCCCGACTCATGTTCCTAGGCGCTGGCGGCCCGCGTCCCCTGCTCCGCCGCGACCTCGTTCGCCAAGTGCCGCAGGATGCGCTCGCTCGCGAGGCCGTCGCCGTAGGGATTGCGCGCCTTGGCCATGCGGAAGTACGCGACCTCGTCGCACAGCAGTTCCTCGAGCGAGGCGACGATGCGTCGCGGATCGGTGCCCACCAGCCGCGCGGTCCCGGCTTCGATCGCCTCGGGCCGCTCCGTCACGTCGCGCATCACCAGCACCGGCTTGCCGAGCGCGGGTGCCTCCTCCTGCACGCCACCGGAGTCCGTCAGCACGACGTCGCAACGGTCCATCAGCCACACGAACGGCTCGTAGTCCAGCGGCGGGCCGAGGAGCACGTTGGGCGTGTCGGAGAGGATCTCTCGCACGGGCCGCTGCACGTTCGGGTTGAGGTGGACCGGATACACGAACAGCCAGTCCTCGTGCCGCCGAGCGCAGTCGCGGATCGCGCGGCAGAGTTGCTCGAAGGGACGTCCGAAGTTCTCGCGGCGATGCCCGGTGACGAGCACCATCTTCCCGCGCCAGTGATCGGCGAAGGACGCGATCTGCGGCCCGAGCTGTTCCTCGTAGTTGCGCCCGCGGCGCGCGAGCGTCCGATCCCGCGTCCACAACAGCGCATCGATCACGGTATTGCCGGTGACGTGGACGCGCTCCGGATCGCAGCCCTCGGCGAGCAGGTTCGCGCGAGCCCCTTGCGTCGGCGCGAAGTGCCAGCGCGCGATGCGATCGGTCACGATGCGATTGAACTCCTCGGGAAAGGGCGCTTGCAGGTCGCCCGAGCGGAGTCCAGCTTCGACGTGAGCGACGGGAATGCCCGCGTAGAAGGCCGCCATGGAGGCCCCCAGACAGGTGGTCGTGTCGCCATGCACGAGCACGACGTCGGGGCGAGCGTCGCGCAGCACCGACCGCAGGCCGAGCAGCACCTTCGAAGTGACGTCCGAGAGGTCCTGCCCCGGGGCCATCACGTCGAGGTCGTAGTCCGGCTCGATCTCGAACAGCGACAGCACCTGATCGAGCATCTGGCGATGCTGCGCCGTGGCGCACACACGCGCCTCGAAGCGCCGATCCGCCTCCAGACGGCGGATCAACGGAGCCATCTTGATGGCTTCGGGTCGCGTGCCGACGACGGACAGGACTCGGACGGTCACAGGAACACACCTCGCGTGTCGATCAGGATTTTCTCGTTCAACGCATCGCGGCGCAGCCGCTTGAAGGAGCGGTGGTCCACGAGCACGAGCACGATGTTCGCGCGCGCAACCGCCTCGTCGAGCCGAACGAGCTCGAAGTCCGGGTGGAAGAGCAGATGCGGCTCGACCACGAGCAACTCGCCCACGTTGCGGGCCTGCAGCTCGCGCACGATGTCGACGGCCGGTGACTCGCGCAGATCGTCGACGTCCGCCTTGAACGAGAGTCCCAGACACGCGATCACCGGCTTGACGACGTTCTTCGCGCACGCTTCCACGTGGTCGATGACCCAGTGCGGCTTGCGATCGTTGACCTCGCGCGCGGCGCGAATGAGCCTTGCGTTCGATGGATCTCCCGCCACGATGAACCACGGATCGACCGCGATGCAGTGACCACCGACGCCGGGACCGGGCTGGAGGATCTTGACGCGCGGGTGGCGGTTGGCGATGCGGATCACCTCCCACACGCTGATTCCAGCCTCCGAGCAGATCATCGACAGCTCGTTCGCGAAGGCGATGTTGACGTCGCGGTAGCTGTTCTCGGACAGCTTGACCATCTCGGCCGTTCGCGAGTCGGTCGCCACGACTTCGCCGCGCACGAAGCTCTGGTAGAACTCGAGCGCGACCTCGGTCGAAGCGTCGTCGACGCCGCCGACCACGCGGTCGTTCTCGACCAGCTCGGTCAGGATGCGGC
>VGZD01000017.1 GCA_016872715.1 Planctomycetota bacterium
CGCGGTCGCGGTGCGCGCGACGAGCTCGAGCGTGGCGGGCGCGAGCTGCGGAGCCGTGCTCGGCCACGCCACGCACAGCGCGGCGAGCACGAGCGGCGGCACGAGCGGCGCGAGCTGCGGCTTGAGAGCCGCGCGCGCGAGCGCGTCCGCGGGCAAGTCGGCGCTCACCCGCAGGGCGAGCAGCCCAGCGAGCGCGCCGCGGCCGCGCGCTTCAAAGGCCGTCGACAGGGCGCCGCCGCAACCGAGTTCGCGATCCGCGCGCTCCGCCACCGCCTGCGCGTTCGGTGCATGCTCGACCCACCAGCTCGCCCCGCACGCGAGCGCCGCGAGCGAGTGGACGACGAGCGCATCCGCGCGCAACGCATCCGCGCCCGAGAGCTGGCACGCCAACGCCGTCGCGAGCGCCGCCGAGCTTCCGAGCAGCGCCGCCTCGAGCGCGCGCGCGACGCGCGCGCGCCGCAGTGCCGCGCCGATCAGGCCCGAAAGCGCGTCGCGCTCCGTCATCGTCCCCCGCCGCTCGCAGCGCCTGCGTCCACCTCGGGCAGCAACACCGCGAGCTCGGCGTCGAGCGACTCGATGCGAGCGCGCGAGAAGACGAGCGCCACGCGCGTTCCACGCTCCGGGATGAGCCACGCGTTGAGCGCCCAGATGCCCTGCTCGACGCAGTCACTCTGCGCACCGGAGAGCAGCGTGTAGCCCTCGCTGAAGAAGGCGATGTTGATCAGGTTCTGGTAGACGTCGGCCGCGAACACGTCCGCGGCGTCGGCGCCGCTGCGGCCGTTGGGCACCATGCGCGAGCCGAGATAGGCCCACTCGTGGCGCTTCATCGCCAGCCCGCTCGAGAGATTCCGCACGAGGTCCTCGACGCGATAGAAGTACGTCTCCTCGCCCTGTCGCCAGCCGACGTACATGCAAAAGCCCGTGCCGGTCGGCAGCGTGACTTCGTACGCGCTCGCCCCGGCCGCGAGCTCGGCCTCGCTCGGCGCGGGCTCCTTGCGACGCCACGTCGCGTTCGTGCCCGCGCTCGCGCCCAGCGCGAGCAGCGCGATGTTGAGCACGCTGGGCGTGGCCGGCGTCATGAACGCCGACTCGTGCGCGGCGCCGGCGGGACCGACGAGCAGGTACTCGAGCAGGTCATCGCGCACGAGCACGTCGGCTGGCACGACGCACAGCCCGCGCGCGGGATCGAGCGTGATGTCCTGCTGCGCGAGCGTCTCGACGAGCTTGCGCTCCTCGGGAGAGAGCGGTCGGCGCGGCCCCGCATCCTGAGGCCGGGCGACGAGGGCGAGCAGAGCGGCGAGCGCGGACGTTCGGAACATGGCGCGAGTGAGCTTAGCGAGGCCCAACGCGGGCCGCGCCGCAGAGGTTCACGGCGCGGCGGTTCACGGCGCGACGACCAGCGCACGCGCCCGCGCCCACCGCCCGCGGCGTCGCGTGAGCCGCGACCGGCGACCTCGCGCTCGCCGCCCCCCCCGACCGACGCCGCGCCCCAACCCGCACCGTGCGACGGAGGCCCGACGGGCACGACGGCGCACCTGCACCGCGCCCCCCCTAGTGCGGCGAAGTCGAGGTCGCCCGAGTTTCCGGTGCAAGTTTCCGGCGCGAGTTTCCGGCGCGAGTTTCCGGCGCGAGTTTCCGGCGCGAGTTTCCGGCGCGAGTTTCCGGTGCAAGTTTCCGGCGCGAGTTTCCGGTGCAAGTTTCCGGTGCGAGTGACGCGCCCAGAGCACGCAGTGTGCGCCGCACGAGCGCGGCTTCGAAGCTGCTCTAGAACAGCGTCTCGCGCGTGATGCCGACGCGCGCGAGGTCGTCCTTGACGAGTTCGAACACCGCTTCGGCGTAGCGCCGGATCTCGTGCTGCGCGTCCGGCTCGAGGCGTTGTGTGAGGAAGTGGATCACGCCCTGCAGCGACACGGTCCAGTAAGCTTGGCTGTAGAGGTTCTGCGGCAACATCATGCGCGCGATTTCCTTCGCGACGCCGCGCTCGATGCGCTCCTCGTACAGCTCGAACGTGCGGCGGCACTCCTCGAGCATGCGCGCGCGCTCGCCTGAGTGATCGAAGTCCGCGGGCAGGTCGAATGAAGCCTGCTTGTTGCCGTGCGGCGGGTTCGCGCGCATGACCTGCGGCACGTAGAACTCCTGCGCCCACTGCACGTAGCGCCCCGAGATCTCGTTCCACGAGCAGCCCTTGTCGGTGTCGAACAACACGTCGAACACTTCGAGCGAGACGCTCTGCCCATCCACCTCGTACTCGCGCCAGCCGCTGCCGACCTGATACTTGAACGCTTGGCGGAACACGAACAGCGGAGCCTTCCAGTGGAAGGTGTAGAAGCTGTGGCGATAGGGCGAGGTGTGCCCGTGCTTCCACAGAAAGCCCGCGAGCTTGCGGTCGCCCTCGTCGAAGGCCGCTTTCTGTTTTTGGTAGCTGATGCGCGCGGCATTGACGACCTTGAGCGCGGGGTCCTGCTGCATGCGGTCGACGCAGGCGACGAAGCCGATGCCGTCGTCGAGGGTCGAAACCGCGCCTTCGGGGATGGGGAGCGTGCTGGCGGCCATTGGGCGGAGTCTACGCAGGCGTCGAGGCGCTTGCGACGAGTGCCGAGCCTACGCCGATGGGCCGATGCGAAGTTCGAGGGTCGGTGCTAGGGTCGGACGAGTGCTCCCGCGGCCCCGCCGAGGCGGGAACCAGCGCTCGCGCCAGCGCTGCTCACGGCTCCTCGAGCTCACCATGACGCCGACCCCGCTCTCGCCCGACCGTCGCCAGATCCTGCAGGGCTCCCTCTCGCTCGCCGCCGCCGGGACTCTCGCGCGCCTATCGGCCGCGGCGCAGTCGACCCCGATCGGCAGTCCGCCCGCGCTCTCGCCCAGCGCGGTTGCGGTGCGCATCTCGCTCGTCGCGGCGCCGAGCAGCGCGTCCATCTTGCCGGGCGTCAGCACCCAGGTCTGGCGCTACACGGGCCAAGTCCGCAGCTTTCATTCGGGCGCGCTCCAACCGATCCCCGGCTCGCACCTCGGCCCCGTGCTGCGTTTCCAGCAGGGTGATCGAGCGCAGATCACGGTCACCAACCTGATCGGCGAGGACCACGTCGTCCACTGGCACGGGCTCGACGTTCCCTCGGACATGGACGGCCATCCGCGCCACCAGTTCCCGCACGGCAGCTCGACCACCTACGACTTTCCGGTGCTCAACCGCGCGGGCACCTACTGGTACCACTCGCACGCCGACATGCGCACCGGCTTTCAGGCCTACAAGGGCCTGGCGGGACCGCTCGTGGTCAGCGATGCGCAGGAGCAGGCGCTCGCACTCCCGCGCGGGCAATTCGACGTGCCTTTGGTGCTGCAGGACGCGAGCTTCGACACCGCGGGTCAGCTCGCGTACTCGCCGCTCAACATGCAAAACGGTTTCCTCGGGACGACGCAGCTCGTCAATGGGAAAGCCAACGCCACGCTCAACGTCGCGACGCGCGCGTACCGCCTGCGCATCGTCAATGGCGCGACGTCGCGCGTGTACAAGCTCGCGTGGAGCGACGGCACGCCGATGGTCGTGATCGGCAACGATGGTGGCCTGCTCGCGGCGCCCTCGCTGCGCCCCTACGTCACGCTGTCGCCCGGCGAGCGCGCCGAGGTGTGGGCCGATTTCCGCCAACATGCCGTGGGCTCGCAGGTCGTGCTGCGCAGCCTGCCCTTCAGCGGCGTGAGCATGGGTCAGGGCGCCCAACTCGACCTGCTCACCGTGCAGGTCACGCAGTCGCAGCCCGAGACGCTGCAACTGCCCGCGACCCTGTCCACGATTCAGGCCTACGTGCCCCAGCAGGCCACGAACTACGGCAACCCGCGCAGCTTCGCGATCTCCTTCTCGCCGGGCATCGGGTTCACGCTCAACGGCGGCACGTTCCAGATGACCGGCGTCGCCGCCAACGAGATCGTGCGCCGCGACACGCTCGAGCACGTCCGCATCACGAACACGACCGGAATGATGGTCGTCGGCCATCCGATCCACTTCCACGGCCGACAGTTCCAAGTGCTAGGCCGCAGCGTCGCCTCGGCCAACCTCGCCGGATGGCAGACGCTCAGTCAGGGGTTCATCGACGAGGGCTGGAAGGACACGGTCCTCGTCATGCCGGGCGAGACGATCGACTTGCTCGTGCGCTACTCGAGCTACACGGGCCTGTTCCTCTATCACTGCCACAACCTCGTGCACGAGGACATGGGGATGATGCGCAACCTGCGCATCGATCCCTGAGCGCGGAGTTCACCGGTCCGCGAGCAGCGCGGCCATTTCCGCGCAGGCAGCGAGCGCGGCGCCCGAGCGACCGGCGAGCTCGCTTGCCTCGGCCAGCGCTCCGCGGGCAGCTTCGCGATCGCCCCCCGCGGCGAGGACACGCGCGCGCAGCAGGGGCGCGCTCGCCTCGAGCCGCGCCAGTCCGTCGCTGCCGCGCGCGGGATCGAACGCCCCGAAGCTCCGCTCGAACGCGCGGTGCGGCCCGCGACCGAGCCGCTCGTCGCGCGCGAGCCGCCGCACGAGCGACGCGTGCTCGCTCAGCGCGCCCAAGGCCTCGCAGACACCGAGCAGGGCGCAACGCACCTCGAAGATCCGCAGGTCGCGCTCCTCGCTCTGCGCCTCGCCGAGCAGGCCGATGCCAGCCGCTGCGAGCAGGCGCCTCGCGCTCGCGAAGTCGCCGCGCATCGCAGTTCGCTCGCCGATAGCCGCGAGCAGCCGCGCATCGGCGGTCCACCACGCACCCGAGCGTTCCAACGCCGCCGAGAGCCCGCCACAGCGCGCCAATTCCTCGCCCACGGCAAGCTCCGAGCGCCACGAGAACTCGCTGCCGCCCTGCGCGCGAGCCCGAAAGCGCGCGCGCAACTGCTCGGCAGCGGCCGCGAGCGGCGCGGAGAGCCACTGCTCCACGAGCTTGGAATCGAGCGCGTGCGCCTCGGCGAGCGCGGTCCAGATCGCCTCGCGTTCGAGTTCGCGCACGGCGCGCCCCGCGAGCGTCTCGCTGGCCTCCTCCCGCAGCTCGAGACGCTCGCGCAGCCAAGCCCGCGCTCGCGCGTCTCCACAGCCGCCGAGCGCCGCCAGAGCATGGCGCCGCAGATCCAAGTCGCGCGCGGTTGCCGCGCCGAGCAGCGTGTCGACGTCCGGCGGTCGCCGACGGGCGAGCAGGTCGAGCGCGAGCTCGCGATGCAACCCGTGCTCGGCGGAATCGAGCGCCACGCGGCGCAGCAGTGCGAGTGCCGGCTCCGCTGCGTTCGCATCGCAGGCCCGCAGCGCACGCGCGCGCAGGTCGAAATCGCAGCTCGCCCACGTCTGGCCGAGCACCTCGACCGCGCGCGCGTCACCAAACGGCGCGCGCGAGAGCGCCGCTTCGATCCGCAGGCGCCGCGGAACGCCGTCCTCGAGCCACCGCACGAGTCGCTCCCGCCCGAGCGCGTCTTGACCCAGCGCCCAGATGACCGCCTTGGAGACCTCGACGCGATCGAGGGTGCGCGCGAGCACGCGCGCGAGCTCCTCGTGGCCCGCCGTTCCCGCTTGCTCGTGCACGACGCGCACGAGCGCGGCCGCCCGCAACTCGGTGGCGCGCGCGTCTTGCCGCTCGAGATCAGCGAGTTCCGCGGCCAGTCGCTCGCGCGCCAGAGCCGCGATCCCCGTGTCGGGCGCGAACGGGGCGAGCAAGTCGAACGCACTCATCCCCGCGGCGCCACCTTGGCTCGCGATCCTGCACAAGTCCGCGCGCAACGCCTCGAGTCGCACGCCCCGCGGGAGCTCCGCGAGCAGCGCTTCGGCGCGGCTCGCTTCGACCGAGCGCCAGCGGCGCGCCAACGCCTCGATCCACGGTTCGACGGGGCGCGCCGCGCACAGCGCGCTGAACGCCTCGTCGCCCACGCTGCGCGCGCCGTCGTCGAGCGCACGCACGAGCAGAGCGCCGAACTCCGCGCGCGCTTCCTCGACGACCAACTCGCGCGCGAGCCCGACCGCCGCGCGCCGCAGCTCGGGCGCGACGCTCGCGTCGAGCCACGGCTCGAGGTCCGCGGGCGCGAGTTCCGTGGCGTGCGGCGCCAACTCCTCGAACAGGAAGTCGGCCACGCGCTCGCGCAGTCTCGGCTCCGAGCGCAGCACGTCGAGCACGTCCGCCGCCGGCCAAGCCTCGAAGCTGCCGCGCACGAGCGCGTGGTCGCGCGAGTCGTCCACGCCCGCACGCAACCGCTCGAGCAGCGCTCGTCCGAGCGCGTGCTCGCTCGATCGCACGGCGCGTGCGGCGTCGGTGAAGAGCTCTTCGAACCCGATCGGCCCCGGCCACGCCGCCGCAACGCGCTCGACGGCGCGCTCCGCGCTCGCGTCGTGCAGCTCGAACCGCACGCGCAGCGCCGACACGATCGCCGCGCGCTCGACATCGCTCGCGGAATCCTCGAGCACCGCCAGCCACACCCGCGACGGCCGCGCTCGTTGCAGACGCGCGGCGAGCCCGCGCCACACGCGCGGATCGCCGCCGCGCAACACTCTCGTCGCCAGCTCGCGCACATCGACCGACTCGCCTTGGAGCTCCACGACGTACTCCAGCGCGGCGCTCGCGACGCGTTCATCCGCGTCGTGCGCGAGACGCTCGAGCGCGTCGATGTCCCGCAGGCTCGCCGTCGCCGACTGCAGCAGCGCCAAACGCACGGCGGGCAGCGGGTGTTGCGCCGCCGCGAGCACCGCGTCGGGCTGCGTCACCAGCCCCAAGCGCAACGCCGCGACCAACAGATCGGGCGCGACTTCGCCGGGCATTCGCGCCACGGGCTCGAAGCTCGCGACCGATTCGTTCGACGCGAGCAGCCCGAATTCGCGCGCGCGCTCGAGAGCACGCAACAACGTGACGCGCCCGTCCCTGCCCAGCGCGAGCGCCTCCGCGCGCGCCTCGCCGTCTGCGGCCTGCGCCCAGCGCCTGAGCGCGAACTCGCGCTCGACCGAGTCGCCAAAGTCCTGAACGGGCTCCTGCGCGAGCGCGCGCAGGCCCACGCTCAGGACGAGAGCCGCCGCTGCGCCTGCGCGAGCCATTGGATCAGGTCCGACGCGATGACGGCGCGCTTGCCCAGATGCGCGGCCGCGAGATCTCCCGCGAGTCCGTGCGCGCGCACCGCGGCGCAGGTCGCATCGAACGCGGTCCACTGCGGGAAGGCGCCCGTCGCGCACAGCGCGGCATACGCGGCGAGGATGCCCGCGAGCACGTCGCCCGAGCCCGCCGTCGCCATGCCGACGTTGCCCGTGTCGTTCACATACACCAAGCGACCATCGGTGACGACCGTGCCCGGTCCCTTGAGGCACACGATCGCTCCGCTGCGCTCCGCGAGCTCGCGCGCCGCGGCCTCGCGCCCGGCCGCCGCGCGCGGGATGGCGCGCGCGAGCAGTCGCGCCGCTTCGCCCGAGTGCGGCGTGATCAGCGTGGCTCCCGCGCGTCCGGCGAGCTTCTCCGGCGCGCCCGCGAGCACGTTGAGCGCGTCCGCGTCGAGCACGAGCGGAATCGCGGGCGCGCGCTCGACCAGCGCCTGCACGAGTTGCCGCGCATCGTCGGCCTGCCCAAGCCCGCATCCGACCACGATCGAGTGAAACCCGCGCTGCGCGAGGAGAAACTGCGCGTTGGTGGCGGGGCTCGCGCGCATCAAAATCGCCTCGGGCGCCGCGATCGGCAGCGCGTGCGCCACTTCGTCGCTCGTCGCGAGCACCGTCACGAGCCCAGCGCCCGCGCGCTGCGCCGCGCGCGCCACGAGCAGCGCCGCGCCCGGCATCGTCGCGCTGCCGCAGGCCACGAGCACGCGCCCCGCATCGCCCTTGTGAGCGTCCGCCGGCAGCTCCGGCGGCACGAGCGAGCGCTCCTGCTCGCTCACGCGACCACCTCCATGCGCCCGACTTCGAGCCCCGCCCAATTGCGCAGCACGCCCTGCCGCCACTCGGGCAGCGCGCGCGCGCTGTCGCGCGAGAGCAACCCGAAGCGCTCGCACAGCTCGATCACGAGCGGGTGCATCGCCCGGTAATTGCCGTCGTCGATCTTCACCGCGAGTCCGAGTCCGCGTTCGCGCACGCCGAGTACGTAGACCGCCTCCGCGCCGAGCTTGGGGAAGAGCATGCCGCCGCTCGCGCGCAGCAGGTCCGTGCACATGCTGTGGCGCGTGCCGCCGATCAGCTCGGGGTGCTCGGCCGCCACGCGCACCAGTCGCTCGCAGGCGCGCCGCCGCGGCTCCGCGAGAGCGTGTGGATTGGCGATGCGGGCGAGCGCTGTCGCGAGCCGCACGAGCGGCAGGTGAAAGGTCGGAGCGCTGCAGCCGTCGATCGCGACGTCGAGCTCACCGGGCCGCACGCCGCTCAGCTCCTCGACGGTGCGCCGCACGAGCGACTGCGCCGCGTTGTCGTGCTCGAGATAGCGCTTCGGATCGACGCCCATGTGCAGCGCCAGCGCGAGGAAGCCCGTGTGCTTGCCCGAACAGTTGTTGTGAACGCGCGTGCCCTGCTCGCCCGCGAGCGTCAGGGCGCGCCGCGCCGCGCTGTCCGTCGGCAACTGCGCACCGCACTGCAGGTGCTCCGGCCCGAGCCCGAGCCGCGCGAGCAGCTCGCGCACGCGGCGCACGTGGATGTCCTCGGCGTGGTGCGAGGCGAGCGTCAGTGCGAGTTCGTCGTCGCGGAACTCGAAGCGCTGCGCCGCGCCCGTTTCCAAGAGCGGCAACGCCTGCAGCGACTTGACGGAGCTGCGCGCGAACACGGCGTGGTTCCAGTCCCCCGCCCCGTCGACCACCGCCCCCGTGACATCGGCGAGCACCCACGCGCCACGGTGCACGCTCTCGAGGTGGCGGCCGCGCCACGCGCGCGCCACGATCGGGTTCTCGGGCCAATCCGGGCTGGCGAACTCGCTCGAGGCGTGGGCCGTCGGATGGAGGTGCGAGTGCGCGGGAGCGGTCATGGCGGCGAAGGGATCGTACCCGCGGCGCGCGCTCGGACGCCCAACGGGCCGACGCGCTGGACTAGAATGTCGCGACGTGCAGCCCTTCGATCGCGACAGCGGCCGCCGCGCGCCGCTGCGGCGCTCGCAGAGCGAGCCGCCCCCCTCGCTCGTCCCCCTCCTGCGCACTTCTCCGCAACCTGTGCCTCAAGCAGTCACCCGACCCAAGCCGCGCTCGCGACGCCACGCCCTCGCGGGCTGGCTCGTCGCCCCGCTCGCGCTCGTCTCCGTCGCGGCAGGAGTGTGGCTGGTCGTCGAGGGCCCGCAGGGACTGTTCGGCGTCGTCTTCGGCGGCGCGCTCGCTCTCGGACTCGTGTGGGTCCTCGCGTGCTCGCTGTTTCCGGCCACGGCCGATCGCACGTGCCCCGAGTGCAAGCGCCCGGGCCTCGTGCGGCTCGACCGGCGCACGACGCGCGGCGTGCGCTGCGCGCGCTGCGGCTTCCGCGATGCGACCGCGAGCTCGTTCCTGCTCGCCGAGGACGAGGGCGTGCCGCTGGAGAGCACCGTGTTCCACGAGCGCGACCGCGGACGCGAGTGATCGCGCTTGAACTGCAAGCCCTTTGCGGCCACGCTGCTTCCCATGGCCTCCGAACCCGCCGTGCGCATGATCGAGCTCGTCCTCGCGCGCATCGTGCTGCGCGATCAGGAACGCTCGCAAGTCATCCTGCTCAAGGAGCGCGACGGAAAACGCGCCTTCGCCATGACCATCGGTCGCGGTGAAGCCGACGAGCTCGACCGCATCGTGCATGGCCAAGCTCCCCAGCGTCCGCTGACGCACCAGCTCGCGCTGCACATGGTCGAGGCCCTCGGATCGCGCATCCTGCGCGCCGACATCATCGACCTGCAGGAAAACACGTACTTCGCTCAGCTCGCGCTGGCCGCGGCGCCGGGCGAGCCTCCGACGATGGTCGATGCGCGGCCTTCGGACGCCATCGCGCTCGCGCTGCGCGCCCGCGCGCCCGTGCGCATCGCCGAGCCGATCCTCGAGCAGGTGCGCAGCGACGTCACCGGGCCCGATCCGCTGCCGCCCCTGCCCTGAGGGGCCGCGGCCGCGAGTCCGGCGGCGAGAATTGGTGCGGGACGAACTAGAATTGCTCCTCGCGCGGCGCGTTCTCGCCGAGCGCTTCGCGGAACTCCCCCGTCCATGCCCCTCGATTTTTGCGCCCGAGCACGAGAGTGCGCCGAGCTGCTCGCCGCGTTCGAAGCCGTGAGCCTCGGCGCGGGTCCGCGCGCCGTCGAAGTGCGCGGTCCGAGCGGGAGCGGCAAGTCACGGCTGGTGGCCGAGCTCTACGGACGCATCGCGGCAAACGCGGCCCACAATCCTCCCGAAGCCGCCTACTGGCCGACCGAGATTCCGCTCGGTCCGACCTCGCGCGCGACCGGACCGGAGCTGCGCAAGGCGCCGGCGGCGCGCGGCGCGGCGCGCTTTCTTTGGCTGGGCCTGCGCGCCACCGAGCGCCTCGCTCGGCTCACGCCGGAGCGCGGCACGCAGCAGGACGAGCTCGTGCGCGAGATCGAGCTGCACGCTCGGCGCGGGCAGCGCTTCGGCGGGCTCGGCGAGAGTCTCGCGCTCGCGCTCGCTCGCGAGGGTGAAATGGACTCCGGCCCTCGCGAGCGCGCCCTCGCGGCCCTGCGTGCGGCCCTGACTTCCAGCGCGTGCACGGCGACGGTGCTGTGGATCGACGACGCCCAGTGGGCCAGCGACGAGCTGCTCGAACTCGCCGCCGTGCTCTGGAGGGAGGCACGCGCGCGCCGAGCGGCCTTGCTCGTGATCCTGTGCGACGACGGCGACGAGCCCGTGCGCGCGACCCGCGCGGAATTCTCGACGCTCGTGGCCGCGCAGCGCGTGGAGCTCGCTCCCGTTCCCGCGCCAGAGTTCGCAGCCGCCCTCGACGCGCTCCTGCCCGGTGCGCTGCCGCGCCAACGCGAGGCCTTGCTCGCGAGCGTCGGCGGCAATTTCCTCGAGCTCGAGGAGCGCATCGCGTGGCTCAGTCTCTCGCGCGGCAACTTCGAGCACGGCGATCGAGCGCTGCGCCTGAGCGCCGCGGGCGAGGCCGAGCTCGCGCAATGGCCGGAGGGTCGGCGCCTGCGTCTGGAGCTGCGAATCAGCCAGCTCGCCAGCGCGGTCGAGCGCCTGCTCGGCTGGAGCAGCGCGAACGCGCTCGAATTCCTCGGCACGGTGGCGCTCGAGTTCGGGCGGCGCTGCGCGTTGCGCGGCACCGCGGAGCGCGACCTCGTCGCCCGCGCCGCGCCCCTCGCCCAACTGCCGTCGGACGCACGCGTCGAACACGGACGCAGCGCGCTCGCCTTCCATCTCGAGGCCCAAAAATTGTGGCGCCGCTTCGGCGAGCGCGAGTCCGAGCTGTTGTCCCAGACGCTGCGCGACGAGCTCGCTCGCTGGATCAACGCCAGCTTCGGCGACGACGGCAATTGGCGGCCGCACGACACGAGCGATCCCGCGACCCTGCCGCCGGAGAGCGTGCTCGCCCTGCTCGCGCAGGAACGCACGGCCGAGCTGCGCGACCTGCTCGACATGGCGATGGCGGAGCTGTCCTTGGACGCGGCGCCGGATTGGAGCGATCCGCGGCAAGTGGCTAGCTTGCGAGCGATCCGCGTCGCGGTGCAAAACGACGCCGAAGAGCAGATCTGGGCGCGCACGCGCCGCTGCTCCGCGCGCCTCGAGCACGTCGAGTGGTCGCTGGTGCCCGAAGGGGTGCTCGGGAGCGCGGGTCGCGAGGCGCTCGCGCGCCGCATCAGCGCCGCGGGCCTGCCGCGCCTCGCGCTCGCGATTCGAGCCAGTCGCGTCGAGCTCCTGCGCGCGCGCGGCGACGCGCTGCGCGACTCCGAATCCGGCATCGACGAGTTCGCCGACGCGCTCAGCGATCTCGGCCAGAGCCTGTGGGAACTCGGCGAAAACCCCGGCGCCGAGCGCGCCTTCGGCGAGCAACTCGCGCTGATGCGCGCGCGCGTGGCGGGCGACACGGCCCCGCTGCGCCGTCGCAACCTCTCGATCGCGCTCGACAACGTCGCCGGCCTCGCCGCGACGCGCGGGCAGCTCGAATTCGCGCGCGAGGTGTACGTCGAGAGCCTCGCCATCGCGCGCGAGCTCGCCAGCGACGACGATTCGCCGGGCGCGCGCCGCGACCTGTTCCTCTCGCTCTCGAACCTCGCCACGATCAACTACCGCCGCGGCCGTCTCGAGGAGGCGCTCTCGATGCACGAGGAGAGCCTCGCGATCCGGCGCGAGCTCGCCGAAGCGCTCGAGAGCGACGACGCGCGCCACGACCTCGAGAACGGGCTGGAGTGCGTGGCCGACATCGAGCACGAGCTCGGCCGCTTCGAGGCCGCGGCGCAGAAGTACGAGGAATGCCTGACGATCGAGCGCGAGCTCGCCGAGCGCCTCGGCACGAGCGCGCACCGCTGGTCGGTGGCGCAGCTCCTGCGCAGCATCGCCGACATCGAGCGCAACAGCGGTCGCCGCGGCGCCGCGTTGCGTCGGCTCGAGGAGGCGATCGCGATCGCGCGCGGGCTGGTGGCCGAGCTCGGCACGCCAGCGAGTCGACGCGAGCTCGCCGCCTCGCTGCGCGCGCTCGGCACGCTGCAGGAGGAACGCAACGAGCTCGAGCGCGCCCGCGCGACCTACACGGAGGCGCTCGAGCTCGCGCGCGACAGCCGCGGCGAATCCGAGGACAGCACCGCCGGTCGCGCGAGCCACGCGCACCTGTTGTGCGATGTCGCCGACATCGACCTCGCCCGCGGCGACCTCGAAGGCGCGCGCCGCGGCTACGAACAGGCGCTCGCCATCCACCGCCAGCTCGCCACCGACGTCGGCACGCCCGACTGCCGCCGCGACCTGCTCGTGGTGCTCGATCACCTCGCGAACCTCGACGAGCGCCAAGGCCTGACCGACTCCGCGTTGACGCGCTTCCGCGAGATCGCCGACAGCATGCGCGCACTCGCGGCCGAGCTCGGCACTCCGGCCGCGCGCCGCGACCACTCCGTCGCCATCCTGCGCGTGGCCGACGCGCTGCGCGCACGCGGTCGCCCGCAGGCCGCGCTCGAGCTCTACGAGCAGTGCCTCGCGCTGCGTCTGGAGTCGCTCGAGCGCCTCGAGGACTCCGCCGACGCCAATCTCTCGTTCGTCACCGACTGGCACGCCACGCTGCGCATCGTGCGCGACCTCGCGCGCGAGTGCGGCGAGCTCGAGCGCGCCCGCGAGCTCGCCCTCGAGCTCGTCGAGATGGCTTGGCCCGACGACGACGAAGACGAGCCCGACGACTTCGGCCCCGCCGAACAGGAGGAACTGCTCGCCGAGCTCGTCGCGCTCGCCGCGATCGAGCTCGACCGCGACGCCCCCGAAGCCGACGACGTGGTGGCGCGCGCCTGCGATCTCGCCGCCCTCGTGGAGGCCGCCTTCGACGACCCCGAGGTCGACCGCCAAGCCGAAGCTCTCGACGCCGCCACCCTCGAGCGCTGCGCCAGCGCCTTCGACGCCCGCGCCCGCCTCGCCGAGCGCCGCTCGCTCCCCCAAGACGCCGCCACCGCCCGCACCCACGCCGCCACCCTGCGCGAACGCGCCCGCAACCTCCCCACCTGATCCCCCCGCGCGCTACCATCCCCACCCACGGAGGCGTGGCAGAGCGGCCGATTGCAGCGGTTTTGAAAACCGCCAGGGCGCAAGTCCTCGAGGGTTCGAATCCTTCCGCCTCCGCCCTTGCCTGCACAGGTCGCACGGCAGGGGTTCCATAGGTTCTAAGCGTGCGGACTACGGGGTCGAATGGGGGACGCGGGAAGTCCCGGGGGAGTGCTCGCACGGTGAGGGGCCGGAGGGCGTGGCGGTGACCCGCACGCGGCTGGCTCTCTGGGGAGGCGGGGGGGGCGTAAGCAGGAAGGCGCATTGGCACGGCAATCGCTGGGAGGGGGGCGGAGGAGAGGTTGAACCTTCCGTAAACGTCAGTGGGGATGGGGTAGGATGGGTGCCGATAAGGGTCGGCGCCGGGTTCTCGCCCTGGCTGCCCCCTGCATCGAAGCACCGAGAGAAGCACCGTGGTTCAGAGCGTCGCCAAGCGTCGGATGAAGGTCCTGTTCCTCGCCGAGTACCTCCCGCAGGAGATGCTCGGGATCATGTGGCTGAGCCGCGCCATCAAGGACGCGGGCCACGACACCAAGGCGCTGTTCGTGCCGGACAAGGACTGGGTCGCGAAGGTCAAGGAGTACAACCCCGACGTGGTGTGCTACTCGGTCACGACCGGGATGCACGTGTACCTCTCGGAGCTCAACCAGCGCGTCAAGGCCGAGCTGCCCCACGTGGTGTCGGTCTTCGGCGGGCCGCACACGACCTTCACGCCGGAGTACATCGAGACGCCGGGCATCGACATCGTCTGCCGCGGCGAGGGCGAGCAGGCGATCGTCGAGCTGCTCGACCGCATGGCCGCGGGGGCGGACTACAGCGACGTGCAGAACCTGTGGGTCAAGCACCCACAGACCGGCGAGATCGCGCGCAACCCCGTGCGCCCGCTGGTGCAGAACCTCGACGAGCTAGGCCAACCCGATCGCGACGTGATCTACGAGGCCGCGCCGATCTACCGCGACAGCGACCGCAAGGTGTTCGTCACCCAGCGCGGCTGCCCGATGAACTGCTCGTTCTGCTTCCACCACGCGTGGAAGAAGAAGGTCTACAGCTCGAACAACAAGGAGTACACGCGCAAGCGCTCGGTCGATCACGTCATCGCCGAGATCAAGGCGGTGCGCGCCAAGTACAACCTGAAGTTCGTGCACTTCGTCGACGACATCTTCAACCTGAAGAACAGCTGGCTCGAGGAGTTCTGCGAGCGCTTCCCGAAGGAAGTCGGGCTGCCGTTCGACGTGATCTTGATGGCGAACCTGACGACGGAACGCCACATCGAGCTCCTGCGCAAGGCGGGCTGCGTCTACGCTCGCATCGCGATCGAGGCCGCCAACGACCACGTGCGCAACGCGATCTTCCGCAAGAACACGACGCGCCAGCAGTTGATCAACGCCTCGCAGTGGATCACCAAGCACGGCATTCGTCTGGGCTCGCTCAACATCCTCGGCGCACCGGGCGGAACGATCGAGGACGAGCTCGACACCGTGCGCCTCAACGTCGAGTGCGGCGTCGACCACCCGATGGTCAGCCTGATGCAGCCCTACCCGATGTTCGACATCACCGAAACGACCCAGCAGATGGGCTACGCGGTGTCGAGCCTCGACCAGTTCCCGGTCAACTTCCGGCGCTCGCTGCCGGTCGAGAGCGACCAAAAGCACCAGATCGAGAACCTGCACAAGCTGTTCCCGCTCGCCGTGCGCAACCCGTGGATGGTCAAGTACCTGCCGAAGCTGATCAAGCCCAAGTGGATGTACCGACCGTACCTCGTGCTGTTCATGCTGCACGCCGAGTACCTCGTCGCGGAGCAGTCGGGCATCTACTCGCGTGCGCAGGGGCTCTCCGGCCCGCGCTACTGGACATGGGTCGACTTCACGTATCGCCTCGCGACCAAGGGCGCGCTGCGCGTGTACCAAGTGCTGTTCGAGAAGTTCCAGCGCCGCTTCGCCGCGCGCGCGCGCACCATCGAGGTCGCCCTGCAAATGGGTGACGAGCGCGTCGTCGCGCACATGGACTGAGCGGCGTCCCTCGCGCGTGGAAGCTAAGGTGGCGCGCAGCGATGCGCGCCACGTTCGTTTGCGGGCTCTTGTTTCTCGCGGGCTGCGCGGACGAGCCGCGGAGCACGCCGACGCGGGAGGACTCGCGTTCGCACGTCGCGATCGCGGGCACGCGAGTCGCGCTCGCGCCGCCGAGCGGGTTCGAGCCCTCGGAGCGCGTGCGAGGGCTCGAGCGTGCCGAGGGCAAGGCGAAAATCGGCGTCTTCGAGCTCACGGCGAGCTACGCCGAGGCGCTGCGCAATGCGCACGAGAGCTGGGCCGCGAGCGGCATGGAGCTCACCGGCGAGGAGTCGATCGCGCTCGACGGGCGCGCTGGGACGCTCGTCGAATATCGACGGATGGAGCGCGGCGCGGCACGCGGCGGCTGGCTCGCGATCGGCGGCGACGAGCGCGAGACGCTGCTCCTGCTCGCCGAGTGCGACGCGAGCGCGGTGGGCGAGCTCGCGACAGCGCTGCGCGCGTGCCTGCTCGGAGTGCGCTGGCAACGGCCGGGGAGCTCGCTCGCGAGCTTCGAGCTGCACCCCGCCGAAGGACTCGTGCTCGTCTCCGACGACGAGCGCGGCAAGGCCTACGTCGCGGCGAGCGCGCCCTCGCCGGTTCCCGCGGGCACGCCGTTCCTACTCGCCAACGCGCACTCCGATTCGCTCGCTCGCGAGGCACTCGAGTCGAGCTGCACGCAACGCCTGAGCGCCGCACTCGACACGGTCGGCGCCAGCGTCGCGAGCATCGAGCGCTCGGGGCGCGTCGAGCTGGGCTCGCTGGGCGGCTGGGAGCTCGTCGCGCGCGTCCGCGACCCGCGCCAGCCCGGCGACTGGCTCGGCTACGCGGCCCTCGTCCCGCTCGCGCGAGGACACCTGCTGCTGCTCGGCCACGCCTCCCCCACCGAGTCGCGCACCGCCCTCGAGCTCTTCGAGCGCACCGCCCGCACGCTGCGCCTGCGCTGATCGCGCCGTCACAGCTCGCGCGAGCGCCGAGCATGCGAGCACGCGAGGGCGCCGGGGTCCTCGCCGCTCCTCAGGGTCGCGCGCCGGAGTCGATCCAGCGCTCGAGCGCCGCGAGCTCGTCCGGCGTGTGCTGCGGCTTCTTGGCGGGCGGCATGTGGTCTTCGTCGTCGAGTGGCAAGCGCATGCGCCGCACGAGCTCGCTCTCGGCGGCGCGCGGGGCGAGCACACTCGTCCCGAATTCGCCCGGCTCGAACCAACGCGCGTCGAAGACGTCGAGGCGCAGATCGCCCTTGTGCTTCTGTGGCCCGTGACACGCCCCACAGCGCGCCACCAAGATCGGCTGCACGTCCGCGAAGGCGAGCACTCTCTCGCTTCGGACCGGCGCGAGGGGAGCGCTCGCGCGCGGCGCGCGGAACGGCTCACTCAAGAAACCTTCGCCGTGCACCAGCTCGCCACCCATGTGGCCCGCGCCGAGCGCGAGCAGCGCGGAGCCGATGAGCGCAACCGACCGCACGCGTGCCCGCCCGAACACGGCGAGCAGCGAGAGCAGGCAGCACGCCAGACCGAGCCAGCGATGCAGTTCGAGCGCCTGCGCGAGCGTGCGGCCGGGCGGCTCTGCATCGGCGTGCAACCAGCCGGTGAGCGTGGCGAGCACCGCACACGCGGCTCCGACCCGCGCCAGCAGGCTCACGCCGCGCGCACGGCTCGGGTCGCTCGCGCGCGCGTCGAGCAGCGCAAGTCCTGCGGCGAGCGGCAGAAACGCCACGGGAAAGTGCAGCACCACGAGGTGCATGCGGCCAAGGAACACGAGGAGGGCGTCGTTGTGCACGATGCCCTCCAAGGTTCAACCGCGGACCGTCGGCGTCAAGCTGCTCTCGCTCACTCTCCCTAGCTCAGCGCACGCCCACCGACGCGCGATCCCACACGGGCGCGCGTGGCGCACTCAGCGTCTGGCCTCGATCTTGATGCGCGCCGCCGGCTTGGGCTCGAGCTTGGGGATGCGCACCTCGAGCACGCCCTTCTCGAGCTTCGCCGTCATCGCCTTGGGCTCGACGTTCAGGCCCACGGGCAGCGGAATCGAGCGCTGGAACGAGCCGTACTGGGACTCGGAGCGGAAGCACTCCTTCTCCTGCTTCTCGTTCTCCCACCTGCGCTCGCCCTTGAGCACGAGCTGGGAACCCATGACCTGCACCTCGAGGTCCTGCTCCTCCATGCCCGGCACATCGAAAGTGGCCACGAACTCGTTGCCGTCATCCGACAGGTTGACCGAGGGGAAGCCCGGACGCCGGAACACCTCCGGCAACTGCAGGGGCGTGGTCTTCCACAACTCCTCGAGCCAGTCGTCCCCATCGTTCCACAGCGAAATCGGATGGCGCGGTTTCCACGCGAGCGTCTTCATGAGTCTCCTCCTGGAGCAAGTCGTTGGGGGTTGCGCCGGACATTCGGCGCAGCCGCTCCTCGCTCACGCACGGCGCGGGCTCGATTCCGCCAATGAGGTAGCCCGCGTGGGAAGCTCGGCGTAGCGGCGCGAGGGTGCGCGTCCCGAACCCGGACACGCACCCCCGCGCTGGAGCGAATCGCCTCGAGCGGCGATCCGCGTGGCCAATCCGTGTGGCTAGCTCTGCATCAGTCCTTCGCGAATCGCGAGGCGCGCGAGTTCCGCGGTCGAGTGGCAGTCGAGCTTGCGCTGCAAGTTCTCGCGGTGCTTCTTGGCCGTGCCGAGGCTGATGTCGAGTTCGCGCGCGACGTCCTTGTTGCTCTTGCCGAGCGCGAGCAGTTGAAACACCTCGCGCTCACGCCCCGTGAGGGTCGACAGCCGACTCGCTCCGCCCGGCTCGATCGGCTCGCCTCGGCGCATGCGCGCCACGAGCCCACCGGCGACCTTGGGCGAGAGGTACGGACGGCCCTCGCTGACGGTCTCGATGCCGAGGATCAACTCTCCGGGATCCGAGTCCTTGGAGAGGTAGCCGTCGGCGCCCGCGCGCATGGCCTGATCGACGAAGTTCTCGCCCTCGTGGTGCGTCAGCATCAGGATGCGCACGCGCGGGTGCGCCTCGCGGATCGGACGGATGGCATCGAGGCCAGAGAGCCCGGGCATCGAGATGTCGAGCAGCACGACATCCGGAAGCAAGAGCGCGATGCGGTCGATCGCGCTGCGAGCGTCACCGCAGTCGCCGACGACCGCGATGCGCTCGTGGGTCGCGAGCAGGCTCTTGAAGGCCGCGCGCAAGATGTTCTGGTCATCGACGAGGAAGACCCTGACTTTGTTGCCGACCTTCGAGGAATTGGGCGATTCGAGCATGGGTGTATTCATGATGGGTTCGGGATGCGGACCTCGAAGCGGGCTCCCCCGAGTGGGCTCGCCTTGGCCTCGATCGTGCCCCCGTGTTCCTCGACCACCTTGCGGCAGAACGCGAGGCCGAGCCCCGTGCCGCTCGACTTGGTGGTCGAGAAGGGCTTGAAGAGCGTGTTGCGCAGGAACTCCGGAATGCCGGGCCCGTTGTCCTCGACGACGAACAGCGTGCCGCGTCCGGCGCGTCCGGCCGTGAGCACGAGCCGCGGGCGCTCCGGAACGGCCTCGAGCGCATTGCGAATCAGGTTCGTCAGCACCTCGTCGATCAACTGGCGATCGCAGACGATTTCGATGCCCGGCTCGACCTCGACCTTGAGCTCCGCGCCACGCTTGACGATGTCGGGGCGTTGCGACCTCACAGCCGCGTCGACGAGCTCGCGCACGTCGACGCGCGCGAGCCTGAGGTCGAGCGGCTTGGTGAACGACAGCGTGCGGCGCATCAGAGCCTCGAGCCGCTGCATGCGCGCGACGAGGTCCTCGAGCACCGCGCGGTCGTCTTCGCCGAGCTGCTTGGAAACCGCGCGCAGCGCCAAGTTCACGGCCGTGATCGGGTTCTTGATCTCGTGGGCGAGCATCGCCGCGTTTTCGCCGATCGTCGCGAGCGCGCGCAGCATGGCGGTCTCGGCCCGCTGGGCGCGCTTGAGCTCGCTGATGTTGCGCCCTTCGGGAATCAGCAGCGCGACATTGCCCTCCGCGTCGCGCACCGGATTGAGAGAGAAGTCGACCGAGAACAGGTGGCCATCCGCGCCGCGATGGGTCGTCTCGAAGCGCACGAATTGGCCCTGCGCCGCGGCGTCCACGGCCTGACGGGCGCGCGCGCGCTCCGCGGGGTCGCTCGACCACCACGGCGTGTCCCAGAATTTCAGACCGATCGTCTGCGCGCGCGTGGAGCCGATGGCGTCGAGGGCCGCCTGATTGACCTCGAGCACCGTGCCGTCGGTGCGCAAGAGCCCCATGAACTGGTACGAGCGATCGAAGATCGCGCGGAAGCGGCGCTCGCTCTCTCCGAGCGCGACTTCGGCCGCACGGCGCTGCGTCACGTCTCGGAAGGAGCCGATGAACAGCGGCTCGCTTCCCGGGACGTCGGCGCGCGCGACCGAGAGCTCGCACACGAGGTGGTGTCCCTGCTTGTGCACGACTTCGAATTCGCGTGTGCGCCCGAGGATGTTGGTCTCGCCAGTGAGCGCGTACTTCGCGAGGTAGGCGTCGTGCTGGGAGTGGTGCGGCTCCGTCATCAGCAGCTTGATGTTGCGACCCGCGAGCTCGGAGGGGCTGTAGCCGAACACGGTCTCGACGGACGCGCTCGCGGTCACGATCGTGCCGCGCGGGTCGATGGCGATCGTGGGGTCGAGCACCGCCGAGAGCAGCGCGCGGTACGCGGAGTCGTGCGTCGGCCCCGAGCGCGCCGCTTCGGTCGATGCCGACGCACTCGTAGCCGCTGGCAGCGGCGAGAGGGGCTTGGCGGTGTCTTGGTCAGCGCGGGTCAAGCGAGGTTCCTCGGGCGCGAGCGAACTGGGGGCGTTCGTTTCGGTCGTGAAACGCCCGGCGAGCTGATGGGACGATTCCGACGGGGAGGTTTGGAACATACCACGCGCAGGGTTGGGTCCGGCGATGTCCGCATGCTAGGCGGACGGCGAAGGTCCGCGCTGGGGCCGAGTGCGTAGGCTCGACCGACCTTCGACGTAGTCGCTGTCCTTGTAGTTCTGCGGCAGGGCGCTCGCCGTCCGGAGCGGCGTGGTCGTACGCAGATCGTCCCGGCGGGACCGAAGGCGAGCGCGTCATAGAGGCCTGACATGAAGCTGCTCGCCGCCATCGACTTCTCCGAGAGCTCCACACTCGCGGCGCGCGCCGCGGCTCGGCTCGCCGCGGCCGTGCACGCTCAGTTGCATCTGCTCCACGCGCAGCACCTGCCGACGTTGGCGCTGCGTCCGGACGCCGAGGAGCGCGCGGCCGAGACGTCCCGTCGTCGCACGCTCCTCGAGACGCTCGCTCGCGAGCTCGGCGCGCTCTCGCACGGCCCGGTCACGACCGAGGTCGCCGACGGGCTGCCGGACGAGTGCATCCTGCGCAGCGCCGAGGCCCTGCGAACGCCGCTCGTGGTCATGGGAGCCGTCGGCGAGCGCGCGACTGCCGAATGGAATCTCGGCAGCGTGGCCATGCGCGTGCTGAAGAGCTCCCCGGTCCCCGTGCTGGTGGTGCGGGAAGAGCGCAGCCTCGAGCGCTGGCTCGAGAGCGAGGGCGCATGCCTGCGCGTGCTGGTCGGCGCCGACCCGCGCGGCGAGAACGTCCCGCCGCTGGACGGACTCGAGCTGCTGAAGGGCGCCGGGGCACTCGAGGTCGTCGCCGGGCACGTGTACATGCCGGGGGACGAGCGCCGCAAGCTCGCCTCCGACGAGCGCGAACGCGAGTTGGCCGCGGAACTGCTCGCGAGCTTCCCCGTCGGCTCGATCGCGCGCGCGCGCGTGCTGCCCGGCTTCGGACGCGTCGCGGAGCACCTGCTCGACCTCGCCGCAGCCGAGTCGGCGGACCTCGTGCTGGTCGGCACCCACCACCGCCACGGCTGGAACCGCATCGTGCAGGGCTCCGTGTCCCTCGACATCGTCGCGTCCGCGCGCCGCAACGCGCTGGTGGTGCCGCTCCGAACTCGCGCGCCCCAGCCCGCCGAGCTCGGGTCCCCCACTCGCATCCTCGTGCCCGTCGACTTCTCGCCCGCGTCCGGCGCGGCCGTGCGCTGGGCGACGCGCCTGCTCTCCCCGCGCGGTCGATTGCAACTCGTGCACGTGACGCCGCCGCAGGTAGCCCTGCTCGCGGAGGTGAGCGCCTGCGCACCGCTGCCCTCGTGCACGAGCGAGGAACGCGCCCGCGACCGCGCGGAACTCGAACGCCGGTTGCGCGAGTTGGTCGCGCCGGAGTTCCTCGCGCGCGGCGTCGAAGTCGAGGTCGAGCTGTGCGAGGGGTTCGATCCGGCCGCCCAGATCGCCAGCGCGGCGCGACGCCTCGGCGCGGAGCTCATCTGCATGCCCACGCACGCGCGCCGCGGATTCTCGCGCGCTCTGCTCGGCTCGGTCGCGCAGGGTGTTGTGCGCCAAGCACGCGTTCCCGTGTTCGTCGTGCCGCCGGAAGAACGTCGATACCAGCCGTGAAGATGCCCGATCGCATGGTCGTCGGGATCGACTTCGATCCAGCCAGTGCGGCGTCACGAGCGGCGCCCTCGCGGCATCGCAGACGGCGCTGCGGCTCGCGCGCAGACGCGGTGAAGCACAGGTGACGCTCGTCCACTCCTCCGCGGTGGACGAACCCTGCGATCCGCTGCTCCACCAACTCCCTCCGACCTGCGCGACGGTTCTGTCCGCGTCGCGGCCCGCCCTGTCGTCGCTCGTCGCGCGTTTTCACGCCGAGGGCGTTGTCTGCGAGGCGCTCGACAACTGCGAGCCCCTCTCGGTCGCACTCGCGCGCGAGGTGAACGAGCGGCGCGCGGAGCTCGCGCCGTGCGAAGAGCTCGAGATCGACCTCGCGGTGCTCGGCGCCGTCTCGGATCGGCACGACGATCCCGGACAGATCGGCTCGACCACGGAACGCGTGGTGCTGCGCTCGTCCGCTTCGTTGCTGCTCGTGCGCTCGCGCTAGGGATCGGGCGGGCCGCCCCACCCAAGTGGGACGGCCCGCCCGTGAAGTCCAGCTCGTGAAATCCAGTACGCGGCGCGCGGCTAGAAGTGCGTGACCGCGAAGGCCGAGCTGGCGGCGAAGCGTCCGCCCGAGCCCGGATCGCGCACGAACCACTGGCCGTAGAGCGGCGTTCCGACGAGCGCGGGGTTGTTGTCGATCGTGAACACGGTCGAAGCCCAACCCTGACCTGCTCCGACTCCGGTGAGCAGACCGACGCGGCGGAAGCGCGCGCCTGGCGAGAAGCCGAGGTAGGCCGTCGCATCGCCGAACGGCGTGCCGACGTTGTTCGACACGACGTCGAGCACGAGGCCCGAGAAGGCGGTTCCGAGGCCACCCTCGACGCCGACCGTGAAGCGGTCGTTGCCGACGAGCGCGGGCGAGAGCGCCACCATGCGCGGGACGAATCCGCCGGAACCGGCCGTGGGCGCGCCGAACAGGCTCGGCATGCGCGACGAGCCTCCGTAGAGCGTCGGATGCTCGAACGGACCGCTGGCGGCCGTGACGCGCGGGTCGGTCAGCGGGCGCTTGAGGAATGCGACGAGCGCGTCGCGCTGCTGCTGCGTCAAGTTCAGCGGGCGAATGAGCGGATCCTTGTTGGAACCGCCGAAGTCGCCACCGCGGTTGTAGAAGTCGACGACTTCCTCGAGCGTCATGAACTTGCCGGTGTGGAAGTAGGGGCCGCGCAGCTCGACGTTGCGCAGGCTCGGCACGCGCATGCGACCGATGTCGTTGGCGTTGTTGGTCACGGCGAAGCGACCGACGTCTTCGTTCTGCGGACGCACGCCGATGTAGCGGAACGACTGGTTGGTGAACAGGTTGCCCGCGTGGCACACGGCGCAGCTTGCCTGCTGCGAAATGAACACGTTCTGCCCTTGCAGCTCGAGCTGAGTGAGCGCGTTCTGGTTCCCGCCGAAGAAGGCGTCGATCGGCGTCTGGTTCGAGAACAGCGTGCGCTCGTAGGTGGCGATCGCCATGGCGATGCGCGACGCGGTGATGTCCGACGTGCCGAACACCTCCTGAAAAATCGCGGGGTAGCCACGGCCGTTGATGAACGTCACCCAGCTCGCGGGCACGTTGCCGGCGAGCGCGAGCGGGCGCACGGCGCCGACGCGGCTGGCGACGTCGCCCCACGTGCGGCCGACGTGCCCCATTTCGCCGCTGTCCATGATCGGACCGACGGCCTGGCTCTCGAGCGCGGCGCCGCCGTTGAACACGACGGTGTTCGTCACCGGATCGATGAACGTGCCGAGCGCGCGACCATCCCAGAAGAGCGAGGGAGAGTAGGCCGCGTTGATCGCCGAAGGCGCCTTGCGACCCGTGACCTGCGCTCGCAGGCCAAAGGTGGCGCTGGCGCTGAAATTTCCGTTCGACACGCTGCGCACGACGCCGGGCGAGCCGTGGATGTCGTCGGCCGTGCCAAACAGGCTGTCGAAGCCCGGGTGCACGTTGCCGAGCGCGTCGAACACCGAGCGCGGGTCGCTGCCGCCCTTTTCAGGCACGTGGCAGGACGCGCAGGCCATGGTCTTGGTCGACGAGAGTTGCTCGTCCCAGAACAGCAGGCGCCCGAGTGCGATCTTCGCGTTCGAGCTCGCGTTGCCGACGGGCGGCGGCGGAGGCGGACCGAGCGGCGGCGGAGGCGGCGGAGGCGGCGGCCCCTGAGCCAAGGCGCCGGCGGCCGAGGCCGCGAGGAAGGCGAGAGCGAGAGAGAAACGCGCCTTCATGGTTTCGGAATCCTCCAGGGTAGTCTGGGTCAGACGGATTCGGGGGACGAGGAATCAGGACGAGGAATCAGGACGAGGCGCGGCGCCCGGGCGGCGTCCGCGCGGGGGAATCGGGTTGGATCCGCGGGGCGATGCGCCCTCTGGGCGACCCTCTGGGCGACCCTCTGGGCGACCTTCGGGGCGACCCTCTGGGCGACCTTCGGGACGACCTTCGGGACGACCTTCGGGACGACCTTCGGGACGACCTTCGGGACGACCTTCGGGGCGACCTTCGGGGCGACCCTCGGGGCGACCTTCGATCGGCGGGACCGGCGGTGCGCCCTCGGGTAGGCCGCGGAACTCGCGACGCTCCTCGGGTGCGCGGCGCGGCGCGCGCTCGGGACGCTCGTTGCCGCCCGCACGCTCGCGCGGCTGCGACTCGACCTGCGGGCGCTCCTCGCGCGGCTGGAAGTCGGGCTGTCGCGGCGGCGTCGGCCGAGCGAAAGGCGGGCGTCCCCGCGGGGCGCCCATGCGCGGGCCAGCGGGCGGAAGACCCCGTTCGCGGTCACCGAGCTTCGGACGTCCCTGCGGCAGTTCCGTGCCGCCGAACGGCGAGAACGGCGGCCGCATGCTCGGCCGACCCCGCGGCACGTATTGGCGCGGCCCAAAGCCATCGGGGCCGCGCTGCGGCAAGAACAATTCGGGGCCGCGCTGCGGCAAAAACAACTCGGGGCCGCGCTGCGGCAAGAACAATTCGGGGCCGCGCTGCGGCCCGAGCCGCTCGCCTCCGCGCTGCGGACCATTGCCACGATTGCCCTCCGGTCCGCGCTGCGGACCATTGCCATCCGATCCGCGCTGCGGACCATTGCCCTCCGGTCCGCGCTGCGGACCGAGCAGCTCGCGGCCGCGCTGCTCTGGTGCGGACGGCGGCTGGGCTTCGCTGCAACGACAGCTCGGGCAGTGGCGTTCACGTCCGTCCCGATCAGGGTGGCGATCGTCGCGGCCGCGCGGACCCTGCGCGGCGCAGGAAAGCGCGGCGGTCAGGGCGATGAAAACGAGTGTGACGGGTGTCTTCATGGTGTGGGGCGGCTCGCTCGCCGCAGGTGCTGCAACCCCAACATCGCCCCGAGGTCTTGCGCAGTTCTGAAGCGCGCATGGAATTTCGAGTTTTGCGCGGGCGACGGGCGGCGCTCGGGATTTCCGCTCGCACAGGCTTCAGGAAAGCGCAAGATTCGCGGACGATTCTCGCCACCAGCATGGGAGCCGCCACGTGACCCACCGAATCCTCGTCGTCGAGGACGATGCGCGGCTCGGCGAGCAGATCGCGAGCCACCTGCGCGAGGCGGGCTTCGAGCCGGTCTGGATCGCGCGCGGCGACCTCGCGCTCGACACGCAGCCGCGCGACTTCGAGCTCGTGATCCTCGACCTGATGTTGCCCGGCGCCTACGGGCTCGACGTGCTCAAGCACATGCGGCAGCGCTCCGACCTGCCGGTCGTCGTGCTCTCGGCGAAGAACGACACCGCGACGAAGGTGCGCGCGCTCGAACTCGGAGCCGACGACTACGTGACGAAGCCGTTTTGGCCCGAGGAACTGGTCGCGCGCGTCAACGCGCGGCTGCGCAGACCCGGCCTCGCGCGCTCGGGCGTGCTCGAGTTCGGCGCGCTCGCGATCGACCCCGATGCGCGCAGCGTGCGTGTCGACGGCGCGGCGGTCGAACTCACGCGCGTCGAGTTCGAGCTGTTGCTCGCGCTCGCGCGCCGCCCGAGACAGGCACTCTCGCGCGCGTGGCTGGCCGAAAACGTGCTCGATCCCGATCGCGATGGAACGGAGCGCACGCTCGACGTGCACACGTCGCGTCTGCGCAAGAAGCTCGGCGCGCACGGCAGCCTCGTCGCCACGGTGTGGGGTGTCGGCTACCGACTCGACGTGGAGGAACCCTCGTGAAGCTGCGCGCGCGCCTCGCGTTGGTGGTGTTCGCGACCGCCGTCCCCGTGATCGCGGGCGTGGTGCTCCTGCGCGAGCGCATTCAGTGGGCAGCGACGGAGCAGGGCCTCGCCGACTACGCGCTCGATCGCATGCAGGGTGGCGGGCGGGAAGCGTGCGAAGCGAATCCCGCGGCGTTTCCGCCGCGACCGTGGATGCGGCCGGGCGAGCGCGGGCTGCCGCCGCGCGGCCTGCCGCCGGGGCCGAACGCTCCGCCGGGGCCGAACGCTCCGCCGGGGCCGAACGCTCCGCCGGGGCCGAACGCTCCGCCGGGGCCCAATGCTCCGCGCGAAGCCAATCCGGCGCGTCAGGCGCCCGTCGGCCCCGCGGGCGAGGCGCGCGGATTCCCCTCCGAGGCCGCGTTGGCCGTCGAAGTGCGCACGGAGCTGTGGGCCTACGACCCGAACTTCGTGTCGCACAACCCGATGGCACCGACGTTTCCGACCGCGATCCGCGAGGCGCTCGTGGCGGGTTCCGCCCACGCGAGCGCGAAGTGGTTCGTGCCGTCGCAGGACGGCATCGCGGTCGGCGTTCCGATGCCGTGGCGCGATGGACCCTGCGCCTACGTGCTCGTCCGCCGCTCGCAAGTGGAGCCGCCGGGTGCGCTGCTCAGCATGCTGCTCGGCCCCTCCGCGCTGCTCGCGGTGCTGTTCCTCGCCATGATGGTCACGGCCGGTCCCGTGGTCGAGCGCATCCGCCGCCTCACGCGCGAAGTGCGCGCCTCGGCGGAGGCACGCTACTCCCGTCCGGCGGACGTCAGCGGCAGCGACGAGGTGACCGAGCTGGCGCGCGCCTTCAACGCCGCCGCGACCGAAGTGCGCAGCAACCTCGAGGCCATCGAGAGCCGCGAGCAGGCGCTGCGCTCCTTCGTCGAGAACACGACCCACGACGTGATGGTCCCGCTCACGGTGCTGCAAGGCCACCTCACGGCGATTCGCCGACGCGTGGAAACCGGAAGCGCAGTCGAGCGAACCACGATCCTCGAGGCGCTTCAGGAAGCGCACTACATGGGCTCGCTGATCCAAAACCTCTCGGCCGTGGCGCGCTTGGAGCAGGAAGGCACGACGCTCGCGTGCACGCGCGTCGATCTCGCGGCGCTGGTGGAACGCACGGTCGCGCGCCACACGCCGATTGCGAAGGCACGCGGCATCGTGCTCGAGTATGCCGTGCCACCCGAGCCGCTCGCGGCCCGAAGCGACGTGACGCTGCTCGAGCAGGCCGTCTCCAACCTGATTCACAACGCGGTGCGCTACGTCGAGCCCGGCGGCCATGTCGCAGTGGTGCTCGCGCGCGCCGGGACGCGCTTCTCGCTGCGCGTGCTCGACGACGGACCCGGCGTTCCGGCCGAGCTGCGCGAGCGCGTGTTCGAGCGCGCCTTCCGTGCCGACAGCGCGCGCACGCGGCATCCCGACGGCCTCGGCCTCGGGCTCTCGATCGCGCTCGACGTCGCGCGACGACACGGCTTCGAGCTCGAGTTGCGAGCGCCCGAGGCGGGCGGCACGGAGTTTGAGCTGCGCGGCGACGCGTGCGCGTGATCGCGCCGTGCGAGCCCGCGACTTCGAAGCTCAGCGCCGCGCGGACTCGACGTAGGCTCGAATGCGCTCGGTGTAGGCCTGATTCTTGAGCCCGACCGCCTGCGCCTCGCGCAGTGCGTCCTCCCAGGCGAGGCCGATGTCGAGCGTGCGGTGCGCGAGCCACAGCGCGCCCACGCGATTGCCCGAGCCGCAGTGCAGCAGGGTGCCACCCGCATTGGCTTGCGCCAGCAACTCGCGCGCGCGCGCGAGCACGGCGTCGGTGAGCTCGTCGCTCGTCGAGAACTGCAGCGTCAGGTATTCGAGCCCGAGCGAGGTGGCGCACGCACGCTCGTCGTAGCCCTGAAACTCGCCCTCCTTGCGCAGGTTGATCACCCGCCGCACTCCGCGCGCCGCGAGCGCCTCGAGATCGGCCTGCGTCGGTTGACCGCCCATGTACAGCCCGCCGCACGACTGCAAGGCGGCGAGGGAACCGATCGGCGCGGGCTGCACGGGCTCGATGCGGGGGGTCGTGCAGGCGCCGAGGAGCGCCACGGCGAGGGCGGCAAGACACGTGGTGCGCATGCCCTCGATGTACGAAAAAACGGCGGAAGAACAAGGGCCCGCGAGCCGCATTCGAGCACGTCGCAGTCCTCCCCCTACCCTTGGGAAGGCCTTGGCCGTGCGTGCGGGATTGGATTCCGCTCGGGGCGCGGTCGAAGTCCCTTGTTCTTCCGCTCGCTAGTTCGGGAGCGCGGGTCGGGCACGGTCCTCGGGGCGCTCATCGCGCTTCGAGGCGTGGCCCGCCTTCGTTCCCTGCTCTCACAGGCTAGTCGCACCTGCACCCAGCGGCCATTCTCACAAGTGCGCAGCGGCGACCTACCGAGGGCGCAGCGTTCACAGCTCGCGCGCGCCCGTCGGCCACGCCTTGTCGCGCCGCCAGAAGAACAGCAACGGATGACTGCCCTCGATGTCCATGCGCAGCCGCGCGTAGTCGCCGCGCTCCGGATCGAGCCGAGCGTGATGGTAGAGCGTGCCCTCCCACGAGGAGAGCCGCAGCTCGCGTTCGAGCGTGCGCTCATCGACTCCCAACCAGCCGGTGCCGAGAATGATCATGTCCGGCTGCTGCGCGAGCACCCAGTCCGCGTCGTAGCGCGCATGTCCCTTGATGGTGATGTTCGGATCGGGCTCGACCGTCGCGATGTGCGCGTTGGTGAGGCCGAGCATGTCGATCACGTACAGGCGTGAGCTCCAACGAAAGCAACCGATCGGCGCGAGCGCGACGCGCGTGTCCGGCGGCACGGCCTTGGCGACCGAGTTGCCGAGCGCGAGCCAGCGCGGTTCGCTGCCCAGATGCGTGGCGAGCAGGAACGGCCGCTGCGCCTGCTGCAGCGACTCGAACGCGAGCGCGCCGAGCAACGCGAGCGCGGAGAGTCCGCGGCTGGGGCTGAACAACTCGACGAAACCGTGGCATCCCACGAGCGCTGCCAGCGGGAGAATCGGCGCGAAGAAGCGCGCGAGCGGCAGGAAGTCGCCGCCGACATAGACCACGTAGAGCGCGAAGACGCTGGCTGCGAGGGTCGCGTTGCGCACGAGTGGATCGAGCGCTCGCGCGGGCCGCGTCAGCGCGACCAGCCCGAGCGCGAGCGCGAGCACGAGTCCGGTCGCGGCGCTCGACTCGGCGAGGTACTCGAGGCCGAGGCGCAGATCGACGAGGAAGTCGAGCTTCTTCACGCTGTACGTGATCGGGACGAGCCGCCCGAAGTAGGCCAGCCGAAACAGCTGCCAGGCCGCCAACGGCCCGAGCGCGAGCGCGGCGACGCTCCAGCGACGCGTGCGCAGCGAGGCGGCTAGGAGCGGCAGCGCGACCAGCAGCGCGTCGTTGCGCATGAACGCCGCGACTCCCAAGAGCGCGGCGGCCGCCAAGGGCGTGCGGTCGTTGCGCAGGGCGCTGTCCCAGCGCTCGAAGGCCCAGGCCAGCAGGGCGGCGAGTGGCACCGTTCCCAGGCCGAGCACCGCGTGCCATGCGAGCGCGGGACTGGCCGCGACCAACCACGCGGGCGCGCCGACGCGATCCCGAGGATGCCGACGGAACCACAGCACGGCGATCGCCGCCGCGAGGAGCGCGAACGCGACGGTCGAGAGCACGACGCTCGCTCGCGCGGGGTCGCCCCCCAACGCGATCACCGCGGCCGCGGCCAGCATCCAGAGCGGGGCCGAGAAGCCCTCCACGCGCTCGCCCGGGTTGAACGCCAATTCGCCGCGCTCGACCAGACTGCGCGCGTAGTTGTAGGCGATGTAGTCGTCGTCGCAGGGTCCGTAGCCCTCGAACGACCACGCGTGGAGCGCCGCGACGAGCGCCACCACGAGCACGGCGATGCGCTGCGCGCGGCTCACGGTGCGAGCCCCAGCTCGGCGCTGCGCTGTGCGAAGCGCCGCGCGATGACTGCGCGCCCCGCTTCGGTGAAGTGAATCCCGTCCGCCAGGAACCAAGCCGCGCGCTCGGGACTCGCGCCGAATTCCGCGGCGAGATCCAACAGCGACACGCCTTCGCGCCGCGCGAGCTCGCGCGTGCGCTCGACGTAGCGTTCGTGCACGCGCACGATGTCCTCCTCGCTCGTGCCGAAGCGGTGCTTCAGCAAGTACTCGGGCACGCCCATGTCGTGCGTCGACGGCGCCGTGACGAGCACGACGGGGATCTTGCGCTCGCCAAACGCCCGCACGATGCGCGAGAGATTCGCGTCGTACTCCTCGAGCGACACACGCGGGACGTCCAGAGTGCGCTCGTCGAGTTCGCTGAACAGCCATGCCAACGCCTGCACGAGCGCCGAGGCGCGACGCAGCCGCTCGAAGCGCGCGTCGATGGACTTGTGCGCGTCGACGCTTCCGTGCGCGAGCCAATGGTCGTTCCAGCCGTAGCTCACCACCACGAGGTCCGGCTCGAGCGCGAGCCCGTGTCGCTGCGCTACGCGCGCACCCTGCAACGAGCTGTAGCCCGCCAGCGAGAGATTCACGCACTCCAGCGGCCGCGCGGAGCGCCGCGCGAGCTCTTCCACCGCGAGCACCGGCCACTCCCGGGGATGACCCTGCCACAGGCACGAGTCGCCCAGAAAGAGCGCGCGCCACGTGCCCGCAGGCTTGGGCACGCGCGGCTGTGGACCCGCGAAACCCAGCGAGTTCGTGCCCTCCTCGTCGCGCGGCAGGGTCCAGAACAGCTCGGGATCGGGCTCGAGCTCGAGCAGGTCCGTCGGCGACGGATAGCCGAACTCGATCCCCGGCACGCGCCGAAATCCGGCGCTGCGCAGGCCCAGCTCCGGGATCGCCAGCACGGCGACCAGCGTCGCGAGCGCGACGGCGCCTCCGAAGCGAGCCCCGCGCTCGGAGCGCGCTCGCACGTGAACGTACTGCGCCGCCGTGACTGCCCCACCGACGAGTGCGAGCCACGCGGGCGCGAGCGAGTCGCAGGCGAGCCTCGCCGCGAGCACGGTCGCCAAGACCGACGGCGCCGCGACGAGCAGCGCGGTGACCGACCCGGCGCGCATCACTCCTCGCTCGCGTTCACGGCCACAGCTCGCAGGTCATGCCAGCGCGCAGCACGTGCACGCGCAACGGCCCGGCCGCCGCGCGCTGCTCGTCCTCCGCTCGCTCGACGCGAGCGCGGCGCGCGTCGAAGAACACGACCTGCCCCTCGCCCACGACTTCGCCGCGCGCCCCCTGCACGACCAGCGCCGTGCGCTCGTCGATGCCGACGCCGACGAGTTCGGGATGATCGAGCACCGCCGCCATGAGACGATTCGTGCGCTGACGCGCGAGGAAATGCTGGTCGACGATCGCTCCCTCGAGCAATCCGAGCCCTTCGTCCGTCGCGGTGACGTTCGCGCTGATGCGCACGAGCTCGTCCTCTCCCTCGCCCGTGATCATCACGCGCGACATGACCGCCGCTCCCGCGCTCGTGCCACCGCACACGACGCCCGCGGCCGCGCGCGCACGCACGAGATCGAGCAGTCCAGCCGCGCGCAAGTCGCGCATCAGCAGGCTCTGGTCCCCGCCCCCGAACCAGATCAGATCCGCACCCCAGAGCAACCCGCGAGCGCGCTCGGCGTCGGTGAGATCGGCGAGGTTCACGGCCTCCCTCGCGCCCGCGTCGCGCCACATCTGCGCGCTCTCCTCGCCGCGATCCGCTCGCAGGGAAGCCTGCGGCAACACGACCACGCGCGTGTCGGCGCCACGCGCGAGCTCGAGTGCGCGGCGCAGGATCGCGACCGGCGTGCCGCCGCCACCAACGATCACGAGCCGCGAGTGCGCCGCGGGCCTCAGTCCGCTGGAGACGCAGGCGCACAGCGTCACGCACGAGAGCACAACCGAGAGGATCCGCTGCATGGCGCTCATCCTTCCTCGCAGTCGGCGCCGCGTCGATAGAGATTGTGCTCACCGCTCGGACGATGGCGGAAACGCTTGTAGCTCCACAGGTACTGCTCCGGCGCGGCCCGCACCAGCCGCTCCAACTCGCGGTTCATCGCCGCGGCCGCGCGGGCGACGTCCCCGCAGCGCAGCTCCGGCTCGCTCGCCTCGCAAAAGTGCACGCGAAACCCGCCCGCGACGCGCTCGCTCCAGCACAGGAACAGCGGCACGCCGGTCTTCTCGAGCAACTTGACCACCAAGGTGGTGGTGTTCGCGACCGGCCCGAAGAACGGCACGAAGAGCCCCGCTCCACGGCCGGGGTCCTGATCCGGCAACACGCCCGCCACCTCGCCCTCGCGCAGCGCTCGGTGCAGCGCGCGCACGCCGCTCGCCCCGGCCGGCACGAGCCGCGCGCCGGTCCTCTGCCGCGCAACCATGTAGAAGGGCTCCATCTCCGCGATGGGAGGCGGCTTGTAGAGCGCCGTCAGCGGGACTCTCGAGCCCACGTAGAGGCCGGTGAACTCCCACGCGCCGAGGTGCGGAGTGAGCAGCAGCACGCCACCCTGCGCGCGCGCCGCGAGGAACTGCTCTTCGCCGCGCACCTCGCGCGCGAGCGCGAGCACGCGCCGCGGCGGCCAGCACCACAGCGCCGGAAACTCCGCGATCGTCTGTCCAGTCTCGAGCAGGCTCGCGCGCTCGAGCGCGCGCCGCGCCGCGGCGTCGCGCTCCGGCCAGCACAGCTCGAGGTTGGTCCGCGTGGCCTGCCGCTCGCGCGTGTCGAAGCGCTCCAGCACTCGACCGCCGAGGCGTCCCAACGCGCGCAGGACTCCCAAGGGCAGCAGCGCGAGCGCGCGCAACGCCGAGCGACTCAACGCCGCCGTCAGCGGCCGCGAGTTCGAGCGCAGGGGCCCGCCCCGCGCGGCTCGGCGCTCGACGTCGCCGACCACCTGTCCCGTGGGATTGCGCCCTGACTGTTCCAACGCGCGGAGACGGTACGAGACCGCCTCCGCGCGGGCAACCGCGCCGCGAGCGCGCCGACTACGGCTGCACGGTGAAGAGCACCGCGTTGCTCAGGCTCGCTCCGCCATCGCGATAGAAGATCTGGCAAAAGAGCGTGCTTCCGGCCGCCATCGCCATGTCCGTGCCCGTGCGGAAGTGAGCGTTCAGATCCTGCTGCACGAAGCCCGAGCAAACCGAGCCCGTCGGCGAGCCCTGCGTACTCTGAGACGCGAGGCGCACGAAGGGCGCCTTCACGCACAGCCAGCCCGAGCCGTAGGGCGCGGCCTGTCCGTGGCGACCGTAGAACACAAAGCCGCTGGAGAGGCGCGCGACACCGTTGGCGCGCACGACGAACGGCGTGCTCGCGCTCACGCTCGGCGCGCCCGCCGTCGTGAGCGTCGCGACACAGCCCGAGAGGCTCGTACCCGCGGTGCAGTAGGTCGTGACCGGCAGCGGAGCGGCGCTGAACGCGCGCGCGCGACCGACGTCGAGGCTGGTCGCGCCCGCGTCGAACGTCGGCCAGCCCACCACGAAGTCGTCGAGCCCGTCACCGTTGACGTCGTCACCGCCGCCGACCGCGTGGCCGAGCATCTCATCCACGGCCGAGCCGTAGACGCTGTGCAGCACGACGCCCGTGCGACCCGACCACACGCGCGCCATGCCAACGTTCGACAGTCCCTGATCCTTGAAGCGCGCCCCGCCGATCACGTCACTCCAGCCATCGCCATCGACGTCGCCCGCATGGGCGCACGAGCGCCCCATGTCGTCGGACGCGGCGGTGCCGCGGAAGTGGAACAGCTGCGCTCCGTCGCGCCCGGAGTGAACGAACACGGAGCCGGAGTTCGCGCCTTGGTAGTCGGCGAAGGGCGAGCCGATGACGAAGTCGGGCCAGCCGTCGTTGTTCACGTCGCGACCGCCATCGACGCAGAACCCGAAGTTCTCGCCGGCGCTTCCGCCTTGGAAGAAGCGCAGCACCGCTCCGGTGCGTCCCGAGAAGACCCACGCGCGCCCCTGATCGTTGAACGTGTAGGTCGCCTGCGGCGCCCCGACGATCACGTCCGCGAAGCCGTCCTTGTCGACGTCGCCCGCGCCCGACACGCTCATGCCGAGCACCGACACGCCCTGCGGCGAGTTGAACGTGCGCAGCACGCTGCCGTCGAGGCCGGAAAACAGGCGCGCCTCGCCGATGTTCGCGGTGTTCGTGCCCTTGGCGTAGGGTGCGCCGACGATCACGTCCGCGCGACCATCGGCGTTGACGTCGCCCGCACCGTCGACGGACATCCCAAACCAGTCGCCCGCGGCGTCTCCGTGCCACGTGAAGAGCACCGCGCCCGTGCGGCCGGACCAGACGCGCGCCATCCCGGCGTTGGAGCCAGCGGCATCGTGATTGGGCGCGCCCGCGACGACGTCGTTCCATCCGTCTGCGTCGACGTCGCCCGCGCACCCAACGCTCTCGCCGAGCCGATCTCCGGCGGCGGGTCCAGCGAAGCTGTACAGCACGGCGCCCGTGCGACCGCTGACGACGGACACGCGGCCCGACGAGGCTCCGCTCGGATCCGCGAAGGGCGCGCCGACGGCGAACTCGGAGTGGCCGTCGCCGTCGAGGTCACCGAGCACGGTGATCGCGTCGCCGAGCTGATCTCCGCCATTGCCGCCGGTGGCGGTCTGTAGCGCGGTCTGGGCGGGCGAGAGCGCGGCGGTCGAGACGAGCGCCCAGCAGGCGAGAGTGAGTCGGTTGATCTGCATCGGTCGGTTCCTTTGGGGCAAGCTGTGAGAGCGAGGTGATCGCAGGGCCCGACAGGAAAGAGCGCCGCATTCAGCCAGTAGCACTGGATGCGGCGCCGTCGTCCCCACGACGGTGTCTTCTTCCGCGGGCGCTGACCGCCCGTCGCGCCCTGAGTTCGGCAGCGTCAAGGACCCGTCTTGAGCCCCGAGCGAGAAGTTCCTCCGGCCCCGCGGGGGCACCGGAAAGGAAGTCGCAATCAGCGCGGCTCAGCGCTCGCGAACCGCGTCCGCGGTGCCGAGGAAACGCGCGCACTCCGCCGCGAGGCGCTCGAGCGACGCCGCGCTGCGCTCGAGTGCCTCGCGCTGGTCCGCCACCAGCCTCCAGCGCTCATCCCAGACCGAAATCGCCATGCCCGCCGTGGGGACGCGCGGCACCCGCAACAGCCCGCTCTGCGTCCACACCCCCACGTCCTCCCAGCTCGCCACGACACACTCGCGCTGCGCTTGCGGCGCGAGCAGGTTGCCGCCGAGCGTCCAGCGCGCGCGCACGCTCGGATCGGCGCCGAGCAGCTCGAGCACCGTCGCGGGCACGTCGACGTGCGAAGTGCGCCTGCGCTCGGCGCCGCGCTCGATGTGCGGACCGAGCAAGAACAGCGGCACGCGCACCTGCTCCGGCGTGAAGTTGCCGGTGTGCCCCCAGTGTCCATGCTCCGCGAATTCCTCGCCGTGATCTCCGGTCACGACGACGAGCGTGCGCGCGAGCTCACCCGTGCGTTCGAGCTCGTCGAGCAAGTAGCCCGCGACGCGATCGGCGTGCAGGAGCGCGTTGCGATAGCGGTTGCGCACGAGCTCCTGCAACTGCGGATCGCGCGAACCCGCGAGCTCCACGTAGTCGATCTCGCGCGCATACGGTCGAAACGGATCGGCGTCGTCGGGGAAGTCGTACTTCTGGTGCGCCGAGTCGAGCAGCACGAACGCGAAGAACGGTCGCTGGGGATCGCGCGCGCGCACGAACTCCAGACACGCCTCCGCCACGCGCTGGTCCCGCACGCTGGCGCGCGCGTCGCCGAACTCGTCTCGCACGCAGGGGGCGATGCCCGACCACGCCGTGCGGCGGAACTCCGGATAGTCCATCGACGCGCTCGAGAACACGCCCGGCTGGTAGCCCGCCGCGAGCAGCGTGTCGAGCAGCACGGGCGCGCGCCCCGCTTCGAGCACGGGCCACCAGTACGAGCCGTGCAGACCGTAGAGCAGCGAGAACACGCCAAAGCGCGTGCCATTGCCGCCGCTGTAGTGGTCCTCGAACGTCCGCGCCGCCTGCGCGCGCGCGGCGAGCGCGGGTGTCGAATCCGCGCCCGCCATGTCGCCGCGCCACGAGTCGATGACGAGGAACAGCACGTTGGGGCGCGGGCCGTTCGGCGCGAGCACGGGCCACTCGCGCGGATAGGCGAGCTTCGCGCCCTCGCTCTCGATCGGCACCGACGGCCCGAGCTCCGCCGCCAGCGGCTCGGGCAGCATCGGCACGACGGAAACGCGTGGATACAACGGAAACGCTCGGCTCACGGCCGACACGCGCGCGTCCTGCTGCAGCTCCGCGCCCGCGTAGATCGACTTCTCGACGCCCACGGCGCACACGAGCATCGCGATCGCGATCGAGGCCGGTTTGCGCCAGCGCTGGGCGCGCGCCGCGCCGTGCTGCGAGCCCGCGAGCCAGCGCCAGGCGCACCATTGGAAGCCGAAGATCACGAGCGCGAGCCCGCTGCCGACCGCCCACACGCGCGGCCCGAGTCGATAGCTGTCCTCCGAGCCGCGCGTCGTGATCAGGTTCCACGCCGCCGAGTTGAAGTGGTAGCGAAACAGGCCCCACACGCGCGTGTCGATCACGAGCGCGAGCAGGAACAGCATCCACACGAGCGCCGCCGCGAACCCCAGCGCGTGCCCACGCAGGCGCGCGCGAGCGAGCAGCCAGACCAGCGCACCGGGCGCGAGCGAGAGCGTGGCGACGGCCGAGAGCAACCCCAGATGCGCGAACAACCACAGCGTCGGCGAGCGGGGCAAGTGCTCGGCCTCCAGATACGAGAGCCCCACCAACGCCCCGATTGCGATGTTGGAGAGCCACAGCCACTGAGCAGCGGTGCGTTGAGATTCCATTCGGAGCTCGAAGTCCGCGCGCGAGCGCGCGTGAACGAGGGGCCTTGCCGCCGCCGATCCACCGCGCGTGCGCCACCGTAGCCCGAGTTGGCGCGCGCGACAATCGCCGTACTGGCGGCGGACGGCCTCGGTCGCTAGACTCCCGCGCCTTCCGGAGAGGTGGCTGAGTGGCCGATAGCGCCGGCTTGCTAAGCCGGTGTACGGGTTTCCCTCGTACCGCGGGTTCGAATCCCGCCCTCTCCGCCACCTTTCGCGCGCGCGACGCCGCGCCAGCAGGCCGCGCGCGCCGCGCCTGCCACTTGCGAAACCCACGCGCCCAGCGCAGCCTCTCGCCTACCGTGCGCGCGCCCCTCGAACGACTCCGGCCCGCTCCGTGCTTGCCGCTCGCGCTCGCACTCGCCGCCCTCGCGTCCTGCCAGGCCGAGCGCGCCCTGCGCATCACCTCCGAGCCGAGTCAGGCCGAAGTGCGCCTCGACGGCTCCAAGGTCGGCACGACGCCCTGCGAGGTGCCGTTCGAGCACTACGGCGTGCGGCGCTTGACCCTCTACTTGCCCGGCTACGCGACCTACTCGCGCGTGCTGGAAATCGAGCCGCCGTGGTACGGGCAATTTCCCATCGACATCTTCACCGAGGTGCTCATCCCGATCGGCTGGAGCGACATCCAGAAAGTCCACGTGCGGCTCGCGAAGGGCCAGAGCGTGCTGCTCGAACCAGACCTCGGCGGAGTGATCGAGCGCGCCGACCTCCTGCGCCACGCCGGACCCGCCGGTCCGCGCAAGCGCGCCGAGGCCGACCAGGACCAGCGACCGTGAGCGCGCTCGACTTCGCCGGCCGCCGCGTCACGGTCATGGGACTGGGATTGCAGGGCGGAGGCGTCGAGGTCGTGCGCTTCCTCGCCGCGCGCGGCGCGCAGGTGACCGTCACCGACAAGCGCCCCGCCGAGCAATTGCGCGAGTCCCTCGACGCCATCGCGGCCCTGGGCGTGCGCACCGTGCTCGGGCTGCACCGCGAAGAGGACTTCACCACGGCCGAGGTCGTGGTCGCCAATCCGGCCGTCGCGCCGCACCACCCGCTGCTCGTCGCCGCGCGCGCGGCCGGAGTGCTCGTCACCAGCGAAATGGCGCTGTTTCTCGCCGTCTGCCCCTCGCGCGTGGTGCTGATCACCGGCACGCAGGGCAAGAGCTCGACCACCCACGCCACCGCGCGCCTGCTCGAAGAATCCGGCGCGCGCGTGCACTTGGGCGGCAACATCGGCCGGGCGCTGATTTCCGCGCTCGACGACATGCGCCCCGACGACCTCGCACTGGTCGAGATCTCCTCCTACCAGCTCGAGGCGCTGCCCGCGGGCTTGGGCCCCTGTGAGCGCGTGGCCGCCGTCGCCTGCGTCAACGTGCTCGCCGACCATCTCGAGCGCCACGGCACCGTCGCGGACTACGACGCGGCCAAGCGCCGCATCCTCGACCTCGCTCCGGCGAGCGCCACGGTCGTGCTGTCCGCCGACGACCCGCGCGTCGGCCGCTGGCCGGTGACGCGCGGCAACGTGCTGCGCTTCTCGACCGCGCCGCGCTCGCGCGCGCCGCTGCACATCGCCGACGGCGAGTTCCGGCTCGGCTCCGAGACGCTCGGCCGCGTGGCCGACCTGCGTCTGGCGGGCGAGTTCCAGCGCGGCAACATGCTCGCGGCCCTCGGCCTCGCCCGCGCGCTCGGCGCCGCTCCGGCGTCCCTCGCGCGCGCCGTCGTCACCGTGCGCGGGCTCGAGCACCGCCTGCAGGACTTGGGCGAGTTCGACGGCCATCGCGTGTGGGACAACGGCATCTCGACCACGCCGGACTCGACCGTGTCCGCGCTGCGGAGCATCGAGCGGCCGCTGGTGCTTCTGTGCGGCGGCCAAGCCAAGCAAGACCTGCCGCTCGGCGAGCTCGCGGCTCTGGCCCGCGAACGCGCGCGCGCCGTCGTGACCTTCGGTGGCTCGTCCGAGGCGCTCGCCGCCGAGTTCCGCGCCGCCGGCGTGCCGGTCTGCGCCACCGCGACGCTGCGCGAGGGCGTGGCGCGCGCGTGGGGCGAGCTGCGGCAGGGCGAGACGCTGCTGTTCTCGCCCGCCTGCGCCAGCTTCGACGAATTCCTCAACTTCCGCGACCGCGCCCTGCGCTTCCGCGAGCACGTGCAGGCCGCCTGCGGCGCGCCGACCCGATGATCGCCCTCGGCACCCGAGAACTCGAGCTCCTCGCCGCGCGCCTCGCGCCCTACGCGCGCGCGCTGCTCGACCGCGCCGCGCACGCCGCGCTCCAGATCCACGCCGAAGAAGTCGGCCCCGAGCACCTGCTCTCGACGTTGATGGAGGACGAGGACTGCGCCGCTCATCGCACGGCCGTGCACGCCTTCGCCGATCCCGCGACGATCTCCGACGAGGCGCGCGCGTGCGCGGCCGGGATCCTGATCTCTGGGTCGAGCACGGCCCTGCCGTTCTCCGCCCGCGGCGTGCTCGCCCTGCGCGGCGCGCGCGAGCGCGCGGCCCGACGCGGCGACGACCTCGTGCTCGTCCCCCACCTCGCGCTCGCGGCCTTCGACCAGCTCGACGCGGATCTGCGGGAGCTGTTCTGCGCCTCGGGCTGGAACCCCCTTGGCCTCGAGGCCCTCCTGCCCCGAGGCGAGGGCGGCGCGAGCGAGCAGGGCCACTTGTTCCGCTGTTTTTCCGACGACGCCAAGCGCGCGCTCTCGGCCTCGGCCAAGCTCGCCCGCGGCGGCGCAGCGCGCTCGATCTCGGCGGCGCACCTGTTCCAGAGCACGCTCGCCTTCGAGGCCCGCTTCGAGCGCGCCTGCGGCATGCCCGCGTCACGGGCCCGCATCGCACTGCGCGGTCGCCTCGAGGACGCCAGCGAGGTCCAAGGTGGCCCGCTCGGCCCCGACTCGGCCCTCGAGGCCTGCCTCGCCCGAGCGAAGGAGCACGCCGACAGCCTCGATCTGCTCGCCAGCTTGCAGGCCTGCGCGTCGAGCGAGCTCGCCGCGATCTTCGCCCGCCACAGGCTGACCCCGGCCCTGCTCGCCCGCGCCCGCCTCGCCTTTTGCGACCCGGATGGAGCCCATCGAGCGCCGCCGCCGCGGATCCTATAGACTCTGCCGCGAATGGACTCGGCCGCGAACGCGGCGCGCGCTCCGTTCGCTCCCGAGCCCAAGCCAACCATGCTGTGCGAGATCTGCAAGCTCGAACCCGCGACGGTGCACGTCATCCAACCCGCCCAGCACTTCGAGGTCTGCCCCGATTCGGGGACCGAGGTCTACAAGTTCAAGCCGACCGATCGCCACCTGTGCCAAGGCTGCGCCCAGAGCCAAGCCCTGACCAAGCCCGCGCTGCCGAACAACATCGCCGGGATGCTCAAGGCGGTCGAGGCGGCCGCGGCGAGCGCGCCCAAGGCGCGGCAGAAGGTCACGGCCTGCCCCGATTGCGGCATGACCCTGCGCGAGTTCCGCGCGCTGCAACGCCTCGGCTGCCCCAGGGACTACGAGGTCTTCGGCAAGGCGCTCGCCGAGGTGCTCGAACGCATCCACGGAGCCACGGCGCACGTCGGCCGCCTGCCGGGCATGGACGACGCCACGCACCAGCGCGAGCGGCGCATTCAGGAGCTGCAGAGCGCGCTCGACGCCGCCGTGCGCGACGAGGCGTACGAGGCCGCCGCGCGCCTGCGCGACGAGTTGCGCGCCATCCAGTAGGCCGCGCGCGCGCTCGCCGCCGCGTCGGGGGGTGCGCGCCCCCGCGGCGCGGTCGGGCCTCCTTCGCCGCGCCGCCTAGGGGGCGGTGGAATCCTCGGCCCCCCCAACGCCATCATGTGCGGCCCCGCGGGCCCGAAATCGGGCCTGCGGCCGCTGTTCTTCGGCCGGAACCGGTCAACCTCGGGCCCCTTGAAGGCCGATGAGCAGACACTAAGCATCTCGGTCGACCCGCCGCGCTCGCGGGCCGACCCCGGAACGGAGCCCTCCGAACCGGCCCCCACTCGAGCCAGCGCACGGAGCAGACCCTCACATGTTCGACCGCTTCACGGACCGCGCCAAGAAGGTGATGAACCTCGCCCGCCAAGAGGCCCAGCGGTTCAACCACGAGTACCTCGGCACGGAGCACATCCTGCTCGGACTCGTTCAGGAAGGCTCGGGCGTCGCAGCCAACGTGCTCAAGAACATGAGCATCGACCTGACCAAGATCCGCGCCGAGGTCGAGAAGATCGTCAAGACCGGGCCGTCGATGGTCACGATGGGCCAGCTGCCCTTCACTCCGCGCGCCAAGAAGGTGCTCGAGCTCTCGATGGAAGAGGCCTCGAACCTCGGCCACAACTACATCGGCACCGAGCACCTGCTGCTGGGTTTGATCAAGGAGAACGAGGGCATCGCCGCCCAAGTCCTGATGAACCTCGGCGTCAAGCTCGAGGACGTGCGCGACGAGGTGCTCGACGTGCTCGGCGCGAACAACGACGAGAGCGAGGAGGAAGAGGAATCCAGTGAGTCCTCCGGCGGCGGCTCCGAGCGCGGGAGCGGTGGCTCGGGCAGCGGCGGCGGTGGCGGCGGCGGTGGCACGGGCGGCAAGAGCAAGACGCCGGCCCTCGATGCCTTCGGTCGCGACCTGACCGAGCTCGCGCGCCAAGGCAAGCTCGACGTCGTGATCGGCCGCGAGCACGAGATCGAGCGCGTGGTCCAGATCCTCTCGCGCCGCACCAAGAACAACCCGGTGCTGCTCGGCGAGCCCGGCGTGGGCAAGACCGCCATCGTCGAGGGCCTCGCCCAGCGCATCATCGACAGCGAAGTGCCCGAGATCCTGCGCGGCAAGCGCATGGTCGTGCTCGACCTCGCCCTGATGGTCGCCGGCACCAAGTACCGCGGCCAGTTCGAAGAGCGCATCAAGGCCGTCATGACCGAAGTCCGTCGCGTCAAGGACGTGATCCTGTTCATCGACGAGCTCCACACGCTCGTCGGCGCTGGCGGCGCCGAGGGTGCGATCGACGCGTCCAACGTGCTCAAGCCCGCGCTCTCACGCGGCGAGATCCAGTGCATCGGTGCCACGACGCTGGACGAATATCGCAAGCACATCGAGAAGGACGGCGCGCTCGAGCGCCGCTTCCAATCGGTCGTGGTCGAGCCGCCGACTCCCGCTCAGGCGCTCGAGATCCTCAAGGGCCTGCGCGATCGCTACGAGGCGCACCACCGCGTCAAGTACGAGGACGCCGCGCTCGAGCTCGCGGTCGAGCTCTCGACCCGCTACATCACCAACCGCTTCCTGCCGGACAAGGCCATCGACGTGATGGACGAGGCCGGTGCCCGCGTGCGCATCAAGTCGATGACGCCGCCGCCGCAGCTCAAGGCCATCAACGCGGAGATCGAGGCGCTCGACCGCTCGAAGGACGAGGCCGTCACGGCTCAGGACTTCGAAAAGGCCGCGCACCTGCGCGACTCGGCCTACCAACTGCGCAAGAAGAAGGAAGAGACGCAGAAGGCGTGGAAGGAAGCCCAAGCCGCCAAGGAGGAGCAGGGCACTGTCGACGTCGACGTGATCGCGGAGACGGTCAGCAAGATGACCGGCATCCCGCTCACGCGCCTCGAGAAGGCCGAGGCCGAGCGCCTGCTCCAGATGGAAGCGGATCTCGGCAAGGTCGTGATTCATCAAGACGACGCGATCAAGGCCATCGCGCGCGCGGTGCGCCGCTCGCGCTCGGGCCTCAAGGATCCGCGCCGTCCGATGGGCTCGTTCGTCTTCCTCGGCCCCTCGGGCGTCGGCAAGACGTTCCTCTGCAAGCAACTCGCCAAGTTCATGTTCGGGTCGGAAGACGCGATGATCACCATGGACATGAGCGAGTACATGGAGAAGCACAACGCCGCGCGTCTCGTCGGCGCGCCTCCGGGCTACGTCGGCTACGAGGAAGGCGGCCAGCTCACGGAGAAGGTGCGTCGCCGCCCCTACTCGGTCGTGCTGCTCGACGAAATCGAGAAGGCGCACCCCGACGTCTTCAACATGCTGCTGCAGATCATGGAGGAGGGTCGTCTGACCGACTCCTTCGGGCGTCACGTCGACTTCAAGAACGTGATCCTGATCATGACCTCGAACCTCGGTTCGGCCCAGATGAAGGCCGGTGCGTCGCTCGGCTTCGGCAAGGTCTCCGGCGATCAGGCCGCCGAGGACCGCCGCAAGCGCATGAAGACCGACGTCATGTTCGAGGTCGAGCGCCACTTCCGGCCCGAGTTCCTCAACCGCGTCGACGAGATGGTGATCTTCAACCAGCTCTCGACCGACGACCTGCGCCGCATCGTCGGCCTGCAGCTCGCCGAGGTCCACAAGCGCCTCGAGCAGAAGGGCATTCACCTCTCGGTCACCGAAAGCGCGACGGAGTTCCTCATCAAGCAGGGCTTCAACGAAGACTACGGTGCCCGTCCGCTGCGCCGCGCCATCGAGCGCTTCGTCGAGGACCCGCTCGCCGAGCAGCTCCTGCGCACGCCCTCGGGGAGTGGCGTGGTGATCGAGGTCAAGCCGAACGAGGCCAACGACGCGCTGCTGTTCCAGCCGCTCGACACGCCCAACGCGGAGGCGGTCGGCGTGGCCTAGCTCGGCCTCACAACCGCGCTCACCCAACGACGAACGCGGGCCGCTCTCGAACCATCGAGGGCGGCCCGCGCTGTCGTTTGGCGCTTGCCTAGGGCGTCGACTCGCGCGCGTACAGACCGACGCCGAAGCCGCCGCTCACCGGCAGGACTGCGCCGGTGATGTAGGCCGCAGACGGCGTGCACAGGAACGCCACGAGCGCGGCGACTTCCTCGGGCGTTCCCGCGCGCGCGATCGCGGTGTTGGCGAGGATGCGGCGCTGGTAGACGGGCTCGACGTTTTCGGCGATGCGCTCGGTCGAGATCAGTCCGGGCTCGACCACGTTGGCCGTGACGCCGTGATCGGCGCTCTCGGCGGCGAGGCTCTTGATGAAGCCCGTGAGGCCCGCCTTGGCCGTCGAATACGCGACCTGACCGTCGGCTCCGTGGGACGCCGCGATCGTGCCGAGCGCGACGATGCGGCCGAAGCCGCGCTGCTTCATGCCCGCGATGAGCAGGGACGTGAGCTGCAGCGGGGCGCGCAGGTTGACGTCGAGCACCCGCTCGAACTCCGCATCCTCGACGCGCTCGAGCGGCGCGTAGGGCGCGAAGGCCGCGGCGTTGTGCACGAGCACGTCGACGCTCGGCACGCTGTGCGCGAGTCGTTCGAGGAAGGCGCGCTCGCGCAGGTCGCCGGCGAGGGCGAGCGCGTCGAGCTTGCGCGCGCGCAGTTGCGCGTGCGTCTGCGCGAGCGCCTCGTCGCTGCGCGCGGAGATCACCACTCGCGCTCCCAGCTCTCCGAGCGCGAGCGCCACCGCGCGCCCGATGCCGCGCGAAGCGCCCGTCACGATCGCGGTCCGACCCGCCAGCACACTGCGCTCCATCTCGCTCACTTTCCGTACACCCCGGGGTTGGAGACGATGCGCGCGCGCTGCACCAGCACGTTGCGCACTGCGGCGAGGTCGCCCTGCGCCGGTCGCTCGCTCTCGAGTTCGCGCCGCAGCTCCGCGGCCACGGCTTCGAACGGCACGGACTGCGCCGCGAGCACCTCGAAGAACGCGAAGCCGCGCTCGACGTCGAGCACGGCCGAGACTTGTCCCGGCGCGAGGGCGAGCACGGCCGCGCTCGCCGCCGTCGGCCAGTCTTGCGCGCGGAAGCGTCCCTCGATGCGGCCACCGGCGGCGCGCGTCGCTCCGTCGCCCGAGAACTCGCGCGCAAGCTGCGCAAAGTCCTCGCCGGCGAGTGCGCGCGCGCGCAGCGCCTCCGCGCGCAGTCGCACGGCC
>VGZD01000018.1 GCA_016872715.1 Planctomycetota bacterium
CGCGGGCCGAGTCCCGCCGTGATGAGCCCCGCCGTGATGAGCCCCGCCGTGATGAGTCCCGCCGTGATGAGCCGCGGCACGATGAGCCGCGGCATGATGAGCCCCGCCGTGAGGACTCCGATCGCGGCGAGCGAGCGCCGCGCGAGGGGCGGGCGCGCGGGCAACGACGTCGAGACGCGCACATGCGCCCCGCGGGCAGTCGGTCCGACGCGCCGCGCCGTACGACGGGTCGCGACGAGCCGCGCGGGGACGAGCGCCGCCCCGACGCACCGCCCCCGGAGCGCGCGCACCAACGTGCTCCTGCGTCCCCCACCGCCCCTGCGACTCACACGGCACCGAGTGTCCCCAGCGACCGGCCCAAGCGGGCGATGTCGACGCGCGAGCGTCTGCGGCGCGAGCGCGAAGGTCGACTTCCCTCCGACGGCTAGCTTCGCGAGCGAGTAGCATTTTGGCCCCGTGTGGCCCGAGCCGGGCACAGGGGAACGATCCATGGGCGGCTCGAACCCCTACCTTCACTCCTCCACGTACGCGCTCCCGACGCGGCCCTACAAGCTCACGTTTCTGCCGCTGGGCCGGACGATCGAGGTGCGGCCCGAGGAGCTGCCCTACTCGCGCGACGGCGCCAAGGGTTCCATCCTCGAGATCGCGCTCGGACACGGGATCGACCTCGACCATGCCTGCGGCGGCGTGTGCGCCTGCTCGACTTGCCACGTGATCGTGAAGCAGGGCCTCGAGAGCTGCAACGAGCCGTCCGAGCCCGAGCTCGACCAGCTCGACAACGCGCGCGGCGTCACGGCGCGCTCGCGCCTCGCCTGCCAGACCGTGCCGGACGGGCGCCACGACGTGGTGGTCGAAATCCCGAGCTGGAATCGCAACCTCGTGCGCGAAGACCACCACTAGCCGCTCGCGCGAGCGGACGCCACCATGAGTCTCGAGATGCAAGTGCTCCTCGCCCAGCCGCGCGGCTTTTGCGCCGGCGTGGATCGCGCGATCGAGATCGTGGAACGCGCGCTCGCGCTGTACGGCGCCCCGGTCTACGTGCTGCACGAAATCGTGCACAACCGCTACGTCGTCGACGATCTCGCCAGCCGCGGCGTGAAGTTCGTCGACAGCCTCGACGAGGTACCCGAGGGCGCGGTCACGATCTTCAGCGCGCACGGCGTGGCGGAAGAGGTCGTGGCGCGCGGCGTCGCGCGCAAGTTGCGCGTGATCGACGCGACGTGTCCGCTCGTCACCAAGGTGCACCTGCAAGCGCAGGCCTACCGCAAGGAAGGCCGCGAGGTCGTGCTGATCGGTCACCGCGGCCACCCCGAGGTCGAGGGCACGCGCGGGCGCATCGACGGACCGGTGCACGTGCTCTCCACGGTCGAGGAAGTCGAGCGCCTCGAGGTCGGCGATCCGCGCCAGCTCTCGTACGTGACCCAGACGACGCTCTCCGTCGACGACACGCGCGAGGTGATCGACGCGCTCGTGCGACGCTTCCCCGCGATCAAGGGGCCGGAGCTCAAGGACATCTGCTACGCGACGCAGAACCGCCAGAACGCGGTGAAGCAGCTCTCGGACGAGATCGAGCTCTTGCTCGTCGTCGGCTCGAAGAACAGCTCGAACTCGAGTCGGCTGCGCGAGCTCGGCCTGCGCAAGGGCGTGCCCTCGCACCTGATCGACGGCGCGCACCAAATCGAGCGCGCGTGGTTCCGGCCCGGGATGAAGATCGGCGTCACGGCGGGCGCGAGCGCGCCCGAGTCGCTCGTGCAGCAGGTGCTCTTGCGGCTGCGCGAGCTCGGCGTCGGCTCGGTGACCGAGATGGACGGCGAGCGCGAGACCGTCACGTTCCGCCTGCCCGACGAGCTGCGTTAGCGCGAGCGAGCAGTTTTTTCGCGGCCGAGCAGCCCGCGGCGCACGCGTGCCACGCGGGCCGCGTTTGGAGCGAGCGCTCGAGTGCGGACCACGGCGAGCAGCAGCCGAAAACCCCCGCCGCATGCGCGCGCGCAACCGAGCTCTGGCCATGACCCTTGCCGCGGCCGCGATGACGTCGCTCGTGGCACTGGTGCGCTTTCTCGAGACGCGCGCGCCGCGCACGGATGCGGTGCAACTCGCGGCCGCGCGGACGCGCGACGACGCGCCGCGCGACACGCACGGTGAATTGCTCGAGCGCCAGGCGCTCGAAGTCACCGGCGAGCACGCGGCTCCCGCGCTCTCGAGAGCCGTGGAGCCGCAGGCGGCCTTGGAGCTGCCGACGCTGCCGGCGCCGTGCGCTCAGGGCACGCTCGAGCTGCTCGTGCTCGAGAACGAGAGCCCCGTGCCCGGCGCCGAGGTCCTCGTCGTCGCGCGCAAGGAAGGCGGCATCGATCGCGGCTGCACGGATGAGCTCGCGCCGCTGCTGCGAGCGACGACCGACTCCAGCGGCCTCGCCGCGTGGGTCGAGCTGGGTGCGGACCGTTACGACGCGCTCGTGCGCCACCCCAACGGAGCCGAGCTCTCGTGCAGCGTCGAGATCGACCCGCACGAGGGACGCGAGCGTTGCATCGTGAGCTTCGGCAGCGCGCGAGTGCACGGCACGGTGATCGACCACGACGGCGAACCGCGGCGCGACTCGCCCGTGCGGCTCGCACTCGCGCCGTCCCGCGGCGCCACGGAGCTTCTCGCAAACGCGCGCACCGATGGGCACGGACGCTTCGAGTTCCTCCACTTGCCGCCGAGCTCCGCGCTCGCCGTCGACGGACATCCCGATGTGAGCTGGCTGACGCCGGGGCATGCCGTGCGCGTGGAACTGACCGAGGGAGCCGTGCGCGAGGTCGCTCTGGGACCTGCGGCGGAAGGCAGTCGCTGCACGGGTCGCCTCGTCGGACCGCTTGGAGCGACGCTCGGCGCCGAAGTCGCGCTGCGCTGGCGGGAGGACGAGCACGACTGGCACGCGACCTCGCGCGCGAGCTCCGACGGCAGCTTCGACGTGAACCTGCGGCCGGGCACGTGGAGCGCGTACGTCGCAGGCCGCGAGGGAGCGCTCGTGGTCGCGCGCGCTCGGATCGGGGCGGACGACGTGCAGGTCGACGCGCACTTGCCGCCCGGCTGCCTGTCCGTGCGCCTCGTCGATGCGAGCGGCGCCGCCGTCGAAGGGGCGATCGCGCTCCGCGATGCAGCGGGCGTGCGCAGCGAGCATCCGGCGCCGGGCGGTCGCGCGTTCGTCGCGGGGCTCGCACCGGGCACGTGGCAGGTCGAGGGCCTCGCCTTCGGCGGAGCCGAGCTGCTCGTGCAAGCGACCGTCGCCGATCACGGCGCGCCGCTCGAGCTGACGCTCGAGCTCCCGCCCGCTTCGCGCTAGCGCGACGAGCGGCTCACCACTGGTCCGCGGCGATCAAGCGCTCGATGGCCTGCGCTTCGCCGTCCTTCGGCCAGCACTCGAGTCCGACATAGCCCTTGTAGCCGAGCTCCGCCACGGCGCGGAACACGCGCGGCCAGTGGATCTCGCCCGTGCCCGGCTCCTTGCGCCCCGGCGTGTCGGCGACCTGCACGTACCCGAGCTGGTCGATGCCGTCGGCGAGGCGTCCACACAGATCGCCCTCGGCGAGCTGCATGTGGTAGAGGTCCCAGTTGATCTTCACGTGCTTCGAGTCGACCTCGCGGCAGATGCGCACGGCGGCCTCCGAGCCGTACAGGCAATGACCGGGGTGATCGACGCGGCCGTTCATGGGCTCGAGGATCAGCAGCACGTCGTGCGCTTCCGCGATGGGCGCGAGCAGCTTCAAGCCGGTCGTGACGTGCGCGTGCATCTGTTCGGTCGTCATGCCCTTTTGGTTGTTTCCGGCGACGATGGTCATCATCGGAGCCCCGATGCGCTGCGCGGTCTTGCAGGCCGCGCGCACTTCCTCGACAGCCTTCGCGTGATGGTCGGGGTTGCACAGCCCCGGTTCGAAGCCCCACGCCGTGAACTGCACGAACTTCACGCCCCTGTCCTTCGCGAGCCGCTCCAGCGCGGCGAGGTCCTTGTTGCGCCACGGCCAGAACTCGATCCCGTCGAAGCCGTGCGCGAGCGCGAGCTCGACGCGCTTCTCGAACGGTTGACCGCCCCACCAAATCTCGCCGTTGACGGCGAAGCGTGTCTTCAGCTTGCGCACGCGTTCGGCGAGCGACGCGGTGGCGTCGGCGTTCTGCGCGCCCGCGCGCAGACGAGGAGCGGCACACAGCGCGGCGGAGGCGGCGAGCAACGAGCGGCGATCGAGTGAGATCATCGGAGGGGCTCCGGGTCAGAGGTTGGCGAGGTATTCGAGGAGATCGCGCATTTCGCGGCGCGAGAGGTGCTTGGAGACGTCCTGTGGCATCGCGGACAGGTCGGGACGGCGGCTCTCGATCTCGCTCGTGGCGACTTCGACGAGCTCGTCCTTGGGCGTGCGCACCACGATCGTCTCGCGATCCTCGCGCACGACGATGCCGGCGACGTTGCTGCCGCGCTCGAGGAACAGGATCGTGCCCTGATAGCCCTCCGCGATGCGGCGATTGGGATCGCAGATCGACGCGAGCAAGTCCGCGCGCGACATGCGCTTGCCGACTCCGACGAGGTCGGGCCCGACCTGTCCGCCTTCGCCCCACTCGATCCGGTGGCAACGCAGGCACTCGGTCTCGGCCTTGCCGCGCAACAGCTCCTTGCCGCGCGCCTTGTCGCCGCCATGGAGCGAGTCGGTGAAGTGCGCGAGCGCCGCGTCGATCTCGCGCAGCGAGCGCAGCGCCGCGAGCGAGTCGACGACGGCCGCGTCTTGACGCGCCTCGGCGAGCTCGACGAGATCGAGCGCCACTTCGCGCGGCACGAGCCCCGCGGCGAGGCGGCGCACCTCGCTCGCGACGAGCGCGTCGACGCGCGAGTCTCCAAGCTGCGCGAACAGGGAGTAGGCGACGCGCCGCTCGTCGACGGAGCCATGCCGCGCGGCTTCCTCGAGCAACGAGAAGGCCTTGGCGGGCTCGACGCCGGCGATGGCGCGCAACGCGGCGGCGCGCACGGCGCTCGCGGGATCCTTCACCAGCGTCGCCAACGCCGGCTCGAGTTCCGCGGGGACGACTTGCTTCGCCGCCCGCAACGCGGCGGCGCGCACATCCTCGGACGCCGCGGCGTCCTGCGCGAATGCCAGCAAGGTCGCCCCCACCGAGGGACACCCGCTCGCTTCGACCAGCCCGATCCACTCGCGCACGACACGCTCGGGACCCTTGGCGATGCCCCGATCGGCCAACTGCTTCGCCAGCGCCGCGAGCAGGGATCCGTCGCGTGCCGCTAGCGGCCAGCTCTCACCGGTCACGGCGTCTCGGCTCGGCGGCTTGCTCCAGTGCGCGAGCCGCTCGAGCGCTTCCGCACGCCACGGCTCCTCCGCGTCGCCCCGCGCCGCGAACTCCGCGAGCGCCGCCGCGTGTTCGCTCTGTCCAAGGCGAAAGTTCGCGTTGAGCACGCGCCGCACGAGCGCGGTCGCGGACAAATCCGCGCGCTCCACGAGCTTGGCGAGTGCCGGCAGCGCGTCGGTGATCTGCTCGTCATAGATGGCCCGCGCCGCCTCGACGACGACGCGCGGCTCGCTGTCGGCGAGGAACCGAGCGACGCTGCCGCGCCTTTGGCGGCGCAGCGCCACGACGGCTCCGACGCGCACGTGCACGGACTCGTGCCGGGCAAGCTCGAGGAGCTGCTCCTCGCTCCAGCAGTTGGCGAGCGCGTGGATCGCCGTCGAGCGCAGGGCCGGATCATCCTCGGCGGCGCGCTCGAGGATGGACACCATCGGGAGGGAGCCCGAGGGGTGGAAGCGAGCCCCCGCGCGCACGCAGGCGACGAGCGCGTGGCGTTGCACCGTGGCGTGCTCGTCGTGCAAGCGTGCCAGAATGGTCTCGAGCGACTTCCACGCGTCGTGGGCGCCCAGCGCGCGCACGGCCTGAGCGCGCAGCATCGGATCCTCGTCCTCGCACGCGCGCACGAGCGAAAGCCGTCCCGGTTCCTCGAAGCCTGCCTGCATCAGGCCCCAGATCGCATGGATGCGCGCGAAGCGCGTCGCCGTCGCGTCCTCCACCAGCCGCGAGAGCAGTTGCCTCTTGCCGCGCGCGACGAGCTCGAACTGCGCGAGGAAACGCACGCGCGAGTCGCTGCTCACGAGCCAACTGCGTACCTCGGCGTCTGAGAGCTTCGACCAGTCCGCCGCGAGCATGCGACGAGTGTCCGCCGCCTCGGCATGCGACGCGTCCGGTTCCAGCCGATACATGCGGCCCTTGCCGGTCCTGTTCCAGCCCTCGACCCAGTCCGAGAACCACAGCGCGCCGTCGGGACCGAAGTCGCAGTCGGTGACGAGCGTGCCCCACAGGAACTTCTCGAACGTGTCGAGCTCGAAGCCCGAGCCCTTGGGCTTCACCGTGAACGTGTGGACGCCCGAGTAACTCGCGTCGCCGCGGAAATCGCAGATGAAGAACGTGCTCGGATGGGCGCCGCCGAGCGCGGTGCCCGGGTTGTACGCGAGGCCGCTCGGGCCGTCGCAGATGTTCGCGAGCGGCGGAACGATGTACGCGGCCTGACCGGCGAAGTGGGGCTTCCACAGGCCCTCGTCGTTCCACGGCCCGCGCAGATTGGGCTCGGTGATCCACTGGTAGGCCTGCCGCCAGCCGGCATCCATGCCCTCGACGACGTGCACGAGCCGCGCCTTGTCTCCGCCGTCGGAGTTGTTGTCGACCGTCCACAACTCGCCGTACTCGTCGAACGCCAGCTCCTGCGGGTTGCGCAGGCCGGTGGCGAAGATCTCGAGGTTCGAGCCGTCGAGGTTGCAGCGCAGCACCGCTCCGTTGAACTCGTTGCGCAGCCGCGAGCCGTCTGGCAGCGGCACGTTGAGCCCGCGGTCGCCGCACGAGAAGTAGAGCTTCCCGTCGGGGCCGATGCGCAAGCCGTGCAGATCGTGGCCGATGAGCGCGAAGCGCACTCCATAGCCGGTGCTGAGGATGCGCTGCGCCTCGGCGCTGTGGTCGCCATCGGCGTCGGAGAGTTCCCACAGGCTCGGAATGCAGGCCGCGTACAGCTTGCCTTCGTGTTCGAGCACGCCGGCGATGATGCCGTCCGCCGTGGTGCCGAAGTTGTCGGCGAACACGGTGCTCGCGTCCGCTACGCCGTCGCCGTCGGTGTCGCCGACCCACTTCACGCGCTCGCGGTCCTTCGTGTACGCGCTCTCGAACTTCGCGCCGAGGTGCTTCGCCAAGTACGCGACGCGATCCTCCACCGTGCGGCACGCGAGGTCGTCGTCGAGCCAGTCCATGTGGTCGCGGATGTCGTCGACGCCGCTCTTGATGCGGTAGGTCTCCGCCACGTACGCGTCGCCCTTGTTCGACACGTACATCGCGACCGGATTCGCGAGGTCGGGCTCCGCGGCCCACAGCTTCACCACGAAGCCCTCGGGCGCCTTCATGCGCGCGATCGCCGCGGCTCCGTCGGGCGAGGCGGGCGCGACATAGGGCCGGTAGGGCTGGTTCGACTCCTGCGCGGCGAGCGCGAGAAGCCACGCGGCAAGCTGCGCGGCGCTCACGACGCGAGTTCGAGTTGAAGGCGCTCGAGGAGCTGCTTCGTCAGGCGAATGCCGTCGTACTCCTCATGCACGCTGCCTTCGTACTCGATGCCGACGAAACCCGAGTAGCCCGCCGCGAGCACGATGCGCATCATCCGCGAATAGTCGGTGTGCACTTCGTTTCCGCGCGCGTCGAACTCGTGGCTCTTGGCGCTGACCGCCTTGGCGAAAGGCATGAGCTCCTCGACGCCCTTGTAGCGGTCGTAGGTCTGCCCGTTGCCGAGGTTGAAGTTGCCGAAGTCGGGCAGCGTGCCGACGCGCGGGTGCGCCGCGAGCTTCATCACGCCCGCCAGCCAGTCGCCCTTCGACGAGCTGCCGCCGTGGTTCTCGACGATCACGTTGAGGCCCGTCGAGTCGGCCTTGGTGGCGAGCGCCACGAGCGAGTCCGCCGCGCGCTTTTGCTTCTCGGCCTCATCTCCGCCGCCGCCCGCGTTGACGCGGATCGAGTGGCATCCGAGGTAGGCGGCGCAGTCGAGCCAGCGCTCGTGGTTCGCGATCGCCTTCTTGCGCTCGCCTTCGTCCGCGTGAGCGAGCTCGCCCTCGCCGTCGATCATGATCAGCAGGCTCTTCACGCCTTCGCCGTCGCAGCGCTTGGAGAGCTCGTCTAGATACTGCTTGTCGCGCGCCTTGTCCTTGAAGAACGAGTTCACGTACTCGATCGCCTCGATGCCGAACTCCGCGCGGGCGATGCGCGGGAAATCGAGGTTGGTCATCGCGCCGCTGCCGAGCGTGCGGTGCAGCGACCACTCGGCCAGCGAGATGCGAAACGGCAGGCTCTTGCGCGACGAGGTCGTGCCGCAGCCGAACGCGGCGAGTCCGGCGAGGCCGGCGGAAGTGGCGAGAAATTGACGACGCGAAGCGCTCATGGGTTCTCCTGTGCGGGACCTGACGGGGACTAGTGGGATACCAGCCCGCGGCCCATCGCGGAAGAGCCCATAGGACGTTCATTGCGGCTCGACGCGGTGCTAGAGTCGGTTCCGCGATGCGCGTGGAGCGAGCCTCGAGGGACGCTGCGACGCCGCTTTACGGCGGCCTCGAGGCGGGCGGCACGAAGCTCGTGTGCGCGGTGAGCTCGAACCCCGCGCGTGGCGCGCTCGCGCAGGTCCGTTTTTCCACCGGTGACGATCCCTCCGCGCTGCTCGCGCAGGTGTGCGAGTGGTTCACCGAGCAGGAGCGCGCGTGGGCGCCACTCGCCGCGCTCGGCGTCGCCTCGTTCGGTCCCCTCGATCTCGATCCGCGCTCGCCCACCTACGGCTTCATCACCACCACGCCCAAGCGCGGCTGGGCCCAGTGCGATCTGCTCGGCCCCCTGCGACGCGCCTTTCCCCGTCGCCCCATCGGCTTCGACACCGACGTGAACGGCGCGGCGCTCGGCGAGGGTCGGTTCGGCGCGGCGCGCGGCCTCGAGGACTTCCTGTACATCACGGTCGGCACGGGCATCGGAGGCGGCGGACTCGCGCGCGGCGCGCTCCTGCACGGCCTCGTGCATCCCGAGATGGGCCACATCGCGATGCCGCGCCTCGACGGCGACACCTTCGAAGGCGCCTGCCCGTTCCATGGCCGCTGCTGGGAGGGCCTGTGCTCGGGCCCGGCGATCGCGCGCCGCGTCGGAGCGAGCGCCGAGACGCTCGCGGCCGATCACCCGGAGTGGGAGCGCGTGACGCGCTACATGGGCGTGGCGCTGGGAACGCTCACCTGCGTCGTGTCGCCGCGGCGCATCGTGCTCGGCGGCAGCGTGCGGAGAGCGGGCCAGCTCGGCGAGGCGGAGTTCTTCCGTCGCACGCGGGCCGCGCTCGCGGGCGCCCTCGGCGGCTACATCGACTCGCCGGCGCTGCGCGAGCGCGGTCTGGACGGCTTTCTCGTTCCACCGGAACTCGGCGATGACGCCGGAGTGTTCGGCGCGCTCGCACTCGCCCAAGATGCGCTCGCGGAGGCTGCGCGCTCGCGCTGAGCGCGCTCAGCGCAGCTCGACTCGGTCCTTCAAGCCCTCGAGCGACCCCTCGATCAGCGCCTGATGCGCCCGCTGGGCCAGCTCGACGACCGTGACGGCGTACAACCGCGCGAGGAGCTTGTCGCCGAGCTCGACCGATTCCCTCCAGCTCACGCGGCAGCCCTGCTCCGTTGGCTCGATCCGGATCGTGCCGGGCACGCGGAAGTCCTCGTCGATACCGCCGAGCTCGACATGCGTCGAGCGCGACACGAGCCCGTGCGCGTGGGAGCTCGCGAGCCGCAGGCTGCCGTAGTGCCAGCTCGTGTACTCCAGCCCCGTGGGACTCACGGCGTCGAGTTCCAACTTGCCGAGCGCCCAGGGCGTGTCCGACCCGCCGCGCGCCTTCGTCCACAGCACGGTCGCGCCAGCTCCGCGCCGCGCGCCGCCGAACTCGCGGTCGATGGCTGTGTCCGTGTCACGCTCGAAGCGGCTCCACTCGCTCCAGCGCCGCAAGTCCTCGAGCAGGGAGAGCACGTCCGCGCTCGGCGCCGCGATCTCGATCGATGCCTCCGCCGTCCAGTTCGTCGGCTTGCTCTTCGCCCAGCGCAGGCCAAAAAACGCGACGAGGCCCGCGAACAAGAGCAACGCCACGCAGCCGCCGCAACACCACTTGATCCACTTCGTCATGCGTTGCTCCCGATTGTCATGCGCCGCGCCGCAAAAAAAGCGGACTGCCTCGCAGGTTACTCAGAATCCGCTCGCGCTGCCGCGATCAGTCCCTCGGCGTAGTCGATCCCGTCGGGAGTGCGCGAGCCGTGCCACGACAAGTACTCCCCATCCGCGATCACGACGCGCTGGCGCGGAATTCCGGTCGCCCGCGAGACCTCGTCGGCATGCTCGGGCCTGAACGAAAACGGCTCGGTGCAAAGGAACACGCGCTCCGGCGCGCTGTGCGCGAGCTCTTCGAGCCTGACTTCCGGGTAGCGCTCCGAGCGGGCGCCGAACACGTTGCGGCCGCCGGCGAGCGCGAACAACGCGTCGACGAACGTGTCGCGATTGACGCTCATCCACGGCTGGCGCCAGATCAAGTACGCCCAGCCGATCTCACGCTGGCCCGCCGCCGCGCCGCGCACGCGCGCCGCGCGCCGCTCGATGTCCTTCGCGATCGCTTCCGCCGCGTCCGCACGAGCGATGTCCGCACCGATCGAGCGCACCATCGCCGCCGTCCCGTCGGTGTCTTTCGGGAAACTCGAGTGCACCCGCACGCCCGCAGCCTCGAGCGCTCGCGCATCCTCGACGCGATTCTCCTCCTCGTTCATCAGCACCAAGTCCGGCGCGAGCGCGGCGATGCGCTCCACGCGCGGGTTCTTGGTGCCGCCGACTTTCTCGATCGCACCCACGCGCGAGGCGGGATGCACGCACCACTCGGTGATGCCGACGAGCTCCTCGCCCGCTCCGAGATCGAACACGAGCTCCGTCAGGCTCGGACACAGGGACACGATGCGTCGCTTCAACACCTTGGCTCCCACAGAACGTCAGGCGCAAGCTCGCCGAGCGCCAGGACGCGACACTCCGCCTCGCGCCGAGAGTCTCCCGGCGCTCGCGTGCGCCCGCGGCCCACGGGGGCGAGCCAGCGCCGGTCGGGGTGCTCGCGCGCGCGCTCGGATTCGCCGTCGAGGTCACAGAGGGACATGCGCGCCACCTTGCCGAGCAAGATAGCGCGGGAGCGTGGTTTGCGCCGTCCATGGAAGCCGACGCCCGCTCCGTCGTACCCTGCATCCAATGGCCACCAAGCCCGCCGTCGATCCGCAGCAGTTCCAGCGCGCGCTGCTCGAGATTCTGCACGCCCTCGTGCTGCTCGCGCCCGCGGCGTTCCTCGTCTGGCCCGGAGCGCTCTCCCCCATCGCCGACGATCCTTTTCCGATTCCGACGGGCACCGGCGTGGCGGGCGTCGCGGGTACGCTCGCGATCGCGCTCTTGATCACGCGCCGCGCGAAGCCTCTGGTGCGCGGCGTCTGGACCTACCTCGCGTTCCTCGCACTCGGCTACGTGTCGCAGTGCATGCGTCCGCCCAGCGACACGTTCGGCGCAAGCCGCGCGCTCATGCTCGCCGCCGTCTGCGTGACGGCGCTCGCGGGCGGTGCGAGCCTCTCTCGAGCGGGCCTCTCCGCGCTCGCGCGCGGCCTCGTGCTGCTCTCGATGCTCGCGGTCGTTCCCGCGCTGTTCGACAGCGAGAGTCAGTTTTCCGGGCGCCTCGGCAACAGCGGTTCGACCTCGGAGGTCGCCCTGCTCGGCGCAGCGACGGGCCTGTGGCTCGCACTGCGCGAGCGCGACTTGTGGCGTTGGATCGGAGCGCTCGCCGCGGGCCTGTACTCGTTCTACGTCGGCGTCGCGCCGGTGCTCGCGGGCGCCGCGAGCTTCGCGCTCGTGCTCGCGCTGCTCGTCATTGCGCTGCCCGACACACGGCGTCTCGCGCTGCTCCTCGGCGCGAGCTGCGCGCTGCTCATGGTCGGCGGGCGCGTCGTTCCGCATCCGCGGCTCCCCGCCTCCGCGCGCCCCGCGGAGCACGCGCCCGGCGACAGCGGTGGCATCGCGGTGCGCAGGCTCCTGTGGTCCTCCCTGCCGTCCATGGTGCAGGCCCACGGGCTGCTCGGCATCGGCCCCGGCCAGTTCCAGTCCGCCTACCCGCCCTTCCGCGATCCGCGCGAGATCGAGCTCTCGACGCACGAGCGCACGCTGCCGCAGGCCGAGACCGAGGTCGAGCACGCCCACTCCGACCTGTTGCAGGGCTGCGTCGAGGCCGGTTGGCTCGGAGGAGCGCTGTGGCTCGCATTCTTCGGCTTCGTTGCGCGCGCGAGCTGGCAGCGCCTGCGCGACCGCGGCGACGACCTGCGTGCGCCGCTCGCGGCCGCGGCGCTCGCCGTGCTCCTCAACGCCCTGTGGCGCGAGCCGCTCCTGTGGAACCCCGCTTCCGCGAGCGCGGCCTTCGCGCTGTTCGGCGCGCTGCTCGCGATCGACGAGCCGCGATCGACGACGCGCTCGCGCGTTCTGCGCAGCGCGTTCGTGCTGCTCTCGATCGGACTCGTCGCGTCGCAACTCGCGCGCGCATGGTCGATCGCGTGGCACGGTCGCGCGCTCGCGCAATTCGCCAGCTCGGGCAATCCAGCCTTTGCCCAGTTGGCGCTCGAAGTGTGCGAGGACTCGCCCGTCGCGCGCGCGGTGGCGGCGCGCCGCGCGGACGAGATGAGCGAGGGAAAACCGTCCGAAGAGAGCGTCGAGGCGTGGCAGGCCGTGCTCGAAGTGCGCCCGCACAATGTCGAGGCGCTGATCCAGCTCGCGACCGCGCAGGCGCGCACGGGACGCGAGGCGCGCGCGCTGGAGACGCTCGCTCACGTGAACGAGCTCGATTCACGGCATCCGATCGCGCGCCGCAACCTCGTGCGCATGCACGCGCTGTTCGGCGACCTCGCGCAAGCGCGCACGCTCGCGGCCGAACTCGGCAGCGACTCCGCCGAGACGTGGCGCTCGCTCGGTGGGATCGCGTTGCAAGAGCTGCGCGTCGCGCGCGGCTTGGAGTTGTTCGCGCTCGTCGACGCGCGCTTCGCGGGCCTCGGAGCGGACCGCGCCTACGCGCTCGCCCGCTCCGGCGAGAGCGGGCTCGACGAGTCGGGGCGACTCGCGCTCGAAGGCACGGCGCACTTGCTGTGGGCGCGCGAGCACGGCGAGGCGGGTCGCTTCGAGGATGCGTTGCGCAGTTACCGGCAAGCCAAACGTTGCCTCGCGCCCCGCGACGGCTCCGATCCGCCCACCGGGCTGGCGCTCGAAGTCGCGGGTTCGCTCGCCGCCCTCGGGCGCGTGGACGAGGCCCGCAAGGAACTCGGGTCACGCACGCACTCCGCCTCGGCACTCGCGCGCATGCCCGAGTGGGCCGGACAGGCGCTGTTCGAGAACGGGCTCCTCGGACGATGATCCGCTACGAAGGCACGCTCTACCGGCCTCCGTCGGAGGCCGACAGCCTGATCCTGCAGGCGACCATCGGATGCTCGTACAACGAGTGCACGTTTTGCGCGATGTACCGCGACAAGCGCTTCCGCGTGCGCAAGCTCGACGAGCTCGAGCGCGAAATCGAGTGGGCGCGCGCGAACCTCGGCCCCGTGAGCAAGGTGTTCCTCGCCGACGGCGACGCGCTGATGGCGAAGAGCGCCTTCCTCGCGCGCCTGCTCGAGCGGCTGAGCGCCGCATTCGGAACGCTCAAGCGCGTCAGCTGCTATGCGAGCCCGCAGGCCCTCGCCGTGCGCTCCGTCGACGAGCTGACGTTCTTGCGCGAGCGTGGCCTCACGCTCTACTACCTTGGAATCGAGAGCGGCGACGACGCGACCCTCGCGCGACTCTCCAAGGGCGTCGACTCGAGGGAGATGATCCGCGTGGCGCTGAAGGCTCACGAAGCCCGCGTGCGACTCTCCACGATGATTCTGCTCGGCGCGGCTGGTCGCGCTCGCAGTCTCGAGCACGCCCGAGCGAGCGCGCGGGTCGTCAGCAGCATCGACCCACGCTTCGTGAGCACGCTGGTGATGACGCCCGTCGAAGGCACGCCGCTGTACGAGCAGAGCCAGCGCGGAGAAGTGGACGAACTCTCGCCCCTCGAGCTCGCGCGCGAACTGCGGGAGTTCCTGATCGGACTCGAGCTCTCCGGCGCCGTCTTTCGCTCCAACCACGCCAGCAATTACCTCGCCCTCAACGGCACCCTTCCCCGGCACAAGCCCGACCTCATCGCCGCCCTCGACGGCGTCCTCGCCCACCCCGAGCACGCCCCATTCCGCCCCCAGTGGCGCCGCGGCCTCTAGTCGCCGCCAGGCTCCCCACCCTTCGCCCGATCGCCCCAAAATGGATCGAACAGCCTCGGCGCGCCCAGATCGATTGCCGAGCGCACTTCCCCCCAAGCGTCTCCCCGCCCCGGCAGCCCCCCCCGATCAGCCCCAGACGCCCTTCCCTCGCACAGCAACGCCGCACCCCTCGACCCATCGTGCTTCCTTGTCCACTTGCTCGCATCCCTCGGATCTCCCTCTCCCGCGCGTGGGCGGAGGTTGAGAGGCGACGGCCGCGGTCCTGAAGGCGTCGCGCCTCGCTGACGTCCATGCCGCCGAACTTCGCCTTCCAGCGGTAGAAGGTCTGGTCGCTGATGCCGTGCCGTCGGCACACGTCAGCGGCTGCCGCGCCCGCCTCGGTCGCCTTCAGCACCGCGATGATCCGTTCGTTCGTGAATCGACCCTTGCGCATGGGAACTCCGGGTTCGTCGCACCCCCTGACTCACACAAGCGCTGGATCAGCTTTCGGGGGTACGCTCAACGCGAGTTCCGTGCGCGCCGCTCCGACTTGGAGCGAGCTACAGATCAACGGAAATGGCCTGGATCTCCCGTGGCTCGCCGGATGTGACCTCGACGGTCTTCTCCACCACAGGCCGCCCGAAACACTGGACTCTGATCGTCAGCGCTCCGATCGGCAGCAGCCGCTCGATGCGCGAGCCCGCAAGGGCCTGAATGGTCGCCGTGCGCCCTAGGGCGCTCAGCGTCCACACAGCCTCGCTCGACAACTCCCCATCGTCTGTCCGCGCCTCCAATCGGCAGCGACGCAGCCCAACGGAGGCCGTGACCACGACGTCGCCCGGCGCCGACAGCTCCGCAGGCGTCAGCCCGCCCGCGAGAAGCAGGTCACCGTGGCTCAACGCGTATCGTCCCGACGCTACGCGGAGTCGTCCATCGGAGTCGGCAGCAACAACAAAGCCGTCGAAGAAACTCTCGCCCACGGTGACACTGAGTCCGAGTGGTGAGTGCTCCCTCCCGTCCGCGTCAAAGAACCATAGACGCGACTCGTCGGCGACACTGCGATGCGAGTCCGGCAGGACCAGACTCTCAGGAGCTTGGAACGTCCCCCAAAGTGTCCCTCGGACGGACTCCTCGTGCCGATCACCTGACGCCAGCAGCAGCCGCAGCGTACTCAGCGGCGCAGCGTCACCGTCCGTCAGCGCGGCGACCGCCACGTACGCCTCCGGGAACCGACCGTGAATTTGAGCTCGCTCATGCTCCAAGACGGGGTTGGGAAGGTTGGCTGCTATCCACCCGCCGTCGAACCGATACGAGTGCGAGTCGACGCGCTCGGCGTCGGCGCTGAACGCGAACACGTAGATGGGCGCGAGCACGACCCGAAGCGGGACATCGGATGGCTCGAACGCAATGGGCGAACCCGCGCGAATCGCCACCATGCCCGGCTTGGTCACTGTGTACCGATGCCGCGCTCCAGCGAGCCCAGTCAAAACGACCCGGCCGTCGTCGTCCGAGACGCCCTGGAACAGCGCGGAAGGACCTGGGCCCGGAATCCCCGCCGCGCTCGCTCCGACGGTCATCTGCGTCAGACTGAGCGACTGGCGAGACGCGACAACGGTGCAACCGGCCAGGGCGCTTCCGCGAACATCGACGCACTCCACGACTTGCCGGTAGCCCTCGATCAATACAACGACGCGCTGCTCGTCACGCTCGAGCGGTTCAATCAGTTCGCCGGGAAGGAACCCCTCGGCAACCACGAACCTGACGGCCTCGATCGAGTCAAGGTCCAAGAGCTGCACCCGGCCGTCGCCGCCAGTCTTACCCAGCACTTGAGCATCCGACTCGTTCAATCGCCGCGGGGTCGGCGAGCGGCACACAAGGGCCCCACTCACAGGCGCCCCGCCTTCATCGGTGACCAAGATATGGGCGCGAATTCGAGCGGGCGCCGCCTCGGCACTAGAGATCGCCACGCGAACCTGAGAATCAACGGCCGACGGAACACCAACGCGACCGGACTGCTCGACGGTCGTGACGCGCAGGGGCTCGGCAGGTGTCGGTACTTGGCGACTCTCGCCACCGATCCAGTTCGAGCCAATGAGAAGACACAAGACTACAGCCGCAATCGCGGTGGCCGACCGCAACACACGACGTTTCCCCGTGTCTTCGGCGCCCATGTCAGCTGCAAGAACAGACAGCGCCCTGTTGACTGCTCGGATTCGTGCAGCCTGTCTTGCAGCCGTTCGTCTCGCACTCCCAGGTGATCGTCCCGGCCTTGTTGAAAACCACGCCTAGGCAGTCCGCGCTCGACTCCTTGGGACCGCAGCGGCACGTCGTGCCAGAGTTTCCGTTCACCGTCACGGTGACTTGCGAGCACACTTCCTGATTGTCGCACTCTCCGTCACAGTAGGAGACCGATATCGGCGGGTCCGTGATGGCATGCAACTGACATGTGTCGGTGGCGCGCAGAGTTCTCGTCGGCATGGCCGACGCTCCGATCAAGAGGATCGCGGCGACGGAGAAACAGTAGATCGGCACGGGAGAAGTTCGAAAGTTCGAGAATTGGGATCGAACGCGGGCATCAACGTACCCCCCCCCGCTCGAGTCTGGGCAAGTGGTGTAGCTCCCGTTGTTCCTCTCGGCGCTTGGGGGGGGGTGGAGGTTCCGTGAATTGGTGAAGTTCACTGGCGTGCAGGCCGCCCCCGAGGCGGCGCCCTGAGCGGGTTCGGTCAGCCGATCGCGACTTCCTTCAGCAGGTCCGGCGGCGGCAGCACGCTGGAGCTGACTCCCTCCTTGCCAACGTGAGCGAGACACCTTGCCCCTGCCGGTTTGGTGTCGAGGGCCGAAGGATGTTCCCCGTTGACCAACAGCAACCAAGAAGCACACGCCCTGCCCCCGAGGTCGCCGCGCGTCCGACTCAGCCGTCCACTTCGACGAGAACCGATCCCGGTCGGCTACTTCCAGTGCGGTGTCCAGAGGGAGCGTGGAATGGGAGGGGTGAACGAAATCGGTGGGAAGTTGCTCACAGGGGGCGCGAGGGGGCGTAACTCGGGGTGGCGGGTGGGGTTGGCAGTGGCGGCGGCGGGCATGGTTCCCGGGCGCGCTGTTAGCCTGTTCCGCTACTCGAGGTCCTGATCCATGCACGGCACTCCCGCGTCCCCGTCCCAGTCCTCCGCTCGAGCGGCCGCCGCGAGCGACTCCACCCCGCCTTCGGCGCAGCACGACGTCCTGATCGTCGAGGATGAGGTCGATCTCGCGCTCGGCTTCCGCGATGCGCTCGCGCACGCGGGCTATCGCGCGGACGTGGTGCACGACGGGCGCAAGGCGCTCGAGGCCCTCCGCCAGCGCCCCTACGAGCTCGTGCTGCTCGACCTGATGCTGCCCGGGCTCAACGGCATCGACGTGCTCAAGGAGCTGCGCACGTTCCGCAGCGACACGTGCGTGCTGATCCTGACGGCGCTCGCAGGTGGCGAGGACGCCGTCATACGCGCCATCGAGGCCGGAGCGGACGACTACCTCTCCAAACCGTGTTCGCCGCGCGAGCTGGTGGCGCGCGTCGAGGCCCGCTTCCGGCGGCGCGCTCTCGACTCGGCGCCGCCCGCGCGCCTCGAGCTCCCCGGCGGAATCTCGGTCGATCTCGCGCGCCTCGAAGTGCACCGCGACGGCAAGCTGATCCCGCTCACGCCGCGCGAGGGCGACATCATCGAGTACCTGATTCGCCACCGCACGCGCGTGGTCACGCGCGACGACCTCTTGCTCGACGTGTGGCACTACAAGAGCGCCAACGTGGAGACCCGCACGGTCGACATCCACATCGTCGGCCTGCGGCGCAAGATCGAGCTCGTGCCCGAGACTCCGCAGGTCGTGCAGACGGTGAGGGGCAAGGGCTACCGCTGGTACAGTTGAGCGCGGCGCGGCGCAGCGGCCGCTCACGACGCGTGAAGCCCCAGATCGGCCTGCGAACCCACGGCGGCGCGCTCGCGCTGTACGGCGTGTTGCTCGTGCTGCCGACGCTCGTGCTCGGCTTCTTGCAGTGGCACCACATCCAGACGGAAGCGGAGCGCGAGCTCGGCGAAGTGCCGCGCGATGCCGAGGATGCGGCGTCGCGACTACGCCGCGCCCTGCAAGGCGAGCTCGACCGGCTCGTGGCGAGCGAGTCCGTGCGTCCCTTCGAGCACTACGCACGCTACTACAGCCCCGACACGCCCGACGGCGAGTTCGCGCTGCTCGACTCGCCGCTCGCGCGCAGCGAGCGGCCGGTCGGCGTGCTCGGCTGGTACAAGCTCGACCTGTCCGATCCGGAGGCGTCGCAGGTCGAGGTGTATCTCGGTGCCGACGACTCGCCGGTGGCGCACGGCGCGCTCGAGGCCGCCACCGCCGGACTTTCGTCGCGTCACTTCGACAGCCTGTGGTTGCGCACGTCGATGCCGCTCGGCACGAGTTCCGAAGAGCTGGCGCTCTCCGTGCGCGCGCTCGCGGCCAGCGCGGCCGGAGCCGACGACGCGGACTGTCTCAGCGCGGAGCAGATGTCGATCTTCGATCCGGTCCACTCCGTGGTCGGCGATTTCGGCCTGCTCGCCTACCGCGAGGACGATGGCACGCCGCGCCTCGTGGCCCACCGCACGGTGCTGATCGAGCCGCTGCCCGAGCTCCTCGGCCGCGGCGAGTGCCTGCAGCGCCTCGCGCAGGGCCGACGCATGGTGCAGGGCTTCTTTCTCGACGCGCGCTGGTGGCTCGACGAGCTGCCCGCCGCGCTCGCCGCGCGCGTGCTCACCAAGCGCGAGCGCTTCTTGCCGGCGGGGACCGCGGAGGCGAAGGAAGAGCACGGCTACCTCGCACGCGTATACCCCGTGGCGGACACCGGCTTCGAGTCCGAGTCGGATGCAGACGGCTTGCTCGGCGAGCTCAGCGTCGCGATCGACGCGGCCGGGATCGAGGCTCGACACGTCGAGCGCGAGCGTCGCTTCCTCGGCGTGGCCCTGATGCTCGCGCTCTCGCTCGGCACGGGCTTCGTGTTGCTCCTGCACGGCGTGCGCAAGGACATCGAGCAGGCGCGGCGCACGGAGAACTTCGTGGCCGCGGTCACCCACGAGCTGCGCACTCCACTCTCGACGATCCAGTTCCACGCGGAGATGTTGCAGGACGGCTGGGTGAACGACGACGAGCAGCGCGACGAATTCCATCGCCGCATCGTGCGAGAGACCGCGCGCCTCTCGACGCTCGTCGAGCGCGTGCTCGAGAAGGCGCACCTGTCCGCGGGCCCCGCGCAGCCGCGGCCCGGCGACCTGTGCGCCGAAGTCGCTCGCCACATCGACAAGCTCCACGGCTGGCGCACCAGCAAGGAACTCGACCTCGCCTTCGCGCTGCCCGAGGAATTGCCGCCGGTGATGCTGACGCCCGAGGCCGTGGGCTCGATCCTCATCAACCTCGTCGAGAACGCACGCAAGTACGCGCCCGTCGACCCGGCGCTCCCGGGACACGAACCGATCCTCGTCGCAGTACGCCGCGAGCGCGACGGACTCGCGCTCGAGGTCGCCGACCGCGGGCAGGGAGTTCCCTCGACCGAGCGCGCGCGTGTGTTCGAGGCTTTCTACCGCACCGGAGACGAGTCGACGCGCAGCGTGCGCGGCACCGGACTGGGGCTGCACTTGGTCGCACTGCACGCGAGCAGCGTCGGCGGCCGAGCGAGCGTCGAGGAGCGCCCCGGCGGCGGCGCGCTGTTCCGCGTGCTGTTTCCCTACGCGCCGATGTCGGCGAGCTGAGGTCGCTTCAAGCGCGCTGCGCCGCGCGAGCCTCGCGATTGCCCCGATGCACGCAGGCACGCCGCGCCGCGCGGCTCCAGAGGCGCGCGAACGGCCTAGGACTGCGCGGGTTCCTGCGCGGACTTCGTCTTCTCCGCCGCCTCGCGCGAGGGGAAGCTGAAGCCAAAACGCGCCTTGAGCGCGGCCGCGCCGAACATTTCGTCCAGCATCTCGTTCGAGCGCTCGGTGGCGGCCTGATCGCGCAGCGACTTGTAGTCGCGCGGCTCGAGCCGGACCACGGGCGGATCGCGCTTGCCGAGCTTGCGCACGACGTAGACGCGATCGCGGCCCATCGTGGTGAAGGGCTGCGCGACGACGCTGTCATCCACGTTCATCGCCGTGCGGCCCGTGACGGCGAGCGCGGACTTGAAGCGCTCGACCTCGGTCGGGTTGTTGAGCGTCTCGCCGGTGAGCTCGGCCTCGTCGACCCAGCCCGCGGAGATGACCGTCGCGCCCTGAGCCTGTGTGACCTCGCGGAACATGGCTTCGTCGACCTTGAGCGGCGCACTGGCCTCGCTGCTGCCCGACTTGGCGCGCACGGCGTCGTAGAGGTCGCTCGCCTTGCGGTTGGAGATCGTGAAGGCCTGATCGCTGCGCCATTCCTCGAGGGCGCGCGCGGCGACGTCCTCGAAATTCGGGGCGCCTGAGTCGGTGATCGTGCCCGCGCGGCCGAAGACGATGTTCGCGGCACCGACGTGGAGCGGAATGAACTTGTCGCCGCGGGCCGCGCGCAGGATCGAGGCCGCGAAGGTCGCGTCGCCGACGCCCGGGTAGCTGCTCCAATCGGCCTGCGTGCGCGCGGAGTCGTCGCGGATGTACGCGAGACCGAGTTCCGCCGCCTCGAGCGCCAGCACGTCGCCGGCAAGGCCCGTGCGGATGCGCTTTTGCACGTCGAGCGAGTAGTCGACGAGCGCCGCGTGGATGCGCGACTCGCGCCGCGCTTGATCGGCGACTTCTTCGAACGGCAGATAGAGGCGATCGGCCGCCGTGGCTCCGTCCGCCTTCTCTTCCGCGCGGCGGAAGCGCACGTTGGCGAACTGGTTGTAGTAGTCCTGCGCGAGCTTCTCGAGGTCGACGCCTTCGGGGCGCGGGAAGCGTTCGAACAACTTGGCGGGCTCGCTGTTATCCGCGTGGTTCCACATGAGCAGCTCGGCCCCCGCGCGCTCCGACAACCACTCGGCGTTGAACTTCTGGCGCTTGGTCATCGAGTCGAGACCGTCGTACCAGCCGCGCAGCGTGGCCTCGTCGGCCGTGGCGCTGTCCGCCTCGACGCGGGCGGCATCGACGTCGAACACGACGAAGTCGAGGCCGTACTCCTGATGCTGCTTCTTCCACGAGGCCTCGATCGCCTCGGGCTTGGGCTGGGCCGCGACAGCGACGAGCGACTCGTAGCGCTCGATGCGCAGGAGCTGACGCAGGCCGCTCTCGAAGTCGAGCGGCGCGAAGTTCGCGGAGGCGAGCACCTGCCTCAGCAACGCGCCGTCGGAGATCGGGCGGATCGGGATCGTGATCTGCGGGTACTGCGGGTTCTTGGAATCGCGCGACGGGCGCGAGAACTGGAGGATCGCGCCTTCCATGATCACCTTGCGCAGCTCGTTGTCGGTGATCTCGATGCCGGCGTCCTGCGCGAGGCGATCGAGGATCATCGTGCGCCCGACCTGCTCTTCCTCGAGCATCGAATCGCGCGCATCCGCGAGCGCGTCGGCGTAGGGCTGGAAGTCCGCGCTGATCACGCCGAGGAAGTACAACAGGTTGCTCATGCGCTGCGACTCGAGCATGAAGGCGCGCGCGTTGACTTCCTGACGGCCCTCGCGCGGGTGATTCCACGCGAAGTAGGACTCCTCCGCGGGGTCGCCGGAGCGGAACATCTGCGTGAACTCCGCCGGAACGACGTAGATCACGAGCGTGAAGATCATCAGGCCGAGGATCAGCAGGAACTTGCCGCGGCTCTGGCCCTTGGGAACGTGGACCGGATCACCGGCGGCGGCGAGCTGCTCCGGGGTCGGATCCTGATGCGGTGCTTGGTTGTGCTCGGACATGGGTGCGGGCTTGGGTGAGGGAAGCAGCGGTGGTTCGTGGGAGCGCGGCGGCCGGGCGCGGAGGCTTGGGCCGTGGCCGCGCGACTAGTCGCGGAGCAGCTCTCCGTCGCGCGGCAGGTCGTCGAGGGACGCGAGCGCGAAGGTGTCGAGGAACTTGCGGGTGGTGACGTACAACAGCGGCTGACCGGGATCGTCCGAACGGCCGCCGACCTTGACCAATCCGCGATCGACCAGCGTGCGCAGGATGGGTCCGACCTGCACGCCGCGGATGGCTTCGATCTCGCCCTTGGTGACGGGCTGGCGGTAGGCCACGATGGCGAGCGTCTCCAGCCCGGCCCCGGAGAGCTTCTCGTCCTTCTTGGACTTGCCGAGCAGGGCCACGGTCTCGGCCACGTCGGGCGTGGTGAAGATCTGCCAGCCGCCGGCGATCTCGCGCAGTTCCCACGGCAGGCACGCGCTCGCGAGCCGCTGTTGGAGGCGCGCGAGCGCCTCGGCGATGCGCTTCTCGCTCGCGCCACCCACCAAGGAGGCCAAGCGTCCCTTGGAGAGCGGCTCGCTCGAGACGAACAGCAGCGCCGCGAGGTCGCGCTCGAGCTCCGACTCCGAGAGCTCCGACTCCGAGACCGCGGCGCTCGCGCACTCCTGACCGGCGAGCGCGGGGTCGCAGGCCGCGACCTCGCTCGAGGCCTGCGCGCCGAGCTCGAGTCCGGTCGCGGCGCGGGCCGCGGCCGACGGGGGCGCATCCGGCGTGGAATCGTCGGGCTGGGTCATGGCGGCAACAGGTTCGTCGAGCGGCCCCCCTCGGGTCAAGGACGGGGCCGACCGGCCGGTGCTCATCGGCCCGCGGCGCCCTTGCGCTCCACTTCCTGGAAGAACGGCTGCAGGTCGACCCGATAGCGGCGCACCATCGCGGCCCGCCACTGGACGAACTCGAGCTCCCCGACCGGCGCCATGGTGAGGCTGCTTTCGACCTCCTCGCGCAGCTCGACCCACGAGCCCTCGCGGCCCTCGTGGCGAACCTCGGGGACGAACAACAGCCAGCGGCCGCCCTGCTCCAGAGGCCCGCCGACGGTGCCCACCGCGGTCGCGAAGACGGCCCGGGCGAGGTCCTGAGATTCGGCGCGGGTGATGCGCAGGAGCGTGGTGGCGCTGACCGCGTCGTCCCCCGCGCCGTGGGCCTTGGCAACCTCGGCAAAGGTCTTCCCGGCATTGAGATCGGCCTGAGCGGCGGCGAGGGCGTCGCTCGAGCGCAGCTCGGTCACGCGCACGTCGCAGCGATCGTTCTCGACGGCCCAGGCGCGCACGCAGCGCTCGGCGAGCATCTGCAAGATGGCCTCGTCGCGCAGGTCGGCGAGGTACAGCTCGGGCTCGATGCCGATCACTTGATCGATGTGCTCACGCAGGGTGAGCTTCGACTGGCGATCGACGAGCTTGCGCTCGAGCTCCCCCATCGCGCGCAGCACCTCGGCGTCGACCGCCGACTCGACCAGTCGGATGCCGAGCCGCGTGGCCTCGAGCTGCGTCAGGCGCGTGAAGACGAGCTGCTCGACGACGCGACGCGCGAGGCGGTTGTCGGCGATCCACAGCTTGCGCAGGAAGTCGCGCGCGGTGAGCGGCTCGTCGCCGACACGGCCGAGCTCGAACTGCGCCTCGCGCAGGGGCGCGACGGTGGCTTCGACCGGAGCGACGCTGGTGGCTGGCGGGCTCGTGGATGGCGGGCTCGTGGATGTCGGGCTCGTGGGAATGGGGTTCGGGGGAGTCGCGCCCGCAGCCGTCGCATGCGGGCTCGGCGCGCCGGGGTTCGAAGCGAGCGCCGCCGACTGCGGCGTCGGAGTCATCGCCGGCTGGAGCTTGGAACGCTCGGGATTGCGCGTGGCCGCGCAGGCGCCGAGCAGCAGCGTGAGGAAAAGTGACGCGCGCATCAGCGGTAGTTCACGCGGCGGATGATGCCGACGCCAAAGCACGCGGGGCACTCGACCATCTGCGACGTACCGCTGGTCGAGCCGCCCTGCCCACCGCCCTGTCCACCGCGATTCTGCTGCCCCACGGCGTTGACGATCTCGCGCCGACCGCTGCCGCCGCAGTCCGGGCAATTGGAGAACTGCGGGTCGCGCAACTGGAAGTCGCCGGAGTGCTCGGCGAAGTACGCGAGCATCCACTGGCCGCGATTGGTCGAGCCGTAGCCCTTCCAGAAGGCCTCGGTCTTGCTCTCCTCGCCGTCGGCGGCGGCCGCGCGGGCCGCGCGCACGGTCTCCTGCGCTGCGAGGTAGCGCTGCAAGCGCTCCTCGAGCTCGCTGCGCGCGCTTTCGGACTCGCTCGTCGGCGCGGACTTCGAGTCCTCCTTGGTGAGCCCCTTGCGCGCCTCGGCGTCGCCGAGCAGGAACGTGCCCTGACCGTAGCTCGCCCGACGCCAGCGGCCGCCGGCGCGCTCCTTCCAATAGCGCGTCACCTGATCGGGGGTGACCGTCGCGGACACCGAGCGCATGAGCTCGCCCGTCACCGCTTCGACGAGCGGCTTCTCGATGCCCTCCTCGAGCCACTCGACCGCGGCCTCGTGCGTGAGTTGCGGCTCGCGTGCCTTGCCCGAGATCAGGCGCGGAACCCACGCGTGCCAAGCCTCGGCCGCGCGTTCGCGCAGCTTCTGTTCGCGCGCCTTCTCGACCGTCGCCTTCTTCTTGAGCGCGTCCTGCGCGAAGCCGCTGGTGGGATTGGCGGCCACGAAAGCCTCGATCTTGGAGAGCGCGCGATCGAAGTAGCCGCGCGCGCGGTCCTGATCGATCTCGCGCAGGGCCTCGAGCTGCATCTGATTCGCGGCCTTCCCGCGGTTGCGCGAGAGCGCGATCGCAACCTCGCTCGCCTTGAACGTGGGGTCGAGCTTGAGCAGCGCCTCGAGGTGCTCGACGCAGTGCACGAAGTCGTAGATGCGCTCGCAGTACACCGCGAACTCCCACAGCGACGGCGGCGAGGCGAGGTTCGCGCGCGCGAACTCGGTCTGGTAGAGCTCCTCGCGCGTGTACACGTCGAGCGCGGGGGCTTGCACGCGCGTGGCCGCGCCCGACAGCGCGCGCACGGGCACGGGGAACGTGCGCTGCGCGGTCTTGACCCACAGCTCGGTTCCAGTGCGGTTGACGATCAGACCGATCACGTCGGTGCCGTCGTTGAGCAACAGGCGATCGACTTCGACGAACACTTCCTCGCCCGAGCGGTCGACGTAGCCGAACTTGGCGAGCAGCTCCTCCGACAGCGCCGGATCGAGCCGCGTCCACGGCAGCTTGACGAAGCCGCCATTGTCGAGGCGCTGGACGTGCAACGCCTGCGCGTCGTGCCCCGCGATCGAACCCCACAGCAGCCCGCCGTCGTACAGGCGCAGCATGGTGAGCTCGAGCGCGGCGGAGGGTTGCTCGGCAACGGGCGACGCCGACTGCGGAACGGCGGACAGCAACAGCGACACTAGGAGGAAGTTCATCATGGCCTGTGGTTCTCGCTCGCAGGGCTCTCGCCCTCGATCAGCTCGCGGCGCAGGCGCTCTCCGAAGGGCACTTGGCGCAGCAGCAAGGTGGTGAACGTGCGCGACTTGACGCGCCCAGCAGTGGTCCAGCGAAGCTCGACTTCGACGCGCCAGCGCAGCGGTCCGCCGGGCGTGGCGCGGTCGCGCGGATCGCCGCTGCCGCGCGCCCAATAGTGCAGGCCCTCGTGGCCCGGTACCGGACGATTCTCGATCGCGTCGGGCGCGCCGACGCGCACCTCGCCCGTGACTTCGTCGCGCACGAGCGGGAAGAAGTTCTCCTCGAGATCCGCGACGACAGCCTCGACGGCGCTCGCGCCCGCGCTCTTCAACGCCGCGTTGCGCGTCATGGAAGCGCCGAACGAGAGGAGCCCGAGGATCGCGCTCATGCCGACGAGCAGGATGCCCATGGCGACGAGCACCTCGAGGATCGTGAAGCCGCTCGAGCGGCCGCTGCGGAGCGCGCGCTTCACAGGTCCCAGTCCTCGCGGTGCGTGGCGATCGGAACTTCGCGCACGAGCGCTCGACCGAAGTGCACGAGCGCGCCGTTTTCGTGCGCGGCCGGCGCCGTGCCGCGCGCGCCACGCCGCACCGACACCCAGCGCCCACTCACGCTGGTCACGCTCATCCACTCGGCGTCGATCAACACGTGGCCGCCGACGGCGGGCAGTCGCGCGGGATCGTCGACCTCGAACGACCCGTCCTGCTGGTTGATGAACGCCGAAAGGCGCGTGCGACGCTTGAGGTCGGAAGCCTGCTCGAGCTCGAACTCCAAGCGCACTCGCCGCGGCAAGAGCGGCGCGTCCGAGATCTGCGGCAGGAAGTCGCTCGTGTCGTTCCACACATGGCGCTCGGCGAGGGGGCGCTGGCGATCCCACGCATCCCACGACGCGACACTGTCGCCGCTCGCGCGCCCGATGCGCCAGCCGTCGCGCAGGATCGTGGTCTGCGTCGCGAACTGCATCCCGAGCCAGAGTACGCCACCGGTGACTTCCTGCGTCGAACCCGGCCGCGGCACCCCTCCGCGGCTGAGGTACGGCTCGGAGAACATCGACACATCGGCGCCGCGCGCGGGGCCGAACACGCGCTCGCCGCGCCACAGCGTGCCGACCGCGCGCCGACCGTTGTCGCGCGTGCCCGGCTCCGTCGGCAGCACCGCCCACACGACCTCGATCAGACCCTCGCCGACGAGCTGCGCATCCGCCTGCTCACCCGCTTGCAGGCGCGCGAGCTCCGCGGGCGAGGCATGGCGCACCATGCGCACGCGCGGCCACTTGGTCTCCGCCGTACCGTTCAGGTCGTGGTCGAAGAACGCCCACTCCGCGAGGAAATCCCCGCGCGCTCCGGGCTCGAGCGCGGCGAGATCGGCGGCGAGCAGCTCGGACACGCCGGTCGCTTCCTCGACCTGCATGCGGCGCACCTCGCTCTTCTCCCACACGCTCATGAATTGCCGCACGAGCTGGAACACGGCGGTGAGCAGGATCGCGAGCAGGCCCGCGGAGAGCATGAGCTCGACCAACGTCAGGCCGCGGCGCGAGCGCGCGGCGAGGCTCGTGCGCAGCTTCACTCGTCGACCCTCCGCAGCACGAGGCTCGGCGCCGAGAACTCCGCTCCGAACGTCCGCAGCCGTGGCGACTGCTTCCAGCCGTGCGCGAGTCCGGTCTGCTCGTCGAAGGCGCCGTTCAAGTAGCGCGCGTGCACGCGCCACTCGACGAGATCGGCCTGCGCGCCCATCGGATGCCCCTCGCCGCGCAGCAGGCCTTCTCTCAACAGCTTGAGGCCGCGCGTGACGTTGGGCTCGCCGTCCCACGGCGGCGGCGGCTGGCCGCGGCTCGAGAGTCGCTGCAGCACTTCGATCTTCACCTGCCCGCTGCCCGGCTCCTCGGCGGCGAAGAAGCTCGTGCGCCAGTAGGCGTTGGGTTGATCGAGCGCGAGCCCGAAGTAGCCGAGCTCGGGCGCGTCGGCCTTTTCCGTCCAGCGATCGTGATAGCGATGCGGGAACACGATCACGGGCGTCCCCGCGCTGTGGCCGGTGGGAACCGTGCCGAAGCGGCCGCGGAACATGCCGTCGCCCTGACCGTTCATGGCGCCCGCCTCGCTCGAGCGCCGCGGCATGTCGAGGCCCGAGCCCGCGATGCGCGTGTAGTGGATCAGCTCCGTGCCGACGAGCACCGTGCCGCTCGGCGGGAAGCCCGCGACGTCGACGAGCGGCAGCGTCGCATCCCCAGCGCCGATGTTCGCCGTGAGGATGCTCACGACCATGTGTTCGAGATAGCTGGCCGTCGCGCCGATCTCGTGCGTCTGGTCCTGCGTGCCGAGCAGTCCGCGGCCACCCGGCGTCACGTTGACCGTGCCGCTCGTGGCGTCGTAGGACAAGTAGCACACGATCTCCTCGCCCAATTGCAGCAGCCCCGCATCCCGCGGCAAGCCGTCGAGCCAGTTGGTGTTTTGGTTCCAGTTGCCAGCGGCGATGCGCAAGCCCTGTGGACGCACGTTGAACTGTAGCCCAGCTTCGGGAAGGTCGAGATTGAGCGCCAGTTGCCCGCCCTGCGCCGGCGAGTTGTTGCCATCGCCAAAGCCCGTGGTGTGGAACACGACTTCATCGACGAGCATGTCCGCCGCGGCGCCGCCGCGCAGGTCGCGGCCGATCACGACCCGATCGGACTCCCGCGGCCGCTCGCCGCTGGGGTGCTTGAGCACGCGCGCGATGGTGCGCGACTCGAAGTTCGGCGCCGAGGTGCCCGACTGCACCGTCATGGGCACGGGCGCCTGCGCCTGCGTGTCGAGCGCGATCATCACGGCGTTGCGCGCGAGGATCAGCCCATCCTCGACCGCCGTGCCGACTTGATCCGCGGTCGGGATCATCGGATTGGCGGGATCGAACGTCCACGTCGCCACCGTGCGGTCGAGCGGTCGGTAGGTGCGGTGCACGCGCACGGGCCAACCCAGCGAGTTAGAGGACTGGTCCATGAGGAACACGGAGTCGAAGCGTCCCGGCTCGCCGCCTTCGACGCCGTTGCGTTGCACGCGCCAGACCGGAAGGATCTCGACGCCTGCCGCGTGATCGTGACTGTGCGTCCCGCACACGCCGCGGAACTGGAACACCGAACGCGCCGCGCGCGTGAGCGGCAGGTTCGTGTCCTCGTTGGTGCCCCACCACGCTTGCCACAGCGACGCGCCCGACGAGCCGCCCTGAGGTTGCGCGGCGCTCGCGGGCACGGCCAACAGGAGCGACGGACCACCGCCTCCACCACCGCCACCACCGCCACCGCCACCGCCGCCGCCGCCGCCACCGCCGCCACCACCGCCGGGGACGCCACCCTGCACGGTGCGACCATCGTTGTTGAGCGTCAGCGTCGCGCGCAGATCGATCAGCGCCGTGCGCTCATTGCGCACCAGATGTCCGTCGGTAGAGATCGTGTCGTAGCGCACCCACTCGGTGAGCTCGGCCGTCGCGAGCTCCGTGATCTGCGCGAACTCCGAGCCGGCGTTCGCCACCGGCTGCAAGAAACCGGTCAGCGAATTCGAACCCGGCGCCGGAATCGAAATCGGCACGACGAACGTCTGCCAATAGAGGATGTTCGCGATCGGCACGCCCGCCTGCTGGTCCTGCCAGTTGGGATCCCAGTTGACGACGAAGGCGTGCGCGGACTGCGCGGGATCGCCGGTCGGCAAGGCAGCGCGCGCACCGATGTTGAGCGTGTCGCCCGACCACCCCGTGTAGCGCACGATCTCGAAGCCAAAGAGCGGCGTGTTGTTGACCGTCACGTTCTGCGACGAGCTCTGCGCGGGCTGCCCGTTGGGCTGATAGTTCACGGTGCCGGGCGTGACCTGCACGAGCAGCGCATAGCCGCCTTGCTGGCTGAAGGCCGACATCGTCTTCTGCAGCGTCTGGCCCTGATCGCAGGCTGCGAGTCGGATGCCCGTCACCGAGCCGTTGCCTTCGATGCCGTACCCCAGCGGCACGAGAATGCCGCTCAGCACGATCGGATCCCCGAGCGAGCCCTGACCGCCGACGACGCCCGTGGCGCGCGCGACGGTCCACGCTCCGATGTCGCCCGGCAGCCGCGCCACGCCCGAGGGCACGTTCGACGCGAGCATCGAGGTGTAGCCGTAGAGCTCGACGCTCGCGCCCGCGGGATGATCCATGTCGACGCTCGTGGTCGCCGGCACGCCGAGTTCGCCACCGACGTAGGGGACGCGCGCGAGGCGGCCACCGAAACCCGCGTTGACGCCGGTCAGAGCGGGCGCCGCATCGAGCAAGCTGCCCGTGCCGCGACGGCACTCGATGAGCTCGTCGCCGATGCGCACGACGCAAGGGTCGGGGAAGCCCTCGAGGCTTTCGACCACGATCTGGGTGCTCGACTGCGACAGACTCGAGGCGAGCCGCGTGAGTCCGGGATAGCGCACGCCGAACGCCCGACCGTCGACGAGCATCGAGAGCTGGCTGGGGCGATTGCCGCGCACGTCGAGCGCGACGTGCGACCACGTGCCAGTTTGCAGTCCCGGGCCGCGATCCGGCGCGAGCGCGAAACGCGCTTCGCCCGCCTCGATGTAGCCGACCGTGCCCGGGTGATCGCCCGCGCCGTCGAGCACGCGCAGCACGAGGTCCGTTCCGTCGACCGACAGCTGCACGCGATCCGTCTCGAGCGAAGAGCGGCCGACGTCGAGCACCGTCGATGGGCCGAGCGAGCGCGGCTTGAGCCACATCTGCGAATGGAAGGCGCGCAAGAGCGGGCTCTGCGCGCTCGTCCAGTTGAGCTCGGCCGTCGAGCGCTGCAACGGCTCGGCCGCCAACGCGCGCCCCTCGGGATCGGACGTCTCGTGATCGAAGTGCGTGACGAAGCGATTGGAGAGCCCCGCGATCGCGTCCGGTTCACGCGCCGTCCACAGCTGCGCCCAGCCGGTGTCCTCCCGCGACGCGAACACGTGCTGAGGCGAGGGCGCTTCCTGAGAGCTCGAGCTAGCGCCCTGCAAGGTCGGAGTCGTCGACAGGAACGGCTGGCCGCCGAGCGTGCCGAAGTGCGGGACGAAATTGGACGGCGGCGTGGCGCCGTTGTCCCAGCGCTGCAGCGAGTTGGGACCCGTCGCCCAGAATGGCGCTTCGCGATCCAGCCGGAAGGCGTCGTCGAAGTCCTCCTGACGCGCCCAGATCTGCATCAGGTCGCGCTGCGGAACGACGAGCTCGACCTGCTCGCGCACCATCGCGACACGCTCGACGCCGCTCTGCGCATTGACGACGGCGCGCAGGTCGAGCTGGTAGGTATCGCGCGCGATGAAGCACAGCGGCAGCGTCGAGAAGAGCAGGTAGCTGTCGTTGGCATTGAGTGCGTTGCGCAGCAGTGCTTCGGCATCGAGCGCATCGATCAGGGCGCCGCCATCGGCGAGCGCGCCCGGCACGACGCGCGCGTTGGCGGGCAGCTTCTCGAGTCCAGCGGCCGGCATCACGATGCGCCGGAGGAAGTCCTCCATGCCGTCGAACGGGCGCGACTCGACCACGATCGCCGCGAGCGTGCGAGCCTCGTCGCGCGTGATGCGCTCGTTCTTCTGGCGCAGCTGCAAGTTCGCGAACAGGGCCTCGAGCAGCTCGGGCTCGGCGAGGTTGACGTTGACCGCGCGCCGTACTTGCGCGCGCACCTGCGCTCGGTACGCAAAGTAGTCGAACTTCGCCGTCTCCATGAGGCGAATGCCGCCGTCGACGAGCTCGTGCACGATGCCGAGCTCGCGGTTCGTTCCGTCGGTGATCTCGACCGTCGTTCCCGGCGCAAACCAACGCAGCTCATCGACGCGCAGGATTCCGGTCTGGCCCGCGACGATCGGGTTGTAGACGCGCACGGGCCGCTGCCACACGTGACCCGCTCGCAGCGAGCCGTAGGTCGTGCCATGGGCGCCGATCGGGCCGACGAACGCCTCGACGGCCTGCTGATAGGACTCGACCACGTCTTGCGCAGCGTCGTCGGGTGGGCGCACGGCGATGCCCAGTGCGAGCTGGGCGGTGTCGCGCAGCTGCTCGGGCGCATCGAACTCGCGCAGGCTCGCATCCGGCGTGGCGACGCGCCACATCACGGGCGCGAACGCGCGCTGGTCGATCACCGGAGCACCGATCGCGTGCGCAACGGCGGGCGTGGGCCCCGCCTCGGCCGCGGCGCCCTCGCCGCCGCTCGCGGCCATCATTCCGCGCGTGAGCTGCTTGAGCTTCGAACCGTCGACCTCGCCGTAGCGCACGAGCTCGCGCTCGATCCACACGTAGCCCTGCGACGGAAAACCGCTCGTCGACGAGACGGAGAGCTCGAGGTCGCCTTCCTTCATCGGCTCGACGAGTCGACTCGAGGCCGCGAGCAGGTTGGCGATGAGCTGCGGCGGCGCGCTGTTCAGGTCCGCCTTCGAGGCGAGGTCGGTCACCTCCGCGCGCCACATCAGGCCGAAGTCATTGGCGGCGTCGAAGAACTCGGGCTCGAGCTCCGGCAGGCGCGTGATTTCCTCCGCGTCGTCCCAGTAGGGCGTCGTGTCGATCGACGGATGCGAGTCCCCCAAGGACGCGCGTGCATGGCGCACCGCGGCGTCGAGCGCAAGCCGCGCCTGCGCGCGATCGGAGAGTTGCGTGCCCGCGCGCGACGCGTTGCGCGCCGTCATCAGGAAAGGCGCGCACAGCACGAGCAGCGCCATCAGCACGAGCAAGACCGTGACCAGCGCGAAGCCGCCGCGCCGCAGGTGCGTTGTTGCGCCTGTCGCGTGCATCATTCCACCGTCCCGTACAGGCCGACCACGATGGCGTAGGAGCGTCCCTCGGCTTGCTCGAGCGAGAAACGCACCGGCTCGCGATGCACGGACCGATCGAGGTTTCCACCGCCGTCGAACGCGATTTGCGCCGGAGTCGTCGCGGAAAACTCGACGCCGTCGGGAAGGCGCGTGCTCTCGCTCGCACCGATCACCGAGAGCACGAGCGCGTCGATCGAGCCGGTGAAGCCGCCCTGTGCGTCGCCGATCACCAGCGGTCCGTCGATGCGCCAAACCGGTCCCATCTCGGGCTCGGAATCCTCGGGCGGATCGATGCGCACGCCGTCGACCTCGAGCACGAGTCCGCGTCGGTCGTAGTGGAACGACACGCGCCGCCAGCGCCCCGCGGCGAAGGTGCCCGCCGGCGCTTCCAGCGAGGCCCGGCCGCCCCGGAGCTCGCCGCCGAAGCTGTCCTGCGCGCGCGGCACGAGCCACACGCGCATCGCGCCCTCCGAGCTCACATCGACGCCCACGCTCTCGCCGATGCGCAGCACGCGCCCCCCCGACGCTCCGTCGAGGCGCAGCGCGAACTCGAGCCGGAAGCCCTCCGTGAGGTCGTAGGCCGAATACAGCTGCACGGGCACCTCCGCGCGGCCGCGACTGCCGGGCTCGAACGAGAGCGCGCGTCCGGTGAAGCCGTCGTCGACGAGCAACGCACCCTGATTGATGCCGTCGATCTCGAACGCTCCGCGAACGACCTCCGTGCCACCTTCGAAGTGCCACGTGCCGACGACCTCGAAGGCGTCGGCGCGAATCGTGCGCCGTGCGCGATCGATCACGACGCGCGAGGGTGCGCCGCGCGCGACGGACGAGTTGCGCGCCGCGCGAATGACGCTCTGCACGAGGCCCTTGGCCGCGCGATGTCCGACGTCGACCGACGCGACCAACCCGACGCCCGCACCGAGCAGCACGCCGATCAGTCCCATGACGATCAAGAGCTCGAGCAGTGTCATGCCGCGCCGCGCCGCCCCGTGGCAGCGCAAGCTCGCGCTCTTACCGCTCGTGCCGCTCCGCATCGTTCGCTCTCAGTCCTTGCGCACCGCAAAGCCCGGCACGTCGTCTTCCGTGCCAAATTCACCGTCGAGACCCGCCGAGATGAGCTGGAAACCGCGCGGCTGGTGGTAGCGCTGCGTGGCCTCGTCCTTGAGCGCGCGGGCGATGCTGTCGATGCGCTCACCCGTATCCGGGCTCAGCGTGACGTACGCGTCCTCGCGACCGTAGTCGCGCCAATGGAAGTACGCGAACGGGTTGCCCCATTGGTCGCACAGCTCGAAGGCCGTGGCGACGTTGAAGCCCGGCGCGCGCCTGCCGAACGAGTCCTCGTCGCTGTTCGAGAGGTGCTCCTCGAGCACTCCAAACCCCGGCTTGCCCTCGGCCATGAGCGCGACGTGCAGCGCCTCCGCGCCCCGATTGGTGTCGTTGGGAGGAAGTCCGAGCTCCGCGGGCAGGGTCGTCGACGCGAAATCGCCCGTGTCGTCGGCGAGCTCCGCGAGCGCCGCTCCGATCTTCTGCGCCGTCACCCGCGTGACCGACACGTCGACCGCGCGCACGACTTCCGTGAGACGCGGCACGAGAAACACCGCGAGGATGCCGATGATCACGATCACGGCGAGCATCTCGATCAGCGTGAAGCCGCTCGAACGCGCGCGCACTGTCAGGGGCTTCGACATGGTTTCCTCCCGCGCCTGCGCGCGCCTCACCTACGCCTCTTGGTGACCTCGACGTCGTCGATGATCGCGCGTCCCTTGAGGCCGCTCTGGCCTTCGACGAACACGCCGACGCGCACGTCCTGCGTGGACGCCGCGAGCCGCGGCAGCTTGAAGCCCTCGCGCACGGCGATGCCGTCGATCGAGATGCGACCTCGGGCGTCGTTGCCCTCGCCCACGCGCTCGATGCGCACGCGCACGGGCTCGTCGAGCGGCCACCACGACTTGCCGCCCACGTTGGGGATGTCTTGCCAGGCCTCCTCGGCGGTGGCGGCGTCCATCAACAGCACCACGAGTCCCCCGTCGCGCCGACGCGCGATGGCGAACTTCGACTGGACCTGCGAGCCCGAGCCCACGCGACGCTCCTTGGAGACGAACAAGCCGACCTTGGCATTGCTGTCGGATGGCACCGTCAGCGTGAGCTCGACGGCCACGAACTCGGCCGCGGCATAGGCGCGATACAGCCGCGCCGCGCCGTTCGTCGCGAAGGTGCCCTCGATGCGCGCGGACCCCTCCACGATCGACACGACGGGCCCCGCGGCCTCCTCGACATCCCAGTCGTTCTTGAGCTGAAGGCGCTCGAACGCGTCGCTCCACACGACCTTCGAGATGTGCTCTTCGATGCGCGCCATCTGAGCGATGGCGTACCTGCGGAACGGGTCGGCCTCGGGCAGCATGCGGCGCACGTCGTTCAGCTCGGCGAATTGGGTGCGAGCCTTCTCGGCATCGCCGCCGCGATAGGTCGTCCACGCCTGACCGACGCGCGCGAGCGGCTGCAGCGGATCGAGCCCCAGCGCGTTGTCGAAGCTCTCGTCGGCGAGCGCGTAGTCGCTCTGTTGGATGAAGTTGAGTCCGCGCAGTGCGAGCACTTCCGGTCGGCGCGGCTCGATCGAGAGGGCGCGTTCGAGATAGCGCTCCGCCGCGGCGTGGTCGCCGGTGCGATACGCCAGATGTCCGAGCGCGACGAGCGCGTCGACGAAGTCGATTTCGCGGTCGAGCGCGCGCACGAACGCCTCTCGCGCGCCCTGAACGTCGTCGCGGCTCGCGAGCACGCGACCGTGCTGGTAGAGCGCCCAAGTGTCGGTCGGATCGCCTTCGAGCGCGGCTTCGATCCAGCGCGACGCTTCCTCTGGATAGCCGCAGGACTCGGCCAGCCACGACAGCGCGCGCCACGCCTCCGGAGCGCGCAGCGGATCGCTCGACGCGGCGAGCGCGAGCCCGTCGCGCGCGGACGCGAAATTACCGGCGTCGAGATCCGCCAAGGCGCGGGCGAGCGAGAGCTCGAAGCTCGCGCCCGTGGGCGCGCCGGTCGGCGCGCTGCCCTTGGCGCCCATGCGCAAGGCCGAGAGTCGCCCGGCGAACGCGTCGGGGTCGCCGGCGTCCGCCTGCTGCGCCTTCTCGAACATCGAGAGCGCTTCGTCGTGAGCGCCCGTCGCGAGCAGCGCACGGCCGAGCGCGGTGCGGATGCGCGCGCGCGTCGGAGCGGCCGCGGGCTCGCTCGGCTCGAACTTGTAGGCCTCGCGCAAATGCACCAACGCATCCGCGAAGCGGCTGCGCTCGAACAGGAACCGACCGAGCGCGAGTTGCACGCGCCACTGCGAACGCCCGGTGCGCTCCGCCTCGCGCAGGTGCGACTCCGCGCTCTCGAACAGGCGCAGCCGAGCCTCGAGCTCGCCGATGCCGACGTGCACTTCGGGGCGGTGCGCGTAGGTCGCGAGCAGCCGCTGGTAGACCTCGTAGGCCTTCTCGAGCTGGAATCCGGCCTCGAAGCAGCGCGCGAGACCGAGCTGCGGCGATGGCTCCTGCGCATCGACCGCGGCAGCCCGCGTGTACATCTCCTCGGCGACCGCGAGCGCCTCCCGAGCAGCGAGCCGCTGCGCGACGCACTCGTCGGCGAAGGCGAGCAAGCTCGCGAGCTGGCTGGGACCGACGTCACCGGCGAAGTCGCGCCGTCGAATCTGGATGCGATTGGACGGCGTGTCCGCGAAGCCGAATTCGGTCACGCGCGAACGCTTGAATCCGACGGGCTTTTGGCCCGGAAAGCGCTCGGCGCCGGTCTCGGGCTTCACTTCGACGAACAGCACGTCGTCCTGCCCGCGCGAGCGCAGGCCGTAGCGATCGGCGTTGCGGATCTGGCCGAAGAGCGGCTCGCCATCGTCGAGTCGAATCCAGTCGTGCAGACGCTTGTAACCCGCGACGAGCGCGGCGCGCTGGTCGGGCGTGAGCACGCTCAACGGCACTTCCATCGCCGCGGAGGTGTCCGGCGCCGCGCCGCTGTCGATGGCCTCGAAGCTGTCGCCCGCCTGCGCGTCGTCCGCGCTCGCGAACAGGCCCGGCACAGGCTTAAGGGCCAGCTCGGTGCGCAGCGCGCGGCCGAAGAGCTTGCTGTCGAGCGTGGGCACGCACGGCGGACGGAGCGCGGCGAGCGCGAACAGCGGCGGATCCTCGAGTTCGAGCAGCGGCAGCGCTCGCGTGTCCCGCGGCGGCGCGAAGACGTCGCGATCGAGCTGCGCGAGCGCGCGCGCGGCCGGGAGCGAGAGCGAGGTGTCGGGCACGGCGTGGCGTTCGAGCTCGGGCGCGGCCCCCCCCCGCGTGCCGCCGCGCGATGCGACCGGCGTGCTGCCGCCCGTGAAGTGCAGCGCGCCGAGCACGAGCAGCGTGCCGGCGAGGACGACGTGTTCCTTGCGCAGGTTCATTGGTTCACCTCCGAGGAGGCCGGCAGTCCGAGCGATCCCAGGTGCGGGAGCGCGAGCACGAATTCGAGCCGCACTTCGTCCGTGCCGCGCGTGCGCGACGGCGCGAACTCCGCGCGCTCGAGGGGCAACACGCGACCCGACGAGCGGTTCTGCAGCGCGCACGCGAGCTTCGCGAGCGGCAGCGCCGCGCCGCTGAGCTGGACTTCGACCTGCGTGCGCTCGACGCCCGCGATGGGCTTGCCAGAGAGGAGCGCTGGGTCGAGACGGACCGCGACCTTGTCGATGCGCTGGCAACCCGACGCGATCGCGGCGGTCACGACCTGCTCGATCGCATCGAGGGCCTCGAGGTAGCGCGCGAGCGCGGCCTCCTTGGTCGGAGCGACGGCGGGCATGCCGAGGTCGGGCGGCACCGCGAGCCCCGCGCGACCGGCGCGCCGCTTGACGTCCTCGCTCGTGCGTTCGAGCGTCGTGAAGTAGCGGCTCGTCGCCGTCGTGCCCTTGTCCATGCGGAACTCGGGCCGCGGAATGAACTCGAGCCCCTCGCGCAGCGCAGCGCAGGCCTTGCGCAGCGCCTCGTTCTCCGCAATCGCGCGCTCGAGGTCCTGTGCGCCATGCAGCGGTGCGCGCAGCTCGCTCTCGACCTTCGACTTGCGCGCGCGCTGCGCCCGCAAATCCGCGCCGACGTAGCCGTCGATCGTCATCCAGCCGCCGATGAAAGCCACCGCAGCGATGCCGACCGCCACGAGGAAGCGCTTGTTTTCCTGCCAGTAGTTCGAGAGATCCATGGCGCTACTTCGCGGCCTCGCTTTCGGGAGCGTTCGCGCGCGCGGGTGCGTGCAGCGTCAAGTCGAGCGTGAACTTCTCACCGGAGGGACTCGGCGCGTACTGCACTTCCGCCGTGGGAAAGCGCGCGCGCAGCTTGCCGACGTAGCTGTCGAGCAGCGCCGCGATCGACTCGGTCCCCTCGCGCGCGCGACCGGCGATCTTGATCACCGGCTTCTCGGAGCCGCGCACGACGCGCAGCCCTTCGCTCACGCGGAAGTCCGTCGAGAGTCCCTCGATCCAGAAACCGTCGGGCAGGTCCGCCTCGATCTGCTCGAGCACCCGCGCGAGCTGCTCGCCGGAACCGGCGCGCGCGTGCAGGTCGCCCGCGGCGGCCGCGAGCGCCGCATTCTCCGCGCTCACTTCGCGCGTGCGTCGATCGGTCTCCTTGGCGCGCCGCAGCTTGCCGTCGAGCGTCGCGACCTCCGAGCGCAACTTGCCGAGCTCGCCCGAGGCCTGCGCGTACTGCAGTCCGAGGAAACCAGCCGCGAGCACCGCCGCGGCGATGGCCCACACGGTGCCGAGCGCGAACTCGCGCCGACGCTTGACCTTCTCTGGCAGGATTTCGATCGAGTAGGCCGCGGGATCCGAGGCCATCGTGGCGAGGCCGAGCGCGACCACCGCCTCGAGCTTGTACTCCTCGAGCTTGGCCGCCTCGTCCGCGGGCAAGCCGGACGTGTCCGCGGTGCGGAACGGATCGAAAAGCTCGACCTTCACGCCGAGGCCCGCCGAGAGATAGCGCGGCAAGCCCGCGAGCGCCGCGCCGCCTCCGCACAGGAGCACCTTGTCGACGCGCAGGTTCGACACCTTCACTTGGCTCTTGCAGAACATCACCGTCGACTGCAAGAGCGACAGCAACTGGCCACCGGCCGCCGTCGCCGCGCGGCTCGCCTTCTCCTGATTCGCGTCGCGATAGCGCGCGAGCGGCTCGAGCGTGGCGAGCTCGATCTTCACCTCCTCCGCCTTGTCGAGCGAAACTCCAAAGCGCTCGGCGATCGCCGCGTCGAAGAGCTTCGAGCCGCCGGTCAAGTTGCGCGCGAACAGCAGATCCGGTCCGCGAACGAGGATCACGTCGAGGTTGTCGTGACCGATGTTGGCGAGCAGCACGGTCTCGTCCTCGATCACGCCGAAGTGCGTCCAAGCGTTGTAGAGCGCGAGCGCGCACGGGCTGAAGGCATCGATCGTGCCGCCGAGGCCCGCGAGCCCGCTCATGTGCTCCTCGAGCAGGCTCTCGCGCGCGAGCGCGAGCAACACGACGTCCTCGTCCTCGATCTCGGGCAGCGCCGGCAGCAGATTGAAATCGCTCGCGACCGTCGCACCGGACGTGTCGCCGACTTCCTCCACCTCGAAGCGCATCAGCTTGCGCAGTTGCCAGTCGGGCACGCGTGGCACGCGCGTGTAGCGAATGTTGACATCGCGCCCGGTCAGTCCGATGCGCGACTCGCCGAGCTTGAACGGCGCCGAGCCCGCGCCCCACGCGTCGGCAACGTCCGTCTCGCCGTGCGCGACGACGCCGAAGCGCGCGAGCACGAACGTGTTGCCCTTGTAGTGGCCGCGAACGAACTTGTTCGTGCGCGAGCCGATGTCGATGCCGGTGAGCATGCGCGCCATGGATCAGTTTTCCTCGCGCGGCGCCGCCGCACCGGCCAAGCCTTGCAGGTACTCGCGCACACGCCGCGCGAGCTGCGGACTCGCGCTCGCCTCGAGCGCTCCGGCGATGCCCTCGAGGCGCGCGCGCTCGGTGCGCGCGAGGTCCGCCTCGAGCGCGGCGGAGTCCCGGTCGATCTCGAGCGCGAGCGCGCGCGCGTCGCTCTCCACTTCGCCGCCCGCGTATCGCACGGCGACGGCGAGCGCGTCGCGTCGGCACTGGCGATACAGCTCGCTGAGCCGGAAGAAGCGCGCGCGCTCGACCTCGCCGCGCAGGCGCCGCAGTTGCGCGAGCCCGCCTTCGGCGATGCGCGTGCGCGCCGCGTCGGCTTCGTCGAGCGCCTTGGCGTCGAACGGATAGTCGTCGCGCAGCGCGAGCCAGCACGTCGCCGCGAGCCCTAGCTCGCCGCGCTGTTCCGCCTCGCGCGCCGCGCGCGCGAGCTTGGCCGCCTCGTCGCGCTCGACCTGAAACGAGGTCTGCAGGCGCAGCGTCGAACCAGCGAGCTCGCCCTCCAGCCGCATGCCGCCGCCTTCCGCGCGGCCCCGCAGCGTGAGCGGCGCGTCGAACGCCAGCCGCACCTGATCCTTGCCCGCACCGGCGATGATCGACGTCACCCCGCTGCGGGAAAACTCCGTCGCGTGCGCGCGGTAGCCACCGCTGCCCGTCGTCGCGAGGCCGCCCTTCAAGAGCGGCTCGTCGATGCGCAGCGAGAGCGTGCGCCGCCCCGAGCCACCACAGTCGAGCGCGAAACCCGTGTCGCCCTTTTGGATCGCGAGCGACTCGCGCGCGAGGAGGCCGCCCTCCGCGCCGCGCACGTGGAAGTCGGAGAACAACGTGCGGTCGATCTTGAACAGCGCGGCCGACGAGGCGCCGTGCTGCACGAACTGGAACTCGTCGATCGCGGCGAGCTGCGCCGCGCCACCGGCGACGAGCGCGACGTCGTCGAAGTCCACCGCTCCACCGCTCGCCGACGCCGATTCGCAAAGCAGCACCGCTCGCACGACGTCGAACGCGCCGGGCACCGTGGCGCGGAACTCGAACGGCGCGAAGTCGGCGCTCGAGGCGAGCACCGGGCTGCAGGCGAGCGTCGTCGCCGAACTGCCCGAGGTACTCGCGAGTTCGAGGCCGACGCGCGCGCGCGCGAGGTCGCGCACGCGAACCATGCCGACGAGCGTGAGCACGCGCGTGCCGCTGCCCTTGACGGCAGCCGAGCGCGCGAGCGCCCATTGCTGCGCATCGACGAACACTCCCAAGCCCGCCTCGCCGCTGTGGCGCGAGCCGCGCTCGACACCGAACGCCGCGGGGCCGGTTGGGTCGGCCTCCCACGCACCACCCTCGCCTTCGAACGAGAAGCCGCGCTCGAGCAGATTGCCCGCCACCGGCTCGACGGCGCGCGCGCTGCGCGTCTCGCCCTGTGCTGAAGGCTGGAGGAAGTACCACGTGCCGCCCGCTCCGCCGAGCAGCGCGCCGAGCAGCGCGACGAGCCCGAGCGCCGAACGCTTGCCCGAAGCCGCGACCTTGTCGGCGCTGATCGTGCGCACGGAGTCTGCGGAGCTCGCCGCCGGCTCCCTGACGGGCGCCGCCGCGTAGGCGGGCTCGCGCGGCTGCACCTCGCGCGGCTGCACCTCGCGCGGTTGCAGGTCGCGCGCGGGCAGCGGGCTCGCGGGCCGCGCAGGCTCGTCGAACTCGAGCTCGAGCTCGTCGGGATCGCGCCCGGAGCCGGCCGCCGAGCTCGCGCCGCGCTCGAGATCGAGCAGGGTGAGCTTGACGGAGCCGAGCACCACCACGTCGCCGTGGACGAGCCTGCGCTCCGAGATGCGCTCCGAACCGAACTTGGTGCCGTTGGTCGAGCCGAGGTCGCGCACGAGCACGCCGTCGGGCTCGACCGTGAACTCGGCGTGGCGGCCGGAGACCGAGGGATCGGAGACCTGCACGCTGTTGCCCGGCCGACGGCCGACGGTGAACGAGCTGCCGCTGATCGGGACCGTCTCGCCTTGCCGCTCGCCGTTCTCGAAGCGCAAGGAGTAACGAGGTTGCATGGCGCGCGAGTCTCTCTGGGAGCGGTTCGGGGAGGGCGGAAGGCCCGAGCCCGCGCAGGTCGGGGTCGGCGCCGAGGGCGGTGACGGAGGGACGTCGGACCCGCGCAACCCCACAGCGGGCGAGCGGTGCCGAGGGATCCTCGGAAGGAGCGGCCAGTGGCGAAACGACCGCTGGAGGGGCTCCCGACCGGCCTACCGTGCCCGGCGGCGGGGGTAACGTGCCCAGCGTGCGACTTCGCTCTGCGCGGGGCGGAGGATAGCGGGCGAAACCGATCCAGTGAAGGTCGAGCGCCTTGCCGCGCGGCGGACCCCGCTCGACAATCCGCCGCACATGGCACGCGAACGGCACGAGGGCGGTGAGCGCTGGTTCTTCCTCGACCCCGCCGCGCGGGAAGGCGCACCCCGGCTCCACGCCGACGACGAGCGCCATGCCCTCAAGGTGCTGCGGCTCGAGCCGCTCGCGCGCGTCGTCGCCCTCGACGGCGCCGGATCGGCCTGGGACCTCGAACTCACCCAAGCGCGGCGCGGCGAAACCCTCTGGCGCCTGCTGGGCAAGCTGGCGAGCGAGCCGGAGCCGGGGGCCGCCGACTCGCCGCTACCGTGGCTCGAGATCGCGGTCGCGCCGCCCAAGGGCGCCCGCGCGGACGAGCTCGTCGAGCGTCTCGTCCAGCTCGGCGTCGCCGCGGTCGTGCTGATCGGCGCCGAACGCACGCAAGGCTACGCGCGCGAACAGGTCGGCGAGCGCCTCGAGCGCTGGAACCGTCTGGCCCGCGAACAGTGCAAGCAATGCCGCCGCCTGTGGCTCCCCGAGCTCTCCGGTCCCGTCGATCTCGCCACCCACCTGCGCGAGCGACCCGCGTCGGCGCAACTGTGGCTCGACCCGCGCGCGCGCGCGCCTCTCGCTGCGGAGATCGCCTCGCGCCGCGCAGGAACCCGCGCCGCGCCGCTGCGCCTGTGGATCGGCCCCGAAGGCGGCTGGAGCCCCGCCGAGGAGCAGCTCTTCAAGGCCGCGGGAGTTGCGTCGGCGGCGCTGGTCCCCCACGTGCTGCGCGTCGAGACGGCGGCCGAGGCCGCGGCGGCGATCGCGCTGCACGCCGCCTGGCGTCGCGAGTAAGCCCGCGCCGCGAGTAAGCCCGCGTCGCGAGTGAACCAGCGCCTTCGCGCCGCTCACAGGCCCAGCCTCTGGCGCATGGAGACCCACGCTCCGTCCCCGAGCACGACGTGGTCGAGCAACGGGATCCCGAGCAGCTTTCCGGCCTGATCGAGCCGCTGGGTCACGGCGACGTCCTCGGGACTGGGCTCCGGATCGCCACTGGGGTGGTTGTGGGCGCACAGCACGGCGGCGGCGGCCGCCTGCACGGCCGGCCGAAACACCTCACGCGGGTGCACGATCGAGGTGGAGAGGCTCCCGATCGACACCGTCTGACGAGCCTTGAGGCGGTGCTTCCCGTCGAGCAACAGCACGTGAAACTGCTCGCGCTCCTCGCCCCGCACGAGGTCGCCGAGCAGCGCCAGCACGTCGGAGGGTCCGCGCACGACCGGCCTAGGCAGCGAACGCTCCACCGTCGCCCGTCGGCCGAGTTCGAACGCCGCCGCCATCCTCCATGCCTCGGGAGCGCGCGCGCCCAGACGCGCCGAGAGCTCCTGCGGCGCGAGCCGCATCAGCGACGCGAGCGCTCCGTCCCAATCCGGACGCGCGCGCGCCTCGACTCCGAGCAGGCAAAGCAAGTCCTCGACCTCGAGCGCTTCCGTCCCGAGCACGCGCGCCCGCCGCCGCGCCCGAGCCTGCGCTCGAGTCCGCTCACCCCGTTGCTCCGACGCGCTGACCTCCATCGACACACCGTCGCTCGGGAGCGCTGCTAGTCGCGCCCGTTCCGGCGCTCTCGGCGAGTTCCTCCGCCGCGCCCGCTCGGCGCTTGCGGCCGCTGTGGAACGGTCCAAGGACTGACTCGACGCGCCTCGACATCGGATGGCGGTCGCGACCCGTGCCGATCCGCGCTGCGCCAACGCCCCGCTGTCGGCCGACGGTCCCGCGCGCCAACGAATTTCCAATTTCCTCCACGCCGCGGTCTTTTCACACTCCTTCGTGAGACTTGCGCGCCCTCATGAAAGCGTGGCGATAGCGTCTCACCTTGTGGTGTAAGTGCGGAGCCGGCTTGAAGGCCGGCCCCGCGCCGCGGGAACGCCCCGCGGAGCCCGGTTTGTTCTTCTGTGTGCGTGTACCAAACCCACAGGAGATCGACCG
>VGZD01000019.1 GCA_016872715.1 Planctomycetota bacterium
ATCGAGCTGGCGAACGATCTTCTCGAGCTCGGTACCCCCGCATGCATCGAGGATGCTTGCCTGATGCTCGAAACAGTGCCCTACGCGAAGGCGGACTCTAATCGCACTCTAGCTGCGGATACGGAGCTAGGCGGGGTTTGGGTGGAAATCATGCAGGCCGTGGCCTACGTGCAACGGGCGAGCAGCGGACTCAAGGGGAGTCACACCGAGGCCTTGAGGCAAGCTTTGGAACTGCTCCAGTCGGCCTCGGATCGTCTCATTCGTGTGGGCGGGACTGCCGATGCTGCACGGATGCGCGCTAGAATTCATCGAGAACGAGGAATTGTCGGTCTGGAGCTGAAACGGCGTGCAGGTCCGGCGTCTCGTGGCATGAGGCTCGAAGAGGAAGATGAATCCCTGATCGACATCAACCCCATTAACGAGTTTCTCGCCGCTCTGAAGGCTCTCGATGACGCCGGAGCGCCACCACAGGAGGAGCTGATTCATGAGCAGGCTGCATTGAACGAACTGCTCGCCGATGCGTACGAAGTCGAACGCAGCTTTCGGAAGGCGGAAGTCGAGCTTCAGAAGGCTGGCGACCTCAGGTGTAGGCTGTTGGAGAGTGGGCGCTCAGTCCGTGGCGCAGTCGCTCTCGCCAACGTCCTGAGGAAGCGCGCGAGGTTGGCTCCTTCGGCCGAGTCCTCCTTCAAGGAAACGGCGTTGAGGGAGCTCGAGCGCTGGGAGTGGCTGAAAGAAGCGAGAGTCAACGAAATGCTCAAGTGGGCGCGGGATACGAAGGTGAACCATGGCTGATCCGAACAGTTCGAATGGCGGAGTGGTGTTGACGAAGTCGGGCTTCCGGAGGTTTCGGGAGTGCGCGCGGAAGTTCTCGTACCAAGTGAGGGGTTATCCGGAGGCACAGCGGGAGGGGACGCCGGGGGCGGAAGAGGTCGAGGGGCTGGCGCGGGCGCTCTTCGCTGGGGGGCGCTGGGTCGAGGCGCTGGAGGGCGAGAGTGCGGCGGTCGCTACGGCGCGGATGCTCGCACAGGCGGGCGACGTGACTCTGTTCGAAGCGACGTTCGTGCATGGCGGCTTGCTGTGCCGGGCGGATGTTGTGCGTCGGATGGGGAAGGTGGTGGACTTGTTCGAGATCAAGTCGAGCTCGATCGACAGCCGCGAGGGCACGGAGGGCGTGTTTCGCGCGGGAAGGGACGCGATTAGGCTTGAGTGGCGGCGGGACCTAGAGGATCTGGCCTTTCAGACACTCGTCCTGCGCCGCGCCCTTGGTTGCGAGGTACGTCCGCACATCGTATGCGTCGATCTGGCGGGGAAGTGCGATGGGCTGACGCTTCACTCCACGCTGCGCTGGAGCGAGCTGCCCGAGGGCTCGGGTCGGCGACGGGCTCGGCACCCCGGACCGGAGTCGAGCGTGCGCGATTCGCGCATGCTCGTGAGTGTGCCTGCTCAGCGGGAAGTCGATGAACTGCTCGGCGGTGACGAAGGCGTTGAGGCCGTGGTCGGGCGCCTGTTTGGGGACATTCGCAGCGGCGCGCTGTACTCGCTTCCGCCTCCCGTGAGCGGAGCCTGCAAGGACTGCGAGTTTCGGAACGCACCGCATGCCACGCCCACGACGGACGGCTTCGCGGAATGCTGGGGCCCAGAAATCTCCAGTGGCTACTTGTGCGACATGTATCGCGCCAGTTCCTTGGGGCGACGCGACGGCGCTTCGAACCTCGAAGACCTTTACGGCCGCGGCGTGCGCAAGCTCGTCGATATTCCTTTGGACGCCATTCAGTCATCGCGCGGGGCGGGGCAACGTCAGAGCAAGCAGCTGGCACAAGCTCTCTCCGGCCAGCCGTGGCTGCAGCCCGCGCTCCGAGAGCAGCTCGACGCTCTGGCTTGGCCGCTGCACTTCCTCGACTTCGAGGCCGCCCGTGCGCCGGTTCCCTACTACGCCGGAATGCAGCCGTACCAGCTACTGGTCTTTCAGTTCAGCTGCCACATCGTGGCTTGCGATGCGCCCGATGGACTCTCCCACCGCGGCTGGCTGCAGACCGGTGGCGATTGGCCGCTGGTCGAGTTTCTGACGCAGTTGCGCGATGCACTCGGCAGCGAAGGCAGCGTCCTGTGCTGGTCGCCCTACGAGCGCGTGGCTCTGGAAAGCGCGCTGTACGAGCTTGAAGAGCGTGGCGACAAGCCCGAGTTGGTCTCGTGGTTGCGCACGGTTGTCGGTGAGGACGGCGAAGGTCGCATCGTCGATCTGCAGCGCCTGTGCCTCGAGCACTACATCCATCCCGCCATGCGGGGCAGCACCTCGATCAAGAGCGTCTTGCCCGCTATCTGGCGAGACGACGCGGCCATGCGCGCCCATCCGTGGTTCGCGGCACATGTACAGACGCGGGACGGCGAGCTGCTGTCACCCTACGACACCTTGCCGCAGCCGACGTTGACGGGAGTGGAGCCGGTTCGCGATGGGCTCGGAGCAGTGCACGCCTACCAGCACGTGCTGCACACGGAGGAGCGCGAAGAGCCTTCGCGGACGAGCGAGCGCCGTTCGCTGCTCGAGAGCTATTGCCGCCTCGACACGCTCGCGATGGTGATGGTCTGGTGGCACTGGCGCGCAAGACTGGCGAGCCCCTGAGCCGGCTCGAGGCGGAGTGGCCTCGCGTTCACGGCTCATCCGCCGGATCTCTCGGTGCCCGGCACGGCGCACCTTCGTCGTTGCGAAGCGATGGAGGCGCTGGCAACCTCGCGCGCGTGCAACGTGAGGTGAGGGAGCTGCGGCGGGGGTATCGGAGTGTGGAGGGGGCGCCGGTGGTGGGGGCGGTGGATGTGCGGGTGTTTGGGCTGAGGTACTTCGCGCGCTGTATGGAGTGTGGGTTTTGCAAGGACGCTTGCTGTCAGTACGGCGTCGATGTGGATGCGGAGAATGTGCGGCGGATCTTGGGGCATCGGGAGGCGCTGGAGGCGCGGTTGGGGGTGCCGGCGGGGGAGTGGTTTGAGGGCGAGGTGGAGCGGGATGGGGAGTTTCCGAGCGGGGGGCGGGTGCGGACGGCGGTGCGGGATGGGCGCTGCGTCTTTTCGAATCGGGCGGAGCGTGGGTGTGTGCTGCATGCGTACTGCCTGGAGGTCGGGGTGCCGCATCGGGAGCTCAAGCCACTGGTGAGCTCGCTGTTTCCGATGACGTTCGATGGCGGCGTGCTGCTGCCTTCGGGGGAGGCGGTCGATCGGTCGCTGGTGTGCAGCGGCAGTGGGCCGACGCTGTACGAGGGCGCGCGCGACGAGCTCGCGCACTACTTCGGGCCGGAGCTGGTGGCGGAGCTCGACGAGATCGCGGCGGAAGTCGCGGCGCGGGGGGCGAGCGAGGGCGCGGGAGTGGAATGAGACGCGGGAGGGAGCGGAGCGCTGCGAGCGCGGGAAATTGGGGTGGTTTGGCAGGTGGGGCAACACGGGAGCGGGGCAGGGCGTAGGCTTGTATGGAAGGAGAAGGCAGAGCCATGAAGATGGGTGGGGCGATTGCGGCGGTGGTGCTGGCGGGGATGGTGCGGGCGCAGGCGCCGTGTCATGCGGAGAACGATGGGGCGAGCTTCAACGACGGCGTGTCGATTGGAGGGTCGCTGCAGTTGGCGATTCGGTTCGTGGCGCCGATGAGCTTCGCGGCGACGCGGCTCGAGGTGTACACGGGCGAGGCGAGCGGGGTGCAGGGGCTGGCGCTGTGGTCGAACAATGCGGCGGCGAATCGGCCGGCGGCGATGCTCGGCACGGGCGGCATGACGATCGCGAGCGCGAAGCAGTGGTATCCGGCGCAGCTGGGCTCGAGCGTGGCGCTCGTCGGGGGGCAGACGTATTGGTTCGTGTGGTCGACGGGGCCGGGCGGGCAGGCGTCGGTCGACTCGCTCAACGCGGGGCTCGGCCAGCCCTACTGCGCCTCGACGAACGGCGGCTCGACGTGGGGCAGCGTGTTCCAGTTCGCGGATCGGCACTGGAAGTTCCGCATCGGCGGCAACTGCGCGGCCGATCCGATCGTGTTCTGCACGGCGGGCACGAGCACGTATGGGTGCGTCGCGCAGATCAGCGCGAGCGCGAATCCGAGCGTGAGCGGGGCGAACGGCTGCATCGTGTCGGTCGCGACCGTCGAGGGGCAGCGCTCGGGCATCCTGTTCTATTCGTTGGCGCCGCTGCCGCAGCCGTGGTGCTCGGGCGGGTCGAGCTTTCTGTGCGTGAAGGCGCCGACGGCGCGCACGGTCGCACAGGGAAGCGGCGGGACGCTGACCTCGTGCAACGGCGCGCTCAGCCTCGACTGGCAGGCCTTCCAAGCGGCGAACCCGGGGCAACTGGGGAGTCCGTGGTCGGTGGGATCCAAGGCGTTCGTGCAGGGGTGGCTGCGCGATCCGCCCTCGTGCAAGACGACGACGCTGACGAATGCGGTCGAGCTGACCTACGGGCCTTGATCTGCATGCCGAGCTCGACGCGCGCGAGGCCGCGCTGGCGGATCGCGGACGCAGCGCAATCGGAGAGGTCGGCGTGCTCGGTCGACGCAGCCTGCCGGAACGAGGTCGGCTGCGGGGCTCGACCCGTCGGGCGCTAGACTGGCGGGCCTTCGGCGTCGCCGGAGGGGCCCTCGGGGTCGGCAGTGGGGGCGGGGCTACAGCCCTGCTGGGGGGTGGACGATAGACCCGACCCGGACCGGCCTCGGAGGCCGGCGCGTGCCCGTTCCGTGAGCTCGATGACGAACTTCCGCAGCTGGCGAGGCGTGCCGCAGGGCGCGCTGTCGCTGTTCGTGGCGCTGGTGCTCGCGCCCGCGGCGCAGGCCTCGGCTCTGGCGTACATCGGGCCGGGCGCGGGCATCGCGGCGGCGGGCTCGGTGATGGTGCTCGCGGGCACGTTCCTGCTCGCCATCGGCATCGTGCTCCTGTGGCCGCTCAAGGCGCTCGTGCGGCTCGCGACGCCGGGCAAGCACGGTCCGCAGAAATTCCAGCGCGTGGTCGTGATCGGCTTCGACGGCATGGATCCGCTCCTCGCGCAGCAGTACATGGCCGAGGGCCGCATGCCGGTGCTGAAGAAGCTCGCCGAGCGCGGCTGCTTCCGACCGCTCGAGACCGCCTGTCCGTCGATCTCGCCGGTGGCGTGGTCGACCTATGCGACGGGCGTCGATGCCTCGCGCCACAACATCTACGACTTCCTCACGCGCGACCCGTGCAACTACATGCCGATGCTGTCGAGCGCGGAGACGATGACGCTCCCCAAGACGCTCAACCTCGGCTTCGCGAAGCTGCCGCTGGGCACCAAGGGCGTGCAGCGGTTGCTGCAGAAGAGCCAGCCGTTCTGGAAGCTGCTCGGCGACGCGCGCGTGTGGTCGTCGATCATCCGCGTGCCGATCACGTTTCCGCCGCAGCCGTTCAAGAACGGCACGCTGCTCTCGGGCATGTGCGTGCCCGACCTGCAGGGCACGCAGGGCTCGTTCGCGTTCTACTCGACGAGGCCGCGGCCCGCGGGCGCGCACATCGGCGGGCAGCAGTACCAGATCCGTCGCGCGGGCGACACGGTCGAGTCCAAGCTCACCGGGCCCGCCGGCAAGGACGGGCCGCTCAAGTGTCCGTTCAAGATCGAGCTCGACGACGCGAAGCGGCGCGCGCGCATCACGATCGGCAGCGAGACGGTCGAGGTCGGGCCGCGCGAGTACACGCCTTGGATGGTCGTGCCGTTCGACGGGATGACGGGCATCGCGCGCCTGTACATCCAGACGTGGGACGAGCACTTCGAGCTGTACGTCACGCCGATCAACATCAATCCCGACGATCCGGTGATGCCGATCAGCCACCCGTTCGTCTACTCGATCTACCTCTCGAAGATGCTCGGGCCCTACGCGACGCTCGGGCTCGCGGAGGACACGTGGGCGCTCAACGAGCGCGTGATCGACGAAGAAGCGTTTCTCAAGCAGGCGTGGCTGATCTGCGACGAGCGCAAGCGGCAGCTGTGGAACGTGCTCGACAAGACGAAGAAGGGCTTCGTCACGGTCGTGTTCGACACGTCCGACCGCATCAGCCACATGTTCTATCGCTACCTCGATCCGACGCACCCGGCGAACCGCGGGCGCTCGGCCGAGGAGCTCGCGAAGTACAAGGACACGATCCCGCAGACGTATGCGGAGATGGACAAGCTCGTCGGCGAGCTGCTCGAAAAGCTCGGCGACGATCCGAAGACGTGCCTGATGGTCATCAGCGACCACGGCTTCTGCAACTTCCGCCGCGGCGTGAACCTCAACACGTGGCTGAAGGAGCAGGGCTACCTCGTGCTCAAGGACGGCAGCGAGACGTCGCCGGACTGGTTCGCGAAGGTCGACTGGTCGCGCACCAAGGCGTTCACGCTCGGGCTCACGGGCGTGTTCATCAACCGCAAGGGACGCGAGGCGCACGGCATCGTGTCGAAGGGGCCGGAGATGGACGCGCTGTGCCGTGAGCTCAAAGCGAAGCTCGAGGCGCTCGTCGATCCCGCTACGGGCGAGCGCGTCATCAAGGAAGCGTTCATCACGCACGAGGTCCACAAGGGACCGTACGCGGACATGGCGCCGGAGCTCCTGATCGGCTACGAGCGCGGTTTCCGCCACTCGTGGGACTGCGCGACGGGCTCGGTGTCGAAGGAAGTCTTCACCGACAACACGAAGAGCTGGTCGGGCGACCACTGCGTCGATCCGCGCCTCGTGCCGGGCGTGTTCTGGTGCGACAAGCAGATCAACACGGCGGCGCCGCGTCTGATGGACATGGCGCCGACGGTGCTCGACGTCTTCGGCGTGCCGATTCCTCCCTACATGCAGGGCGCGCCGCTGTTCGGCGAGCGGAAGCAGGCGGCGAAGCCCGCGCACGCGAGCAAGAGCGCGGAGGCGAAGTCGTGAGCGCGAGCTGGCAGCGCGTGCGCAAGCTCGTGCCGTACGCGGCGCTCGCGGCGTTGTTCGTCGGCATCGCCACGGGCATTCCGCGCGCGACGCACCGCGAGGCGACGGCGAGTGAGCACGCGTCCGTCACGGAGGTTGCTGCGAGCGCGGCGACGGTCGACGGTCCGACGCGCCATCCGCGCGTCGTCGTGCTCGGCATCGACGGGCTCGACCCCGAGATCCTCGCGGAGACGATCGCGAAGTATCCCGAGCGCATGCGCAACTTCGCGCGGCTCGCGCAGGAGCAGGGCATCCACTCGCTCGGCACCTCGACGCCGCCGCAGTCGCCCGTTGCGTGGTCCAACTTCATCACCGGTCGTGACCCCGGCGGCCACGGCGTGTTCGACTTCCTGCACCGCGATCGCGTGACGCGCGGCGTGTTGCCGTCGACCACGGTGTCGGGACACGCGGGCGCGTTCGAGCTGTTCGGCGAGTGGAAGCTGCCAACCGGCGGCGAGACGAGCTCGAACCGCACGGGCGAGGCCTTCTGGACGATCCTCGCGCGCAACGGCGTGTCGGCCGACATCTGGCGCATGCCCGCGAACTTCCCGGTCGAGCCGGCCGAGGGCTGGTCGTTCAGCGGAATGATGACGCCCGCGATCGACTCGGCTTACGGCCAGTGCACCGTCTACACGACCAACCCGACGGTCAAGGCGATCGGCAGCGACGCGCGCATCGAGACGATCACGATCTACGACGACGTCGTCGACACGCGCATCCCCGGGCCGCCGAACGCGTTCAAGCTCGGCGATCCGGCGACGAGCGTGCCGCTGCGCATCTGGATCGATCGCGCGGCGCAGGCCTGCGCGCTCGATGTCCACGGACGGCGGCTCGTGTTGCAGCCCGGTGAGTGGAGCGAGTTCGTGCCGGTCACGTTCGAGCTCTTGCCGATGGCGCTGATGGACATCGGAGGAATCGTGCGCTTCTACCTGCGCTCGATGCCCGACGCCGCGGGCGAAGGCGAGCTCGAGCTCTACGCGAGCCCCGTCAACATCGATCCCGCGCTCCCGGCGTCGCCGGTGTCCGAGCCGGTCGAGGCGAGCGCGGAGGTCGCGGACGCGCGCGGTGGCATCGGTCCGTACTACACGCAGGGCATGCCCGAGGACGTGAACGCGCTGAAGTCCGGCGTGATCACCGTGCGCGAGTTCATGATGCAGGCCGAGCTCGTGCAGGACGAGGGCGAGCGCATGCTCGACTTCGCGCTCGAGCGCTACATGGCGAAGCAGGACGGCGGGCTCTTGTTCTTCTACTTCTCCGGCGTCGACCTGTGCGGCCACATGATGTGGCGGCACTCCGACGAGGAGCACCCGCACCACGAGCCGCCGGTCGCGGCCGAGGACTCGTCGTGGTGGTCGCACCGCGACGGCTCGACGTGGAAGGACGTGATCCACGATCTCTACATGGAGATGGACCCGGTGCTCGGTCGATTGCGCGAGCAGCTCGGCGAGCGCGCCACGCTGATCGTGATGAGCGACCACGGCTTCGCGCCCTATCGTCGGCGCGTCGGCCTCAACCGCTGGCTCCATGACAACGGCTACTTGGTGCTGCGCGAGAGCGTGAGCCCCGAGCTCGACGAGGACGATCCCGCGCACGTGCCGGTGATGCTCTCGAGCTACCTGCCGCGGCCCAAGGAGCTCGCCGAAGACGCGTCGTGGCCGCTGCGCACCAACGTCGACTGGGCGCGCACGCGCGCCTACGGCGTCGGCTTCAACGGCCTGTACCTCAACTTGAAGGGCCGCGAGCTCGACGATCCGGCGACCGCGGACGACGAGTCCGGCAGCGTCGATCCGGCGCAGGCACCGGCGCTGCTCGCGGAGCTCAAGGCGAAGCTCGAGGCATGGACCGATGCGAACAACGGCGGCAAGCGCGTCGTCCTGCGCGCGGATCTCGCCAGCGAGATCTACAGCGGCGAGCGCGTGGCCGAGGCTCCCGACATCCTCGTCGGCTACAACAGCGACTACGACAACTCCGACGAGGCCTCGGTCGGCCGCATCACCGGCTACCAGCTCTCGGACAACGATCGCGGCGGCACGTTCAACGGCAGCCACTTGATGGCGCCGGACGTCGTGCAGGGCACGCTGATGTCGAACCGGCCCCTCGCGCCCGGTTCCCACCGTCTCGAGGACCTCACGGTCGAGGTCCTGCGTCAATATGGAATCCAGCCCGGCGCGGGGATGAAGGGCCATCCCGTGCTGGCGAAGTGAACCGTTCCGCACCGCCCCAAGGACGACACGCCATGTTTGGAAACGCCAACAAGATCAAGCTCGACCCCGCTCTCATCGCGCGCTGCAAGCAGATCGCCGAGAAGGCCGGCTACGCGTCGCACGAGGAGTTCATCGTGCACATCATCGAGAAGGAGCTCGCGCAGTTCGAAGGCGCCGAGTCCGACGCCGCGATCACCGAGAAGCTCAAGGGCCTCGGCTACATCTCCTAGCTCCGCGAACGAGCGCGCGAAAACGTCCCACGTGAACGCCTTGAACAGCGCCGCGACGTCGCTCTTCGACGTCCTGCTCGCCGCCACCCTGTGGGCCGGGAGCGCCGTGACCCTGATCCTCTGGAGCGGGGTCTTCGGCGTGCTCGCGCTGCTCGCGTTCAAGCGCATTTCGTGGCAGAAGGGCATCGCGAGCGCCAAGGACAAGATCAAGGCGCACATGATCGAGATTCGCCTGTATCAGGACGATCTCGTCGTCGTGGCCTCCGCGGTCGCGAAGGTGCTCGCGCGCAACGTCGTGTATCTCGGCCTGAACTTCGGGCCGATCGTGCCGCTCGCCGTGCCGTTCATGATCCTCACGGCGCAGCTCGTCGTGCGCTTCGCCTACGATCCGCTGCCGCTGCACGAGCGCGGCGCGGCGGTGATGGCGGGCCGCGGCACGCTGCTCGAGATCGAGCTCGCGCCGGGCGTCGATGCGCGCGAGCTGCGTGTGACGTTGCCGGCGGGGTTGCAGGCCGTCTCGCCGCTCGTGCGCGTGCCGTCCGAAGGCCGTGCGTTCCAAGAGTTCGTCGCGGTCGAGAGCGGGGGCCACGAGGTCGTGCTCGAGCTCGGCGGCGCGCGCGAGACGAAGCTCGTGCACGCGGGCCTCGTCGCGCCCGCGGCGTTCCAGCCGCGCCGCGTCAGCGACCGCGACCTGTTCGCCATCGCGGACGCCGATCGCCTGCCGCTGCTGTGGCCGGCGGAGCGCTCGTTCGGCTCCGAGTCGCCGTTTCGCGTCGTCGCGATCGCCTATCCCTACCGCGATCAGGGCTGGTTGCCCGACGGCGAAGGCGGGATCCTGATCACCGTGGCGCTCGCCTCCATGCTGGTCGGCGCGCTCGCCCTCAAGCCCCTGGGCGTCCAGATCTGAACATGTATTCCCCGCTCGTCGAACAGGCGCTCGGCATCGCGCTCGCGGCCCACGACGGCCAGTTGCGCAAGGCCTCGACCGAGCCGTACGTCGTCCATCCACTGCTCGTCGCGCTGATCCTCGCGCGCTGGGGGCAGGAGGACGACGTGATCGTGGCGGGGCTGCTGCACGACGTGGTCGAGGACTGCGACGGCTGGGATCTCGCGCGCGTCGAGCGCGAGTTCGGTCGCCACATCGCGCGCGTCGTCGGCGAGCTCACCGAGGACAAGTCGAAGAGCTGGGAAGAGCGCAAGCGTGCGGGCATCGCCAAGGTGCCGCACATGTCGCCGCAGGCGGCGACGGTGAAGTCCGCAGACAAGCTGCACAACCTCCAAAGCCTCGCGGCGAGCCTGCGCGGTTGCACGGAGCGCGCCGAAGTCTGGAAGGCGTTCCGACGCGGGCCGGAGCTCACGCTCGCGCTGAGCCACGAGCTCGTCGAGGCGCTCGCGCTGCGCGTCGAGGCAAAGGTCGCGCGCTCGCTGCGCGCGGCGCTGAAGTCCGCGCACGAGGCCGATGCGGACGCCGAGCGTCGCAGCGCGGCGGGCCCGACGAACTAGCCGTCGAGCGCGCCGCAGTCGCGCACGGCGGCGAGCACGCGCTCGCGCTCGGACGGACGGCAGACGACGAGCTCGTGATTGAACGGGCTGGGCTGGTTGTAGCGGTGTTCCTCGCCGCGCAGCTTGCCGACCCACCAGCCGAGCGCGCGCGCCACGGTCTCGGGCGCGCAGGTGTCCCACTCCTTCAGGCCCTTCTTGTGGACGTACACGTCCGCGTCGCCGATCAGGAGCTTCGCCACCTTGAAGCCGGCGCTGCCGCAGGGGATGAGCGGGGCGGCGCCGATCGTGCGGCCGAACGTCTCGACCCACGGCGGCGTGTGGCTGCGCGACACGACGATGCGCGGCGCGGCGGGGCCGGCGACGGAGCCCGGCGCGAGCCGCACGCGCCCGATGACTCCGGCGCGTTCGCGGCCGGGCAGTGCGATGCCCCAGATCACCGAGTCGAGCGACGGGAGCGCCACGGCGGCGAGCGCGCAGGCGTTGTCGAGCGTGAGCGCGACGTGCACGGCCCAGTCCTCGCGCAGCTCGCTGAACTCGCGCGTGCCGTCGAGCGGATCGACGATCCAACAGCGGCGCTTGGCGAGCCGCTCGGCCGAGTCGACCGTCTCCTCGCTCAGGATCCCGTCGTCCGGGTAGCGCCCGCGGATCAGGCCTTGCAGCAGGCCGTCGGCCGCCTGATCGCCGATGTCGGCGAGCATGTCGCCTTGCCAGCGCCCGCTCTTGCGTAGTGCGAGCACGCGTTCGCCGGCGGAGCGAGCGGCCTGAATCGCGAAGTCGAGGTCGCGCTGGAGTTGTGCATCGGTGGGCTGCATGCGTCCTTCATGCCCGCCCGCGCGCGCGGCGTCAAGCGCGGACGCTCAGGACTTCCAGTCGTTGAAGCCGCGCACCGGTGCGATCTTCTCGCCGTTCTCGTACACGCCGGTGAGCGCGTCGTGCACGCGCCCCTCGCGCGTCATGTAGATCCACTCGCCGGACTTGCGGCCCGCGCGCCACTCGCCGTGCCAGCGCGGCGTGCCATCGAGGTACCAACGGCGGTCGCGACCGTCGCGCACTCCGCGCTCGAAGCGACACTCGGTGAACAGGCGGCCGTTGGCAAAGCGCCGCGTCCACACGCCCTGCCGCACTCCGTCGACGCGCTCGCCCCGTTCGCGCAGGAGCACCAGCGCGAGCGACTCGAGCGGCGCGGAGATCCACGCGTGCAGCTTCACGGCGTTGCGGAGAGCTCCAGCGTGGTCACGGCCGCCGCGCGAATCGCGGACTCGCTCCAGTGCATCGGCCTCAGGCGGCCGCCGAGGTAGCTCTCGATCTGGTCGTCGTAGTGCGCGTCGAAGGGATGCCCGGACTGACCGCCCGGCAGGATCGCGAGCGAGCGATCAGGATTGGCGCAGTCGGCGGAGAGGCGCAGCGAGGCGCCGTGGTTCACGTCGATGACTCCGTCGTTCCAAGCGCCGGTGAAGACGCACGGGCAGGTGTCGTTGCCCGGCACGGGTTCCGCGGGGCGGTTGAAGAACGAGCCGAGCACGGGAGCGCCGCCGAGCTTGTGCTCGGGAGTCCAGCGGTGCAGCGCGCCGTAGTCCCAGCGCGACACGTCATCACCGAATCGCGCCGCGCCCTCCGCCCAGCTCGCGGTGAGCGCCGCGGCGACGATCTCGCCGCGCGTCTCGCGCGCTTGCGTGCGCACGTCGTCGCACCAGCGTTCGTCCAGCTCGCCCGAGAGCACCTCGAGCAGCGCGCGGTAGCGATCCGAGTGCAAGAGCCCGCTCGTCGACGCCAGCTCGTCGCCGAAGACGCGCGCGCCAAGCTCGCGCTCGAACAGCGCGTACAGTGCCGACGGACCGCGCAGCGTCATGTTGCCGTCCCAGTTGCGCAGCGCGCGCCACGCGCGATGGGCGTCGGTTCCCGCGGCCGGTTCCGCCAGTTGAGCCACGAGCTCGCGCGCGTAGAGCGACGTCGTGTCGGTCTGGAGGCTCGCGAGCGAGTCCACGTTCCAGTTCGAGCGCTCGAGCAGTTGCTCGCGGATGCGCCGACCGCGGTGCGGCGCGGCTGAATCCTGCGGATAGGGCCACGGGAAGCCCGGGGGCCGCGAGTCCTCGTTGGCCGTGGCGAGAGCGCGACTGTCAGGCTCGATCGCCAGCGGCATTCGCTCGTGCGGCGCGAGCCCGCGCCAGTGGTTGGAGCGCTTCCACGCGGGCAACGGGAGCTTGCCCACGCCGGCTCCGCGCGCGACGGCGCGACCGAGGATCGTGTGCGCGATCGCGCCGTCGGCGTCGCCGCACACGAGGTTCTGGGGCGGACAGACGAAGCGCGCGGCGATCGCGGGCGTGTCGGCGACCGTGCGCGCCGTCCCGAGCGCGAGGAACGGCTCGAGCGGGTCGAACGGCTCGTACGCCGTCCACGCGATGCTGTAGGTGATCGTCCGCCCGCGCTCGAGCGATTCCGACAACGGCCCGATGTCGCTCGCGCGCCACTCGACGGACTCCTCGCCGCCGTCGCGCACGCGGATCGTCTCGCGCTCGATCGAGAGCGGCAGCCACTCGCCGTCGCGCTCGACCAAGCGGCCATCCTCGCTCACTCGCTCGAGGAACAGGTCGCACACGTCGAGCTCGGTGTTCGTGAAGCCCCATGCGACGCGCGCGCCTTGTCCGACCACCACCATCGGCAGGCCCGGGATCGTGAAGCCCGACGCCTCGTACTGCGGGCAACGCATCTGCGCCTGATACCACAAGGACGGCAGGTCGAGCGCGAGGTGTGGGTCATTGGCGACGAGCGCGCTTCCGGTCTCGCTGCGCGCCGCCGCGACCGCCCAGTTGTTGCTGCCATTCGAGGCTTTCTCTTCCGGTGCGCGCTCCCTCACCGTGGTCTGGGCGAGCGCGAGGATGTCGGCGTCGACCTCGAGCTCTCTCATGCCCATCAGCTCGCGCGTGCGATCGAGGCCGAGTGTGCCCAGCCAGCGCAGGCGCGCCCGCTCGCGCCACTCTCCGAACGAAAGCATCTGCGCCATCAGGAGCTGGATGCCGAGGCTGTCCTCCTCGCGCCACGGCTCCGGCTGTGCGCGCAGCAGCACGAGATCCGGCGGCAGGTCGTCGCGGTGGGCGTCGAGCCACGCGTTCACGCCTTGCGCGTAGGCCTGCAGCAGCTCGCGCGAACGCTCGGAGCAGGCTTCGAGGTTGCGCCGCGCCGCGCGCGCAAAACCGAGCTGCCGCATGCGTCGATCGGTGCTGAGAGCTTCGCTCCCGACGAGCTCCGCGAGCCGCCCGGCCGCGTAGTGACGCTGCAATTCCATCTGGCCCATGCGCTCGTTCGCGTGCAGCCAGCCGAGCGCGCGCGCCGCGTCGTCGAGGCTGGTCGCGGCGATGTGCGGCACGGCCGCGTCGTCGAAGCGCACCATCACAGAGTTGCCGAGCGTGCTCAGCAAGGCTCGCCCGGCGCGCTGCGGCTCGCCGTGGCCGCGCCACCACAGAAAAACGCCGGCCGCCGCGAGCGTGAGCAGGGCGAGCGTGGTGAGCGACCAGCGCGCGATGCGAGCGAGGAGGCGCATGGGCGCGACTATGGCCGCGTGCGCGGACCCGACCACGCGCTCATGCCGCCCTCGAGGTTGTGCAGACCGACGTAACCCTGCTGCGAGAGGAACTCGCACGCGGCCGCGGAACGCGAGCCGCCCGCGCAGCACACGAGCAGCGGCACGCCGTCCTTGGGGAGCTCGCGGACGCGCGCTTCGAGCTGGTCGAGCGGAATCAAGAGCGCGCCGGGGATCACGCCGCCCGCGGTCTCGCCCGGAGTGCGCACATCGAGCACGCGCGCGTCGGCTTGGACGAGCGCGAGCGCTTGCGCGACGCTCGCATCCGACCACAGCCGCCCCTCGAGCACTTGGTCGCGCGAGAGCCGCCCGCCCTCCGCGACCGTGGCGAGCAGCTCACGCTGCACGCGCAGCTCGCTGCGCAGCTCTTCGGCCGCGCCATCCGTGCGGCGCCGCAACTCGCGCTCGAGCTCGTCGATGCGCGCCTTGGAAGCGCCTGCCTTCAGCCACGCGAAGAGCGCTACCGCGAGTGCGCCGCCGCCGAGTCCCACCGCGAGCATGTCCATCGTGCTAGTTCTCCGAGCGGCGCGCGCGGAACACTGCCACGCTTGCCGTGTAACCATGCAAGAAGTTGCGGCCGCCGACCGGACCGATCTCGCCCGCTGCGAAGAACCCCGCGACCGGCGCGTTGCGCACGAGCGCGCGACGCACGCAGCCGATGTCGTGATCGGGCGCGTCGAACATGCGCGAGCCGCGGCCGTTGCAGGTGAAGAGCAACGCGCCCGCCGCGCCGTGATCGTCCTCGTCGAGCAGCTCGCCGCCGCCCTGTGAGTGCATCAGTTGCTCGAGGTCCTCGCCAGCGCTGGTCGCATCGCGCACGAGGAACTGGATCGTCTGGCCGCGACGCGGCACGTCGCTGATCGCGATCGCGTTCTGATCGCGCGCGACTCCGAGCACGCCGCGCACGAGGAAGTCGGCGCGCTCGAAGGTGCTCTTCTTCGCGTCGAGCGCGAGGCCGACGAACGGTCCGCGCCGAAACAGCGCGGCCTCCTTGTCCGCGAGCGTCGAGACGGTCTCCATCAGGGCCTCGAGCGCAGGTCTGCCGCCGAGCCGCTGCACGAGGTGCTCGTCGCACTGCGTGACGACCCACGGCTTGCCGACGGGACGGCAGCCTTGGCTCACCACGGGCCGCACTTCGATCTCGCCTTCGAGCGCGAGCCCGAGCGCGCCCTGCGAGACGAGCCCTTCAGCGGTGAAGAGCAGGTTCTGGCCGGGGCCCATGCCGCCGCTCGCCATGCCGCCGAAGGCGGGCACGCCCGGGAACCGCGCGTCGAGACGCTTGAGATACACGTCCATCGGGAACGAGTACGGATCGGCGAGCAGCAGGAGCGAGGCGCGCTTGGCATCGCGCACCTGTGGAAACGCGCTGAACGCGAGGTCGCCGTCCGCATCCGGCGCCGCGATCGAATGGAAGGGCCGCAGCTCCGTGCCCGGCAGGCTCGCGCACCACACGCTGAGCGCTGCCTCGCGTTCCACTTCGCGGCCGCCCCCGATCACGCTCTCGCCGGTGCAGCCGAGCACGACGCGCGCGCCCGTCGCTCGCGCGAGGCGGGGACCGAGCCCTTCGAGCGCGCCTCCGTGGTGGTGCGTGACGAACGCGACGCACAGGTCCGCTCGCACGCCGCCGAGCTGCTCGGCGATTTCCGCGACGACGCATTCCTCGGCGCGTTCGGAGTTCGCTTCCGTGGACAGGGCGGCGGCGAAGCGAGGGCGGGGGCTCATGACGGCAAGTGCGAGCACCCATGGTAGCGAGCGCGCGCTGGGCGGCGGCGCGGAGGTGGCTGCTGCGCGACCCGCTCCACGCCCGAGGGCGCGTGCTGCGTGCGAGAGAAGCACCGAGCCACCGCGGCGTGGCGGCTTGTCGCGGGTTCGAAGCCGCGATGCGGATGCGTGGACCGCGCGCCGTCGCTCGCACAAGCCCATGCGCGCAGCGACGTCGGTGCGCGGAGCCGGCGTGCTGGGTCGAGAGCCGTCGCGGCCTCGACGGGATTGTCGATTAGCAACTCGACGTACCTCGAGCGCGCGGGGAGCGCGAGCGCGCTGGGCGAGCCCGTGCAACGCGGTGCGAGTGTCCGGCCGGTGGTCGGCCCGCGGCCCCAAGCTCCAAGGCCGCCGACACTCCGGCCGTCCCGCGGCGTGCGTCGCGCGAGCAATTGACGCTCGTGCCGACACGAACGCTCGCTACGATGCAGCTTCCCTCACGGCCTCGGTTGCGAAGGGTTGCCGCAGGAGCACCCTTGCTCTCGACGAGCCGCGAGCGGACCCAACTTCCTAGACTTCACGCCCAGCATCGAGCCCGGCGCGAGCTCGCCCGCACAGCCGTGCGGCGGCGGCGCCCCCAAAGAAGAGCCCATGAACCCGACCCGAGAGCGCGACGTCCAGTCCTTCGAGAGCGTGGTGATCCGCTTCGCCGGTGACTCCGGCGACGGCATGCAGATCACGGGAAACCAGTTCACCCACACCTCCGCCGTGATCGGCAACGACCTCGCGACGTTCCCCGACTACCCCGCCGAAATCCGCGCACCCGCCGGGACGCGCCCGGGCGTGTCGGGCTTCCAAGTGCGCTTCAGCTCGGCGGACATCCACACGCCGGGCGACCAACCCGACGTGCTCGTCGCGATGAATCCGGCGGCGTTGGTCGTCAACATCCGCGACCTCAAGCCGGGCGGCATCGCGCTGGTCAACACCGGCCAGTTCTCCGACTCCGACCTCAAGAAGGCCGGACTGACGAAGAGCCCGCTGACGGACGGGACGCTGGCGGGTTTCCGCGTGATCGAGATCGACATCAACAAGCGCGTGACCGAGGCGCTCAAGGGCACGACGCTGACGTCGAAAGAGGTGCAGCGCTGCAAGAACTTCTACACGCTCGGGTTGATGTACTGGCTGTACAACCGACCGCTGGACACGACCATCAAGTGGCTCGAGGAGAAGTTCGCGAAGCTGCCCGCGCTCGCGGAGGCGAACAAGCTCGCGTTGCAGGCCGGTTACAACGCCGGCGACATCCACGAGCTGTTCCAAGGCCGCTATGAGGTGGCGCCGTGCTCGTCGATGCCGCCGGGCACGTACCGCAACATCATGGGCAACGATGCGATCGCCATGGGGCTGGTCGCCGGCGCGCAGCTGGCTGGCTTGCAGCCGTTCCTCGGCTCCTATCCGATCACTCCGGCATCCGGCATCCTCGAGGCGCTCGCCGCCTACAAGCACTACGGCGTGATCACGTTCCAAGCCGAGGACGAGATCGCGGCCATCTGCTCGGCGCTCGGCGCCGCGTACGCGGGCTGTCTGGGAATCACGACGACCTCCGGTCCGGGCGTCGCGCTCAAGACCGAGGCCATGGGCTTGGCGGTGTCGGTCGAGTTGCCGCTGGTGATCGTCAACGTGCAGCGCGGCGGTCCGTCGACGGGCCTACCGACCAAGACCGAGCAAGCCGACCTGCTCCAGGCGATCTTCGGCCGCAACGGCGAGGCGCCGATTCCGGTCATCGCCGCGTCGACGCCCTCGGATGCCTTCGACGCGGCGGTCGAAGCCTGCCGCATCGCCGTGCAGTACATGACGCCGGTGATCCTGCTCAGCGACGGGTACATCGCCAACGGCGCGGAGCCGTGGATGCTGCCGCGCGTCGAGGACTTGAAGCCCTTCCCCGTGAAGTTCGTCGAGCCCAATCCCGAGGGCGGGTTCCAGCCCTACGCGCGCGACGCGAAGCTCGCGCGGCCGTGGGCCAAGCCGGGCACGCAGGGGCTCGAGCACCGCGTCGGTGGACTCGAGAAGGCGCACCTGACGGGCAACATCAGCAACGACCCCGACAACCACGAATTCATGGTGCGCATGCGCCAGAACAAGGTGATGGGCATTCGCGAGTCGATTCCGACGCCCAACGTGTTCGGCGATTCGACGGGCGACGTGCTCGTCGTGGGCTGGGGCTCGACGCGTGGCTCGATCACCAGCGCCGTCGAAGAGCTGCGCAAGAAGGGCCGCAAGGTCGGGAGCCTGCACCTGCGCCACGTCTGGCCGCTGCCCAAGGACCTCGACAAGATCATGGCCTGCTTCCGCTCCGTGCTCGTGCCGGAGATGAACTTGGGCCAGATGGCGCGCGTGCTGCGGTCGGAGTATCCGCAGCAGAACATCATCAGCTATCCCAAGGTTCAGGGGCAGCCGTTCCGCACGACCGAACTCGTCAAGAAGATCGAATCCCTGCTGGAGAAATGACCATGGCCGAAGCACAAGCGCTGACCAAGAAGGACTTCAAGTCGGATCAGGACGTGCGTTGGTGCCCCGGCTGCGGGGACTACGCCATCCTCAACTGCGTGCAGGGGATCATGGCCTCGATCGGCGTGCCCAAGCACCAGATCTGCTTCGTGTCGGGCATCGGCTGCTCGAGCCGCTTCCCGTACTACATGAACACCTTCGGGTTCCACTCGATCCACGGCCGCGCGCCCGCGTTTGCGACCGGCATCAAGGCCGCGAACCCGGACTTGTCGGTGTGGATGGTGACCGGCGACGGCGACGGCCTGTCGATCGGCGGCAACCACATGGCGCACATCCTGCGCCGCAACGTCGACGTGAAGATCCTGCTGTTCAACAACGAGATCTACGGCCTGACCAAGGGCCAGTACTCGCCGACCTCGCCGCAGGGCCTCAAGACCAAGACCTCGCCGATGGGCTCGGTCGACCGTCCGATGGATCCGGTGAGCTTCGCGCTCGGCTGCGGCGCCACGTTCGTCGCGCGCACGATCGACACGCACTTGAAGCACATGGAGCAGGTGCTGCTCGCCGCCGCGCACCACAAGGGCACGGCGTTCGTCGAGATCTACCAGAACTGCGTGATCTTCAACGACGGCGCGTTCGACGCGTTCGCCGAGAAGACCGTGCGCGACGACAAGACCATCGACCTGCGCCCCGGCCAGCCGATGGTGTTCGGCAAGAGCCTCGACAAGGGCCTCAAGGTCGATGGCTGGGAGCCGCGCATCGTGACCGCCGCCGAGGCCGACGTGTGGCGTCCGGACACGCACTCGCCCGGCCCGGCCTTCGTGATGTCGCAGATGGACTCCAACCCCGCCATGCCGCGCCCGCTCGGCATTTTCCGCGACGTGGCGGCGCCCATTTTCGACGCGGCGCTGCACGAGCAGATTCGGCGCGCCACGTCGACCAAGGGGCCCGGAACGCTCGAGAAGCTGCTCCACTCCGGCGAGACGTGGACCGTTCGCTGAGCTGTTCGCAGGCTGCTCGCGCCCTCTGCGCCGGACCTGCGCTCGCGTGAGGTCGGTCGGCGCTCGGGCGCGCAAGACGGGGCGACTCGCGGACGAACGCGGGCGTCCCGCGGCTGGCGCGTGTTCGCTCTCGAGTGCGCTCCGCGCTCACGTGCCGCGGGACGAGTGCGCGTCGACGATCTCGCGCACCTTGCGCGCGAGCACACTCGGACTGAACGGCTTCTCGAGCAAGGCGACGCCTTCGCTCACGAATCCGTGCAGCGCGACGACGTCGTCCGCGTAGCCCGAAACGAACAGCACCGGGAGCCCCGGATAGCGCTGGCGCACGGCTTCGGCGAGCATGCCGCCGTTCATGTGCGGCATGACGGCGTCGGTCACGAGGATCGTGGGGCGAACGACGCCCCGCGCGAGCTTGTCCAGCGCGCACTCGGCGGTCGAGCAGACGGTCACGGTGAAGCCCTCGTCCTCGAGGCCCTTGGCCATGAAGTCGCGCACAGGTTCGTCATCTTCGACGAGCAGCACATGCTCGCGGCGCGCGCTCGCCAACGGCGCGACCGGCTTGGCTTCCTGCGGCGGCGTGGCACAGGCCTCGACGAGCGGCCAGAACACCGAGAAGGTGGTGCCCCGGTCCAGCGCGCTGTGAACTTCGATCGTGCCGTGATTCTGCTCGATGGCACCGAGCACCACCGCGAGCCCCAAGCCCGTGCCCTTGCCGACCCCCTTGGTCGTGAAGAAGGGCTCGAAGATCTGCTGGCGCGTGGCGTCGTCCATGCCGATGCCCGTGTCGCGCACGTCGATGCGGATGGCGGGCGCACCATCCGTGAGCGGGCTCTTCTCGCGCACGACGTGCGTCGACACGTGCAGCTCCTTGGCGCGACCTTCGGTGGCGTGCAACGCGTCGCGCGCGTTGAGGAAGAGGTTGCCGAGCACTTGGTCGAACTGTTGGCGATCGGCGAGCGCCGGTGTCGGTTCCGCGCAGGCCGCGAACTCCAGCCGGATCTCCTCGCCGATCAGTCGGCGGTACAGGCACAGCGAGTCTTCGATCAGCGCGTTCACCTGCACTGCCGACGGTCGAATCACCTGCCTGCGGCTGAACGTCAGGAGTTGCTGCGTCAGCTCCTGCGCGCGCTGGCTCGCGGCGAGCACCTGCGCGAGCGAGTTCTTGTGTTTCTGCGCCAGCGCGCTGTCGAGCTGCATCAACTCCGCGTTTCCGCAGATCACCATCAGCATGTTGTTGAAGTCGTGCGCGACGCCGCCGGCGAGGCGACCGATCGACTCCAAGCGAGGCGACTGCGCGAGCGCGGGCGAGTGACGCGGCGTTCTGTCGGGCGCGACGTCGAGCGCGGCAGCCTGCTCGGTGATCAGGTGCAGCGGGCGCAGCATCTCTTGCTGCACGTCGACGTGGCTCGCGAACATGCGCAGCCCGCTCGCGCAGAGAGCGTCGCATTTCGATGCACACGCCTGCTCGCGCGTCGTCACGGCGGTGACGAGTGCGCGCAGCGGGCCGGTCTCCTCCCGACGGATCGCGGCGAGCATCACCGCGGCGACGTCGACGCCTTCGAAGCGCAGCTCGCGCAGCGCGTCGCCTTCGATTAGCGACGTGCGCCAGCTCGCGGGGTCTGCGAGCAACGTCGCCAGCGCGCGCAGCTCGTCTTCCGCCGTCGGTCGCGGCCCGTGCGCCGCGAGCACGCTCAGCCGCCCGCCGTGAAGCTCCACGGCCATGCACGACTCGCACTCGAACGTCTCGAACGCCGCCGTGACCACGTGCTCCCAAAAGGCCTGCTGATTCGTCGAAAGCGCGACGCGCTCGCTGAAGCGCACGATGGCATCGAGCACCTTGCGCTCGCGCTCGTGACGTTCGCGAACGATGCTCAGTTCTTGCTGCGTCGAGCGCAGCAGGCTGACCGCACGCTGCAACTCCGCGTGCGCCGCCGTCGCGGACTCTTCGGCTCGCCGACCGTCCGGTGTGTTCGTGGTGGAGTGAGAGCCGTTCATACGCGCCGGATCCGGTGCAGCGGGGTGGGGTTGCCGCGGCCGAGCACGGCGAGGGCCTGCGCGACGACTTCGAGCGTTTGGAACGTGTAACTGCAGGTGGGCGTGGTGCGGGGCATCGGTGGGTCCTCGGGCGGTTGGAGCAGTTCAGAGTTGCAACGTTGAAATATTCCACAGACCATTGCAACCCGTCAACTACAGCCCCTTCGGGACCGTCTGCGCACCGAGTGCCATTCCCAACATCAGGAATTGGGGTGGTCGCCGTAGCGAGCCCCGACCGCCCGTGCTCGGCGCAGTTTCAAGACTTGAAACGTCGTAGGGCCGACCGCGGACGTCGGCTCAGCGCAGGGCGAAGATCTCGATCACCGGACCGACGGTGCGAGCGCGCAGCACGCGCGCGGTGACGTGGGGCCAGTCGCGCGCCTCGACGTCCTGATCCCACAACTGATGCTCGCTGAAGCCCGGATCGGCGTCGGGCGAGAGGCGCGCGAGCGGCGTCGCGATGCGACGCAGAGACTCGACGATGCGCGCGCGCTCGGGGCTCTGGTGTGGATCGACCGTGTAGACCATGTAGTAGCCCGGCCCGTGGGAGCGCACGAACAGATCGAGCTCCGAATCGGTCTCGAGCGCGCCGAACTCGGGCTTCCCCGTGATCCAGTACAGCCGGTAGAGCGGGCCGACGCGCCGCTCGTCGGAGAGTCGATTCTGATAGCGCGACCAAGGGCTGAAGAGGGCCGCGCGTCCCTCGGGGTAGCGCAGGCTCTCGAGTGTGCGCATCAGCGGCACGTCGAGTGGCGGCAGCACGAACACCGGCTGCGTCGCCGCATCGGTGACGTGCGTGCGGATCCAGCTCGCCGCGTCGTCGATCGTCGAGCCCTGAGCGCGCATCCACGACAGCTTCGTCGAGGCCGCGAGCGGGACGGCGAGCGCCGCGAGCGCGACGGCGGCCGCGGCGCGCGCACGACCCACGAGGCTCGCCACGCCCCACGCCGCGAACGTCGCGAGGTAGGGCAGCAGGGGCAGCAGGAAACGCTCGTAGGTCTGGTTGAAGAGCCCCGCTAGCAGCACGTACGGCGCGACGTAGGAGAGCACGACCAGCACGTCGCCGCGCTCGCTCGCGCGCGCGCCGCGGCGGCGCGCCCATGCGCCGAGCGCGAGCACCGTGAGCAAGGTCAGCACCGGCTCGTAGTACCACAGCGTCCGTGCGAGCCGCAGGAAGCCCGTGCCATCGAACGGCAGGTCGCGCAGCACGCTCTGCGTCGCGTCATCTCCCGCCATCGCCTGCTGCGCGGCCGCGTCGAAGTAGTACCAGTAGAAGACGCGGAAGGACGCGAGCGCCGCCACGCCCACGAGCAGGATGCGCCAGTCCATCCAGCGGCGGTCGCGGCGCGCGAGCTGGGCGACGAGAATCGGCGCGAGCACCGCGAGTCCGTTGTGCAGCGTCCCGACGGCGAGCGCGGTCCACGCCGCCGTGGCGAGGTACGGTGCCCAACCCGGAGCGGACCGCAACCACAGCGCGCTGGCGACCGCGCAGGTCGAGAACGCGATCACGGCGCCGTGAGCGCGCGCCTCCTGCGAGAAGAAGACGTGCAGCAGGCTCGTCGAGACCAGTGCGGCCGCGAACAGCGCCCAGGGCGGCTCGACGAAGCGTCGCGCGATGAAGAACGTCGCGGGCACGATCAGCACGGAGAGCACGGCGACGAGCGTGCGCAGGTCGAGCCACACGCGCGCGGCGGCCTCGAGGTGCTCGTCGAGCGTGCGCGGTCCCTCAGGCGGCTCGAGCGTCGCATCGGAGAGCGGCGCGGCGGCGTGCGCGAGCAGCGACGGATACTGGCAGGCGCTGAGCGCGCGGTCGAGCTTGACCTCGCCCTCGCGCAGCATGCGCGCGTGGTCCGCGATGAACGTGTCGGCCTCCTTGAGGCACGGCACGCCGAAGCCGACTCCATAGAGGCGCACGGCGAGCGTCCACAGCGTCAGGGCGACGAGCGCCCACATCACGCGCGTGGGCTTCATCGCGGCTTAGAGCTTCGCGATGTCTCGCAGCAGTCGCACGCGACTCACTTGCAACACGTCGACCTGCACATCGCGCTCTCGCACGTCGATGCCGTAGGTCGCCGTCTCGCGGATGTGCTGCTCGCGCGCGGCCGGATCGGCGATGTCGCGCACATCGCAGTCGTGCAGCAACGCGCTGAAGCCATTGGCGCTGTCGAAGCGGCCGATGTAGAGGCGACCCTTCGCGGTCTCGACCACGATGTTGATCCCGTGCGGGGCGTCTTGGATGTTCATGTCGGGGCAGTCTATCCAGATGCCCGAGTCGAGCGGCGCGGCTACTGGCACAGGCCCAAGCGCACGGCGTCGGACAGGCTCGTCTGGAACGGATCCGCTGGATCGCGGCTCCAGAATTGGCCGTGGACCGTGTCGCCGACGGCGAAGCGCGTGGGGTTCGCGCGCATCTCCGCGTTGAAGTCGAGTCCGAACGAACCGCTGCAGTCGTTGCCGCTCGCCGCGCCACCGGAGTTCAGGATCGCGCTGCGCTGGCGCGGTGGCGCGATGCACATCGTGCCGCCTTGGAACGGCTGCGCGATCGCGCCGGAGAGGCTGTAGAAGAACAGGCCAGACTTCTGGTTGAGGACGCTGGTCGCGCCGATTTGGAAGCCCGTGCCCGCGACGGTGCTCGGCGTGCCGCTCGTGAAGATCGAAGGCACGCAGCCGAGGCTGTTGGTCTTCGCCGTGCAGTAGTTCGAGAGCGAGCAGCTCGTGAGCGAGAGCGTGCGCGGCGCGCTGACCAGCGTGTTGCCGGCCGCATCCCTGAAGGCGAGCTCGTACACGAGCGCCTTGCCCGTCCCGCCCGAGGTGTCCGCGAACACGAAGCGATACAACTGGCCGCCGGAGTGTTGGCCCGCGACGGTGGTCGCGCCGCCGGTCACGGTGATCGTGCCGCTGAAGCCCGAGGGCTGCACCGTGTACGCGTACGTGCCGCTCGCCACGAGCGCGACGTCGGCCATGCCCGCGCCCGGCACCGAGACGGTGTGGTCGTAGGGCGCGTTGGTGAAGCGCACGGTCTGAGCGCCCGACATCGCCGTCATGCGCACGATTCCGCCCGAGGGAATGGTCACCGCCGCGTTCGAGAGCCCGCTCGAGGTGATGAGCACGCTCTCGACCGCCGTCTGCGTGCGCACGACGTAGCGCGCGCTCGCCGAGACCCAGTTGAGGCCGTTGTCGAACACCTGATCGCGCACCTTCGCGCGCATCTTCCACGGGCCCGCAGCGGACATCGTCGCGGGCTCCTGCGTGCCCACGAGCAAGGGCTTGCGCGTGTCGACCGGCCCCGTGTTGCGGTAGACCTTGTTGGCCCACTGCGCGCTGTTGCTCTCGCCCTGCGCCGTGACGATGTCGTAGCGCCCGTCGTTGTCGAGGTCCGCGACCGTCGCGTCGAGCGTCGGATCGCTCACGGCGGTGATGATCGCCGCGCCCGCGTTGGTGAAGTTGGCGCTGCCGCCGTTCGTCCAGAGCGTCTCGCGCGTATTCGAGAGCGAGCCGACGATCACGTCGTAGTCGCCGTCGATGTCCCAGTCGAACAGGCAGATCTCGTTGTCGTCGTTGCTGTCGGCGAGCGAGGTGAGCGCGGTGAACCCGAACGTGCCCGTGGGAGCGAGGTTGTTCTTGATCGCACCCTCGGCGAACGACGACGAGCTCACGAGGAACAGGTCGATGTCGCTGTCGCCGTCGAGGTCGCCGACCTCGCCGGCGTAGGTGGACGCAGAGTTCGACGGGATCGCGCCGGTCGTCGTCGCGAAGGTGCCCGCACCGTTGTTGAGCAGCACGTAGTGGTTCGTGCCGCCGTTCGCCGCGCGCGTGAAGCCGATGAAGTCGATGTCCCAGTCGTTGTCGATGTCGGCGAAGTGCGTCTCCATTTGCGCCGTCTTCGTCGGCGCAGCCGCCATGGCCGCGGCGGTGTACGTGAACACTCCCGTGCCGTCGTTGAAGTACGCGCGCGGTCGGCGTGCCGCCGTGCCCAGATAGGCATCGTTGAGCACGAGATCGAGATCGCCGTCGTCGTCGATGTCGGCGAACTGGCCGCCGCCGGAGCTCACGGCCGTCGTGAAACCGCGCGTCGCGCTCTCCATCGCGAAGAAGCCCGGATTGGAGGCGCCGCGGTTGATGTAGAGGAACGGAACGTCGGTGTCCCACGCGTTGCACACGAGCGCATCGACCCAGCCATCGCCGTTGACATCGCCGGTGATCACGGCCTTGGCGTTGGAGACGCGCGTTCCCAGCCGTGCGACGCTCTCGTCGGTGAACGACAGCGTGCCGCTCGGCACGAATTGGTTGACGAGCAGCACGTTCTGGCGCTTGGCCCCGGCCGCGTTGAAACCCTCGCCATCCGCGAAGAACAGGTCGAGGTCGCCGTCGCGATCGACATCGGCCGCCTCGACCCCTTCGGTCCAGCGCGGCGTGCCCGGCAGCAGGCCGACCAGATGCTGGAATTGCTGGGCCGCGGCGAGCGAGGGAGCGAGCGCGAGCAGGGCCAGCGCGTGGGGGAGGTGCATCGGCGAGAGCCTTCCTGACAGCCAACGGGGCCCGCGCGCGGCCGAATGCCGCACTCAGGCCACGCTTGGGCGCGCGCAGCCGAGGCCGGGCGCGCCGAATTCGAGGCTACCACCGAGCGCCGAGGTCTAGGGGAGGAAAGTGACCTTGATGGCGCTGGTGACGTTGGCGCTCGCGCCGCAGGGGCCGGTCGGGTCGCGGTACCAAGTCTGGAAGAACAGCGTGTCGCCGGGGGAAATCGCGCCGGAGGCGCCGAAGCGCGCGAGCGAGAGCGCCCCGATGCCCGGGCCGAGCGCGAAGCTGCCGGTGGCGAGGGAGTTCTTCGTGGCATGGCGCAGCACGGGCAGGTTGATGCAGCGCAGTCCGTCGTAGAAGGTCGTCGGCGGACGCGACGAGCGGCCCATGAAGACCATGCCTTGCACGTTGAGCGGCAGCTGTGACGCCGTCAGCACGAGGTCGTCGAGAGCGAGGCTCACCGAGCCGCCGGTTTGGATGTTCGAGAGCAGGCGACCGCCGACGCCGGTCGAGTTGGCGCAGCCCGCGTTCGCGTCCAAGTTGGTGCAGGTCGGCTTGGAGCCGAGCGGGCACGGGCAGTACTCGACGACCTTGTCCTCGCACTCGTCGGGAATGCCGTTGAAGTTCGTGTCCTGCGAAGCGCCTGTGGCGATGTCGAACGAGTCGTCGATGCCGTTCTCGTTGCAGTCCCTCGAGAGCTCCTCTTCGAAGTCGACCGCGTCGAGGTCGTCGCCGTCCTTGCTCGCGTCGCCGCGCTCCGTGCGCAGGCCGAGCGCCTCGGCGGAGATGAAGATCGCGGGGTTTTGGTTCAGGCCACCGGCGATCGGCGGCAACAGCAGGTCGCCCGGCTGGATCGGCGCGCCGAACAGGCTGTCGGGTTGGTTGATGATGGCCGAACCGCGCCGCACCGAGAACACCAGCATGTCCGTCGACCCGTTGACCCAGTCGTAGGGCGCGGACGAGCGTTGGTAGATGCCGTCGCCGTTCTCCGCGAGCACGAGCGCATCGAGGTCGTCGGTGCCGACGCCGAGGCGATCGAGGCCCAGCTGCGAGGCCGTCGCGAAGTGCACGACCGCGGGCGTGCCGACCGTGCGCTTGAGCACGTCCGCGCTCGAAAAGTTGTTGGCCGCGGCCGAGCCGGAGTTCGCGACCTGATTGAGGCGGTCGAGGAACGTCGCGTCGAGTGAGAAGTACACGCGCGGCGCGATCGCGAGATCGGTGCCGATTTCGAGCGCGTCGAGGTTGTCGCCGGCGTAGGGGAACGGCGCGCTGGTGTTGCGTGGCTCGAGCAGGCCGAGGCCCGGGCCGTAGAACGCGTTGGCGCTCGGCAGGCCGTTGCCGTCGAAGACGAGCGTGTTGTTGCGCGGCGTGAAGTTCGGCCCCAGCGGCGGGCTCGGCAAGTTCATGTCGCCGTACACGTCGGCGCACGCGTCGAACACGCCCGGCCCCAGCGGCGGCACGGTCGGGTTGCCCTGGTTGCGCACGCTCGCGTGCGGCGGATTCAGCGGCGTAGCGGGATGGCCGGACGCCCACTCGTCGACGGAAAACAGGACCCGCGGGCGGTGCGCCTGATTGGGCCGGAACAGTCCGTCGTCGCCGCCGGAGAGCGCGTCGACGTCGATCTGGCACGCGGTGCCGCCGACGTGCCCGACGCAGTTCGAGTAGCCCTGCAGGGAGAGCAAGTCGCCGGTGAGCACGATGCGCGGCGCGAGCTGGGTGCCAGCGGAGTTCGGGCCGGGCTGGAGCACGTCCGCTTCCGTGATCAAGCGGGGCGCGATCGAGGAGTCGGGGCGCGAGACGCTCTGGCTCTTCCAGTCGATCGAGAACTGCACCTGCGCCGAGGCCGCACAGGTGAGCATCGACGCGGCGGCCATGCGCAGGGCTACGCGGCGCAGGCGCGCGGGCTCTGCGCGAGGGAGGAGGTCGGAGTGGCTCATGGCGTCGACTTTCGCTGGTGGCGTGTGCGGGGGAAGGCAGCGCGGGGTGCCGCGCGCGAGGTCCCCGCGGGACGACCCGGCGCTGCTTCCAGCCTACCGGATCCCATTCAGGCTGCCGGGAACGCGGCAAATCCCAGCACTTTCAAGTGAGCGCGGCCCCTTGGCGCTGGACAGCCAAGACGAAAAAAGTGGCGCGCGGGTTCGGCGCGGGGCGCGAGCCGTCTCGGGAGGCGAGGGAAACCGCGCTCAGGGCGTCAGGGCGACCCGCAGGCCGAAGGCGCCGGCGCGGTTGTTCGGGCGCACCGCCACGCGCACGGAGCTGCGGCAGTGGGTGTCCACGAAGTACCACGAGCCGCCCCGCAGCACGCGCATGTGGCCGCGCTCGGGACCCGCCGGGTCGTTCACGCCGGTGGTGTGCCGCAGGTACTCGATCTCGGCGTACCAGTCCTCGCACCACTCCCACACGTTGCCGAGCATGTCGTGGAAGCCGAGCGCGTTGGCGCGCCGCGTGCCGATGGGGTGCGTGCTCCCTTCGGCGTTGCCCTCGTGCCACGCCACTTCGTCGATCGGTCCGTGATGCGGATCGCCGCTGCCGGCGCGCGCCGCGTACTCCCACTCGGCCTCGGTCGGCAACCGCAGTCCGGCTCCTGCGCGCGCGAGGAATCCCTCGGGGCCGCGCGCGTCGAGCCAACTGATGCGCTCGACCGGGTGCTCGGCGTTGGCGCATCGAGCCGGATTCACGTTCATGACGCGCTCCCACTGCGCTTGCGTGACCTCGTGGCGCCCGAGGTAGAAGGGCTGGGTCAGGCGCACGCGGTGCGCCGGTTTCTCGTCGTTGGCGGCGTCGTCGTCGCCTTGGGAGGCGCCGCGGCGATAGTCGCCGGGGGGCACGAGCAGCAACTCGACCCCCGAGGCGTCGTGGCGCACGCGCCACGGCCAGCCGCTCTCGACGATGCGCTTGCGCCAACGCGGATCCTGCACCACGAGCGGATCGGGCGCGACCTCGAGCACTGAGGCCCACGGCAGACGCGGATCCTCGACGCGCGCGGGCTCCGCTTTCGGCGCGGGAACGCGCGGCTCGCTCGCGCTGGGAATCGACAGTCCTCCCGGATGCACGGCATCGAAATCCGCCGCCACGCGCACGCCGTTGTGGCTCGCGCGCAGGCCCTCCCATTCGGGCAGGCGATTGGAGACGCGACAGCCCTCGCTTTCCTGAGCCCACGAGCCGCCGCGCAGGGTGCGCTGGGACTTCGAGCGCGTGCCGCTGTGTCCCGGGTCCGACTCGTAGGCGTCCTCGCACCATTCCGAGACGTTGCCGAGCATGTCGGCGAGCCCGAACGCGTTGAGTTGCTTCTGGCCGACGCCGTGCGTGCGAGAGGCGGAGTTGTCGGCATGCCACGCGATCGAATCGAGCGGGCCGTGGCGCGGGCTGGGATTGCCGCCGCGCGCCGCGTACTCCCACTCGGCTTCGCTCGGCAGTCGCAGGCCGCCGCCCGCGCGCGCGAGGAAGCCGCGCTGGCCGCGCAGATCGGTCCAACTGACGCCTTCGACCGGCAGGTTTTCCTCACCGCGCATCGAGCTCGGGTTCGTGTGTTCGACGCGCACCCACTGGCCCTGGGTGAGTTCGCAGCGCCCGAGGTAGAAGCCACGTGGGAACGTCACCGCGCGCGCCGGTCGCTCGTCGTCTTGGGCGGCGCGGTCGCCGGGCGAGACTCCGCGCTCGAAGCTGCCGGGCGGGATGAGCACCAGCTCGGCACCCGTGCGGCGGTGGCGGACCTTCCACGGCCGCCCGCACTCCGCGATGGCGCGCCGCAGGCTCGGGTCGGGGACGAACCGCGGATCGGGGGCGAACTCGACCACCTCGTAGGGGTCGATGTCGAGCGAGATGGTGGCGGCCGCGCGCTCGCCGCTCGCGGCGCAGCTTGCGGCCCATAGGCAAATCGACAGCGCGAGCACGTGGGGGCTGGGGAGTTGGCGCATCGGGCTCCTATCGACCGTCCCGCGGCCGAGATCCGAAGCCGGAATCGTCCAAAATATGGACGGTTCGGTCCCCGCCCGAGGCCCCGACGCGAGCGGGACCCCCGTGCTGGCACGGAGGTCCCGCTCGAACGGCGCCGGAGCTCGTTTCAGGGCACGAAGCTCGCCCGCACGGCGTTGGTGAGGTTCGAACCGCCGCCGCAGGGGCCGGTCGGGTCGCGGTACCAAGTCTGGAAGCCGAACGTGGCGCCCGGAACGATCCAGTTCACGGCCGGGAAGCTCGCCACGGTCAGGGCGGCGAGGCCGGGTCCGTAGGTGGCGCTGCCGGTCGCCCCCGAGCCCTGCGGGGCGAAGCGTGAGATCGGACCCGCGAGGCAGCGCCGTCCGTCGGCGAATGGGGCGGGGGGCAAGAACGTGCCGCTCATCATCAGGAGCAACTGCTTGTTGGTCGGCAATTGCGAGACGGCGAGCACGAGGTCGTCGGCCGCGACGCTCGTCGAGCCGCTCGGGTTGAGCGCGGCGCCAACGCCGGTCGAGTTGCGGCAGCCGGCGCTCGCGTCGTGGTTGCCGCACGGGCCCATGGGCGCTGGGCAGAAGCAGAACTTGCCGTAGAGCAAGGGCGGGTTGCAGAGGTCGGGGATGCCGTCGTTGTTGAGGTCGGGCAAGCCACCGACGCGGATCTCCAGCGCGTCCTCGATGCCGTTGCCATTGCAATCGAAGAACGGCGAGGTCGGTAGCTCGAGCGCGTCGAGTTCGTCATTGCGGGCGAACATCCCCTGTCGAACGGTCGCGAGGCCGAGATTCTCGGCGGCGATGAAGATGCCCGGCATCGGCGAGAGTCCGCCCGGCACCGGCGGCACGAGCACATCCCCTTCGCTGATCGGCAGGCCGAAGATGCTGTCGGGGCGACCGATGACCGCCGAGCCGCGGCGCACGGAGAAGAGCAGCAGGTCCTGACCGAGAATCCAGTCGTAGGGCGCGAGCGCGCGCTGCCAGAGGGGGACGTTGTTCTCGCAGATCACCAGCGCATCGAGGTCATCGGTGTTCGGGCCGAGCAGGTCGAGGCCGAGCTGGTTGGCTGGCGCGTAGAGCAGCGGCGGCATGTTCGGCATCGGCGTCACGAGCACGTCGCCGCCGACGAAGCCGTGGGCGAGGGCCGTATTGCTCCCCGGAATTCCGGTCCAAGGATCGATCAGCGCGCCGTCCAGCGAGAAGAACAGGCCCATCGAAGGCCAGTTCTGGGCCAAGGGTAGCCAGCTCGCGGTAGCCAGCTCGCGAGGGCGTCGAGGTTGTCGCCGCTGGTCGGGAGCGCCGCGCCGGGGAAGGTCGGTTCGCGCAGGCCGACGCCGCGGTAGCGGAAGGCGCTTGCCCCTTGCAGGCCGTTGCCGTCGAGCACCGCGGTCGAGCCGGGCATCGGCGTGCCGAAGGGCGGCAGCGGGCCGGGGCCGAGCGCGAGGCTCACGAGCACGTCCGCCGCGCTCTCTCCGAGCGGCGCTTCGCTGGCGACGTTCGGCGCCAGAGGCACCATCATCCCGACGGCGTCGGAATCGACGGACAAGTACAGGTGGCGGATGGGTTGGTTGGGCTGGATCCAATCGGCTTTTCCCGTGCAGAGGGCGTCGACCTCGATGCCGCAGGGAGTGCCGCCCGCGTGACCGACGCACGCCGCGTGCCGTGCGAGTCCGAGGTGCATGGGTGCGGGCACGAAGGCCGGACCGGCCTTCACATGAACGGCGGGAGTCGGCGCGGGTCCGAACTGCGGGTAGGTGCTCGGAGCGGGCGCGAACAGCAGATCGCCTTCGGTGATCGGCTGAGCGAGCAACGAATCCGGCGATCCGACGCTCGGGCTCTTCCAGTCGATCGAGAAGAGCGGCTGGCGACTCTGCGCGGAGGCGCCGGCGGCGAGAGCCAGCGCGGCGAACGAGGTGAGGGGTAGCGGAGAGGGCATGGGGAGGTCCTTGGGTTTGGGGGGAGATGCGAGCGGGTGGCTCGCGCACACCCAAGGGACCGTTCCCGGCGCGATTGGACAGAGAATCCGCGCCTGAACGGAAAACCCGCGCTTGGACAGACGACTCGAGCAGGAGCTGGCGTGAACGAATCGGGCCGCGAGGCCGCGCAAGAGCCGCGCTTCGCGCGAGCGCGGCGGCGCTCAGCGCCCGAACCGGCACTCGTCGGGCACGCCGTCTCCATCGAGGTCCGACGACGTGCCGTTGGCGATGTCGATCGCGTCCTCGATGCCGTTCCCGTTGCAGTCGCGGCCGCCGGTCGCCGCCTGCGTGTGGGTCGGAGCGCACTCGCGGGCGGCCAGCGAGAAGGTCACGATCGCGCAGGCGATCCAAAGCGTCAGACGACGCGTGCGAAGTGCGTGCATGGCGAGCTCCTTGCCGCACAAGTGCGCGCGCGGCGAGGCGCCGGACAGAAATTGGAGATTTCTTGCGCGCGGCCTCAGCGGAACGGCAGCGGGGCGGCGAACCGACGCTCGCGCTCTTTCTCCCAGAGATACAGATCGCGCGGGACGCGGGCGCGCGCGGCGGACGTCGGATCGACCGGCCAGATGTGGGCCGAACCATCGGCGCAGCCCGAGATGATGCGCGGCTCACCGGCGTCGCGATTGAAGGCCGAGCAGGTGACTGCCGCGGGGAAGTCCGTGCGGCGCGCGACGCTCTCGCCGGTCTTGGACTCGCGCACGTACACGCTGCGGTCCTGCGAGCAGGTGAGCGCGAGGTCCGCGAACGGGTGAAAGTCACCGCCCGTGACGGGCGCGGTGTGGCTGAAGCGATCGACGACGGGCTTGTTGCTCGCGAGGTCGAGCGTGCGCGTCACGCCGCGTCCAGCCGCGCCCACCGCCAGCAGCAGCCCGCCCGTGCGGTCGAAGCGCAGCTCGCGCGCGAGGAAGAGCTCCTTGGGTGGCGGCAGTGCGGCTCCTTCGACGAAGCCGAACATGCGCAGGCGACCGTCCGAACACGCGAGCGCCACCTCGGAGCCGTCGGAGCGCGCGGCCAGCTCGACAGCCTCGGCGCTGCCGCGCGCGGACTTCCAGACGCGGCGCACTCCGCTCTCGCGCGCGCTCAAGTCGATCCACGCCAGCTCTTGACCCTCGTGCGCGAGCACGCAGCGGTGCGGACCGGCCCACGCGAGCGCTCGCACCTTCGTGCCGAGCGTCTCGAACTCCGTGCCGTTCCACAGCAGCGCGGTCCCATCCTCGCGGCGCACGAGAAAGCGCCGTTGGACCGACGCGGGCTCGAACGCGAGCTCGCACGCATCCGACCCCGCGTCCGAGAACACCTCGAAGGAGCCGTCGGCGGAGAGCCAGCCCGCGCGTCCGTCGCGCAGGATCGCGAGCGCGCCGCCGTCGGGCGCGAAGCCCGCCACCGCGGCTTCGCAGCCAGCTTCCCCGACGCGCGCGAGCTCGGCGCCGTAGGGGAGCTCGCCCCGACCGTCGGCGCGGCTCGGCGTGTGCCACAGACGCGCGCTGCCGTCGACGGAAACCGTGAGCGCGCGCCGCCCCGTCGGCGCGAGCTCGGCCTGCACGATCGCGCCCTCGTGCCCGTCGAGCGTGTAGATGTCCGGCCGGTTCTCGCTCCACCACACCAGCGCGAACGGCGCGAGTCCGTGCGTGACCACGCGTCGACCATCGCGCAGCCAGCGCGAATTCACCGGCCGCACGCGCTCGCTCAAGGTCCGGCGCGGCGTGCCGTCTGCGCTCCACAGGGCGAGCCCGGGGTCGCGCGTGGCCGCGAGGATCGCGCCGTCGAAGCGGGAGATGTCGAGCGACTGCACGCGGTCGCCGAGCGCGGTGGAGAGCACGGCCGCGGAGCGCGTCGAGATGTCCCAGCGCAGTGTGCGCGCCATTCCGCCGGGCGCATCGACGCCCACGACGAGCGCACGGCCGTCGAGAGAGAAGCGCACGCCCGACAGCGGAGCCGCGTGCTGCAAGGGCGCGTCGAAGGCCTCGCCCGACGGCAGCCGCCACAGGCGCACCGTGCCGTCGAGCGACGCCGTGGCGGCGAGCGATCCGTCGGGGGACACATCGCTGTCGGCGATCGCGTCGGAGTGACCTTCGAGCGTCGCGAGCAGGCTTCCATCGCGCGCGTCGAGCAGCACGGCCTCGTTCGCGCGCAGCGCGCTCGCGCGCGCGAGTTGAGCACTGCTCACGAGCAACCAGCGTCCCTCGGGGTCGGCGCGCACGCGATTGAAGCGCTCGGCGGCGACCTCGAACGTCGCGCGCGGCGCGAGGGTGTCGAGATCGAGCACCACGCCGCGTCCGTTGCGCGCGAGGGCGACGGCGCTGCGTTGGCCGGGAACGAGTTCGAGCGTGGCCCAGCTCGCGCCGACGCCCTCGGCGCGCGCGCGCGGCGCGCCATCGGCGAGTGAGTGGAGGATCAACGCGGGCTCCGCCGTCGCGAACAGCGCGACATCGCGCTCGGCGTCGCAGCGCACGAACTCGAGCGCCGCGGGGGCCACCGCGAACTCGAGCACGCGCTCTCGGCGCTCGACATCCCACACGCAGGCGGAGCCGTCGCCGAGCGCGCCCACGATGCGCCGTCCATCCGGTGCGAGGTCGAGGTCCGTGACGATCTGGTCCTTCGGCGTGGTCAACACCACGTCGAGCCAGCACTGCTCCAGCGCCGCGAACAGCGCCGAGCGCGTCGCGTAGCCGGGCGCGCGATCGACCGCGCGCAGGCCGAGCGCGAGTGCCGCGGCGGGGTCATCGGCCAGCAGGTCGGCGGAGCGCATCGCGAGGTAGCGACCGAGCACGCCGTCGAGCGCGGCGTCCTCGCGTTTGCGTGCCTCGAGCTCCGTGCGCAGCGCCTCGCTGCGCTCGCGCTGTGCAATTCCCTCGCGCTCGAGTGCCTCCCGCTCGCGCTGTCCGAGATACGCAGCTCCCCCAACGGCGATCGCCACCGCGCCGAGAGCCACGGCGAGCGAGGGATGCCGCTGGGCCCAGCGTCGCAGCTTGAGCAGCGCGCTCGCAGGCCGAGCGCGGATCGGCTCGTACTCGCGGATGCGGCGCAGGTCCTCGGCGAACTCCAGCGCGCTCGCGTAGCGGCGCGCGACGTCTTTCTCGAGCGCGGTCTCGAGCACGACCGCGACATCTTCCTCGCGCACGCCGAGCCGACCGCGCGGGTTGGGCAGCGGCTCGGTGCGGATCGCATGCAGCAGGGCCGCGACCGTCTGGCTGAGGAATGGACGGTGCAGCGTGAGAGCCTCGAACAGGCTCGCGCCGAGCGACCAGACATCGCTGCGGCGATCGACGCCCTGCGCAGCGCCTTCGATCTGCTCGGGCGACATGTACGCCGGCGTGCCGAACACCTCGCCCGAAAGCGTGCGTTCGTGCAGCTCCGCGCGCTCGTCCCGCGCTTGACCGAAGTCGAGCAGCACCGGCTCGCCCGCGCGCGTCACCATCACGTTGCCCGGCTTGATGTCGCGGTGGACCACTCCGGCCTCGTGCGCGGCGTGGAGCCCGCGTGCGGCCCGCTCGAAGAACGCGAGCACGCGCCGCAGCTCTACAGGCGTGCGCGGCGGCAGGGGCAGTGGATCGTCGGCGCGTTGGTTGCCAGCGCGGGCACGCGCGATCGCGCTCGCGAGCGTTTCCCCCTCGATGGCGCGCATCGCGATGTACGGCGGATCGTGCTCGACCTGCGCCTCGTACACGGGGCAGATCGACGGATGCTCGAGGCGCGACACGACTTCCGCCTCGCGCTGGAAGCGGCGGCGGCGATCGGAGGAGAGCAGCGCGAAGCTCGAAGGCATGAACTTCAGCGCGACCTGGCGCGCGATGCGGGTGTCCTCCGCGAGCCACACCGCGCCCTGCCCGCCGCTGCCGAGTTCCTTCAGTAGCCGGTAGGGACCGATGCGACGCCCGTCGACGCTCGCGCTCGGCGGCGCCGGTGGCGGCGATGGCGCCGCGCCGACGAGGCGCTCGTACTCGTGCGAGAGCGCGGCGTCGCGGCGAGGATAGCGCTGCTGGTAGTGCGCCAGCGGGAAGTCGCGGCCCTGCTTGCGATCGCGATGAAACTCGTCGACGAAGTCGAACAAGTCCGCATCGTCGAGCTCGTTGGGGCCGCTCACGCCCCGATTCTAGTCGCGCCGAGCCCGCGGGCGAGAGCGTGGTAGCATCGGCCGTCCGATGGCCTCCGAGCGCCGCAGCCCCGACGATTCCGAGCGCATGGACACGCGCGAGCTCGCGCGGCAGGCACATGGCGGCGACTCGGCGCGCTTCGCCGAGCTCTACGAACGCATCGCGCCGTCGCTCTACACGTGGGCCGAGCTGCGCATTCGCGCCGAGCTGCGCCAGTGGGTCGACCCCGGGGACGTCGTGCAAGAAGTGTGGTGCCGCGCGTGGCGCGTGTTCGCCACGTTCGACCCCGCGACCACGAGCTTCCGCTTCTGGATCTTCCGCATCGCCAAGAACGTGTTGCTCGAAGCGCTTCGCAAGCTCGACAATCCTGCCTTCAAGGCGCGCTCGCGCGACGGGGCCTCGAAGGCGCTCGAGCTGCTCGACGTGCCCGACAGCGCGACCGCCGTCAGTCGACGCGTCTCCAAGGACGAGTCGCTCAAGCTCGTCGCGCGTTGGGTGCAGTCGCTCGAGGAAGAGGACCGCATGCTGCTGATCCACTACGGCATCGAGGGACTGACGCAGGCCGAAGTCGCCGAACGACTGCAGCTTCCACGCGAGACGGTTGCCAAGCGCTGGCAACGCCTGTGCGTGCGCATCGCCGAGCAGAAGCTGCCGCGCGAGTTGTTCGCGGCGCTCGCGGCCAGTTGATCACAGCGCGCTCGGCGGCTGGGCTCGACTCGCGACTCGTCGTCAGAGGCGAGCGTCGTCAGCGATGAGCGTCGTCAGCGATGAGCGTCGAGCGGAGCGAGTAGGGCGGCCGAGGGTGCCGCGCCCGTGAGGCTCTCGAGGAACGCGACGAGATCGGCCGCTTCGCTGGCCGAGAGCTTCAGCGGCTGTAGGACCTGTTCTTGGTGGTGCCCGATCGGAGTTGCGCCTTCGAGGGTCGAGTAGAAGTTCACGACCTCGGCCAGCGTCTTGAGTTGGCCCTGATGCATGTAGGGCGCGGTGAGCGCGACGTTGCGCAGCGAGGGCGTGCGGTACTCGCCGAAGTTCTGCGGCGAGCGCTCGAGAGTCTCGAGCTCGAGCGCCCGCTCGTCCTCGCGCGCATCGCTGAACTCGCCGCGGGCGTTGAATGGATCGGCGCGCACGAGGTCGATGCCCGCGTAGCGCGCCGGATCGTCGGCCTTGCCGCCCGCGAGCGGCGGAATGCCGATGTTGTGGAATTCGCCGTCGGTGAACGCGGGACCGGCGTGGCACGAGCGGCAATTGCCGCGTCCCGCGAACAACTTCCAGCCGCGCCGCGCGCTCTCCGAGAGGGCCTGCGCGGCGCCGGCGACGAAGCGGTCGAAGGGCGCGTCGCCCCGTTGCAGCCTGCGCTCGTAGGCCTCGAGCGCCTTGCCGAAGTTCGCGGCCACGCGACTGGCGGCGCGCTGCGCCTGTGGGTCCATGCGTTGCCAAGCCGCAGCGAGCTCGGAGCCGTCCTCGCTCGGCGCGGCGTGAGCAGGCCATGTCGTGACGTCCGGCAAGGCGCCGAAGAGCTCCTCGTACTCGCGCTCGAGCTCCGCGTCGCCGCGCAGCGCATGCCCGAGCGACACGCGATCGAAGCCCATTTCCTTGGGGTTTTCGAGCGGCTGCACCGCCTGTGCCCAGAGGGAGTCCGCGCGTCCGTCCCAGAACAGCCAGCGTTGTTGCGCCACGTTCCACAGACTCGGACTGTGGCGTGTCGTGCGACCGAGGCCCGTCGAAAGCGACTTGCCGTCGGCGAAGCCCAGATCGGGAGCGTGGCAGCTCGCGCAGGACACCGAGCCGTTGGCGGAGAAGCGCGCATCGAAGAACAGCCGCTGTCCGAGTCGTGCCGCTCGCGCGTCGTCGGCGAAGCGATTGGTGGGATTGGGCCGCGGCTCGGCGAGCGGCGTGTGCGCGCGCGCCTTGGCCCACTCGCGCTCACTCCACTCGGCCTCCTGCGCGGCCGACACCCCGGTCCAGAACGCCAACACGAGCGCGAGCTTCATTCGTCGGAGAACTCCACTCGACACTGCGTGCGTTCGGTCAGCGCGCCGCGCGTCACGTCGAAGTACAGCTCCCAGCGCCCGGTCATGTGGAAGTACATGCCCTCGACGAGGAAGTGACCTTCGCCCAGGCGCGTGATGCGCGGCACGCGGTTCATGCCGTGCCCGTGCTCGGGCATCGCGGCGTCGATCGCGAGCATGACGTCCAACGCGCTCCGCCGCGTCCGCGCGTCCGCGACACGTACCTCGAAGCGCAGGCTCTCGTTGTCCGTCATGGCGCAAAGCGGTGGTTGGAGTTCGAGCAGGTAGGTGCCCGCGGCGCTGTGGAGCGCAGCGGGGCTCACGAAGTCCGGCGCGGCGACCGGCGCGCTCTCGTGGCGCCCATCGGACGGCGCCGACACGTCGCGATCGTCGGCCGTCGCGCACGCCGCCACGAGCAAGAACACATGGACGAGCCTCGCGCGCATCATTTGCTCCGCAGCGCCTCGCGCACGAAGGCGCGCGCTCCGAACGAGGCCAAGTACTCGCCCGCTAGCGACAGGACCTGCACGCGGTGGTTGCCCCAGTCGACGACCCATGCACGACCCTGCTCGTCGACATCGATGCCGCGCGGCTTGTGAAACTCGCGCGATCCCGTTCCGCGCGCGCCAAACGACCCGATCCACGTCCCCCGCGGGTCGAAGCGCGACACGCGGTGCGCCGCTTCGTCGACCACGAGCAGCGTTCCATCGGCGGCGACCGCCAAGCCGGAGGGGGAGAGCAACTCGCCGTCGCCGCGCCCGCGCGCGCCGAAGCGTGGCTCGTAGCGGGCCCGCGCATCGTCGAGTGCAAGCGAGCCCACGTGGCACGCCTGCGCGTCGATGATCCACGCGCGCCGATGCAGCTCGCTCCACGCCACATCGACGGGGCGCGGCCCGAGCTCCGCGCACAGCAGTCGCACGCTGGAGAGGTCGCCGGCCACCACGAACAGCGAGCGCGCGAGCGTGTCGAGCACGAAGAGCGAGCCATTCGGACCGAGCTCGAGCGCGTTGGGACGGATCGGCTCCCTCGCATCGTCGAGCCGTTGTGCATGCAGCGCCGCGAAGTCGAGCGAGCGCACCATGCGCGCCTTGAAGAAGTCGAACTCGAGCGGCTTGGACTCGTCGTGGTCCAAGCTCCACAGGGAGAGCGTGCCCGCATCGGCGTCCGCGAGCCACAGTTGGCGCCGCTGTGAGTCGAGCTCGACGTCCGAGGGCGCGAGCATCTGGCCGACGCGCCGTCCCCACGAGCCCGTGCGCGCGACGAGCACCGGCTCCCACACCTCGAGCGCGTGGTTCACGTCGTACAGCACGAAGCTCGGCGCGGTCGGCTCGCACAGGGCCGCGAGGTCGCCCGCCACACTGACATGTCCGCCGAAGTGCGCGGAGACGACGCGCTCGAAGCGCTGCGGCTGCGGCACCTCTTCGCCGGGCTCGGTGCGGCGGAAGAGCTGCACGCGGTCTTCGTAGGGTTCCGAGAGCGCGGCGAGGCCCTCGCGCAGAGCGATCTTGCGCGGATAGTGCAGCTTGCCGTCGCCTTCGCGCGGGAGCAGCGCGTGCAGACCCCACTCGTGACGGCGTCCGCCCTCGGCGTCGAACACCTGCACGCGGTGGTTGTCGGCGTCGACGACGTAGAGCTCGCCCGCGTGCCACGCGAGGCCATCGGGCTCCGCGAAGAAGCCCGGGTGCGGTCCGAAGTCGCCCCACGCCTTGAGGAACTTCAAGTCGCGATCGAGCTTCACGACGCGATGGTTGCCGCTGTCGCTCACGTACACGCAGCCGGCCTCGTCGACGGCGACGTCGCTCGGTCGCAGGAATTGGCCCTCCGCCCGTCCGCGCTCGCCGCAGGTGCGCACGGCGTGCTCCGCGAGCGAGAAGCGTTGCACGCGATCGTTGCCCGTGTCGGCGACGTAGAGGAACTCGCCCGCGACAGCGATGCCGCCGGGCTCGCGCAACTCGCCCGGTGCGCGACCCCACGCGCCGATCCGGCGCAGCTCGACGCCGCTAGGAGAGAGCTCGACCACGGCATCGGACCCGGACACGAAGATGCTCTCGCCTCGGATCGCGACATCCGAGATTCGCGCGAGCGCACCCACCTCGACCCTCCGCGTGTCCCCGGCCGCGTGCAGCACCACGCCGCCGCGCTCCGGATCGCACACCCACAGTCCGCCTCGATCGTCGAAGGCCAGACCCGTGACCGACGTCGTGCCCCCGATCTCGAGCGCCGGCATGCCGAGCCGCGGCACGCTGGGCGCGTCCTCACCCTCTTGCAGCCACGCGCCGAGCGCGATCAAAACTCCCGCCAGCATGCCCGTGATTGTGCGCGCTCAGCGCCCGATGCGGTAGACCTCGAGCGTCGGCCCGAAGGCCGTGGCCGAGCACAGTCGCTCGAACAAGCGCGGCACGTCCTGATAGTCGAGCGAAAGCTCCGTCGTCCATTGCGCGAGCTCGCCGGAGAACGTCGCGGCGAGCGAGCCGTTGCGCGCGGCCCAGTCGCGCAGTTCCTTCATCGATGGGTTTGTGAGCACGTACTTCGAGACGTCCACGACGACCCACTGCGGCCGCTCCTCGTCGAGGAACTTCGCGAGCCGCGCCTTGGATTTTTCGGGATCCGCGCCCGCGAACAGCCGCCCCGGCATCGCGAGCACGTCGCGCGAGCGCGGCAGCGGTCCGTGCTCGATCTGGTAGCGCATCCAGCGCCGCTGGCGCGTCGAGTGGTCGTCCTTCACGCGCTCGAGGGCGTGGGCGTCTCCGGCGAGCGGCAAGTTGAAGCGGCTGGCGACCAGCGTGCGCCCCTCGCTTGCGTTCTGCACCAGCCAGTCCGCGCACTGCTCGAACGTGTCGCGCGCGTCGCGCACGCTCGCGTAGCGCACCGCGCCGAAGGCGGGCACGGCCAGAGCCAGCGCCACGCCCAGAACACGCACGTTCGACGGCAGAAGTCCGACGAGTCCAACGACGGCGAGAGCCGCGAGCGTCGCGAGGAACGGCACGAGCGGCAGCAGCATGCGATCGACCGTCTCCTTGTACACGCCGAGCGCGAGCGCGTAGGGCAGGGCGTACGCGAGCACGACCAGCACGTCGCTGCGGCGCTCCCGCGACGCGGCACGCCACAAGCTGCGTGCATGGACCGCCAGCATCAGCGCACCGAGCGCGGCGAGCACGGTCAGGCCAGGATCGTAGTCGAACAGGAGCCGTGCGCTCTTCGCGGTGCCGCTGAAGTCCAGATCGCGCCAGTAGAGCGTGTGTCCGCCTTCGGACACCGACGCGCTCTCGTCGAGCTTGCCATCGACGCGCGGATACAAGGCCAACCACGCGAGGACGCTCGCGATGATCGGCGCGAGCAGTGCCCACTGCGGCGCGCGCGTGCCGCTCTTGGAGCGCAGCAGGTGTGCGACGACGATCGGCAGGAGCGCGAACCAGCCGCTGTGCAACATGCCCAGCGCCAAGAGCGCCACAGATGCCGCGACGAGGTAGCGCACCCAGTCGGGCCGCGCGCGCAGTTGCAGGGCCGAGAGCACGGCGAGCAGCGCGAAGCTCGCATGCGGCGCGTGGTGGCGTGCTTGCTGGCTGAACTCCAGGTGCAGCAGCGACGTCGCGGCGAGCAGCGCGGCCACCAGTGCGCCGAGCGTGGTCGTGAAGCGGCGCGCGAGGAACCACGTCCCCGGAATGAGCAACAGCGAGAGCCACGCGACCAACGTGCGTCCGCGGCGCGCGTCGGCGCCCGCGACGGCGAGGTGCTCCTCGAGCGTTGCATCCGCACTCGCCTGCGCCTCTGGCAGGAGCGCAAGTCCGCTCGCCAACGTCAGCGGATAGGCATAGAAGCCCTTCTCCGACTGCTTCATGTCCGGCGCGCGGGCGGCGCGCAGGATTTCGGTCTGCAGCACGAGGTACGAGTCGGGCTCCGGCGCGTGGGGCAGCTCGCGATCGAGCCCGCGCAGACGCAGCACGGCCGCGAGCGCGATCACGAGGGCCAGCAGGATGAGCGGTTTCTTCTCCAGCACGCTGCGTGAGACCCTACACGACGGACGCGCCCCATGCGACGCGCCGCGCGCGCAGGTTTCGCTTGAGGAACCGCGCCGTGGCGCGAAGATGCGCCGCGATGCCCCCGCCGAGCGCGCTCCCGATCGACGCCGTGCTGCCCGAGCTCGTGGCCGCGCTGCGCCGTTCGCGCAACGTCGTGCTGCGCGCGCCGACCGGCGCGGGCAAGACCACGCGTGTGCCCGGCGCGATCCTCGACGCTGGCCTCGCCGGCGGCAAGCAGGTCGTGATGCTCGAGCCGCGCCGCCTCGCCGCGCGCGCCGCCGCGCGCCGCATCGCCTTCGAGCGCAACGTCGAGCTCGGCGGCGAAGTGGGCTGGAACGTGCGCTTCGATCGCCGCGCGTCGCGCGCGACGCGCCTGCTCGTCGTCACCGAGGGCATTCTCGTGCGGCGCCTGCAGGAGGATCCGTTCCTCGAAGACGTCGGCTGCGTGATCTTCGACGAGATCCACGAGCGCAGCCTCGACACGGACTTGTCGCTGGCCATGACCCGCAAGCTCCAGCGCGAGGCGCGGCCCGACCTGCGACTCGTGGCGATGTCCGCGACGCTCGTTCCCGATGCGCTCGCGCGCTTTCTCGGTGACGCTCCGCTCGTCGAGAGCGAGGGGCGGCTGTTTCCCGTCGATGTGCGCTATCTCGGCTACGAGGAGCGCGTGCCGCTGCAGCGCCAGATGGCCGCCGCTGTCGCGCGCGCGCTCGACTCGACGAACGGCGACGTGCTCGCGTTCTTGCCCGGCGTCGGCGAGATTCGCCGCACGAAGGAAGAGCTGCGCGACATCGCGAGCCGTCGCGGAGTGGAACTTCACGAGCTGTACGGCGATCTCCCGCCCGAGCAGCAGGACGCCGTGCTGCAGCGCCGAGCTTCGCGCAAGGTCGTACTCGCGACGAACGTCGCGCAGACGTCGGTGACGATCGACGGCGTGACGGCGGTCGTCGACAGCGGGCTCGCCCGCGTGATGCGCTTCGATCCATCCGTGGGCCTCGACCGGCTCGTGCTCGAACGCATCTCGCGCGCCTCCGCGGACCAGCGCGCTGGTCGCGCCGGTCGCACGGCACCGGGCGCGTGTCTGCGCCTGTGGAGCGAGGGCGAGCAGCGTTCGCTCGCGGCCGAGGACGATCCCGAGATTCGCCGCGTCGATCTCGCGGGAGCGGCGCTCGAGCTCCTCGCGTGGGGCGAGCGCGACCTCGCGCGCT
>VGZD01000020.1 GCA_016872715.1 Planctomycetota bacterium
CTCCGAGTTTGCGCGCGGCGCGTGCTCGCGCGCGACGACCAGCGCGAGCTCCTCGGGCGAGTGCACGATCTCGCACTCGATGCCGACCGCCGCGAGCACCAGCCCGTACTCGCGCGCCACGCCCGCCCTGTGCGTGCGCGCCACGGCCACGGGCGCGAGCGGGTCACGGGCGTCTTCGGGCGCGTCTTCGGGAGCGTCTTCGGGCGCGTCTTCGGGCGCGTCTTCGGAGGGGGCTTCGGCGGTCATGGGGGGAGAGCCTCTAAGACGCCGCGGGCGCCCTTGCGAGCCACCCTATCGGCTCGCCGACGCCCGCGGCTGCTCGGGCGCTGTGCCCGCACGCCGCGCGGGACGCTCCCGGACCGCCCGAGGCCGCAAGGACTCGCTGGCAGCGCGAAACGGCGCATTCCACGGCGGTGTCGGAGCGCACAGCGCCGCGGTTTCTCTTGCCGCCCGACTTCCTCCCCCGGCCAGGTTTTTCTTCCGGTCAACGGATCGGCTCCGGCCGAAGGTGCAGAATGCACGTCGGGCGCATGCCCCCATCCGAGGACTCTGTCGTGAACCTGATCGCCCTGCTCGCCGTGCTCGTGCTGCCCGTCCAAACGCCGCAGGCTCCGACGCCGACGAGGGAGTCGCAGGCCTGGGAGGCGGCGGCGCAGCTCAAGAACAAGGCGGACTACGTGGCGGCGGCGGGGCGTTGGGAGGCCTATGCGCGCGACTTCCCGACCGCGCCGCGCGCGCGGCAGGCGTTGGTCGAGGCCGGCGTGTGCTACTTCTCGGCCGGACGTGGCGCGCAGGTGTTGCACCGCAACACCGAGCTCGCGAGCGCGCACATGGAGCAGGCCCGCACGCTCTTCGATCGCGTCTGCGCGGAGGCGCCCAAGGAGCCGATCGCCTCGCGCGCGCGCCACATGCGCGGATCGACCTTTCTGTTCAGCGGCGAGCTCGCGCAGGCGGAGGAGGCCTACAGCTCGGTGCTCGAGCAGTTCTCGATGGATCGCAACTACGTCGAGAAGGCGCTGGAGTACCGCGCCATGACGCGGCGACACCTGCTGAAGGGCAGCGATGCGATCGCCGACATGGAGCGCTTCTTGAAGGACTTTCCGCGGTCGAATCGCACGGAGAACATGAAGTCGGAGCTCGGCTTCGCGCGCCAGCTCGGCACGGCCGCGACGCCGTGGAAGGCCGAGCGCTGGATCGTCGGCGAGCCCGCGCCGCTCGAGATCCTGAGCGGGCAGGTCGTGGCGCTGTACTTCTGGGCCACGTGGTGCCCCAACTGCGCCAAGGAAGAGGCGTTCGTGATCGACCTCGCGCGGCGCTTGGGGCCCAAGGGCCTCGCGCTCATCGGCGTGACCGATCACCAGCAGGGTCAGACGCCCGAGTCGATCCTCTTGCACGTGCAGAGCAAGGGCTACAACTTCCCAGTGTTTCAGGACAACGGCGCGACCTCGCTCGCCTACAAGGCCACTTCGATTCCCCACCTCGTGCTGATCGATCGCCACGGCAAGGTGCGCTGGAACGACAGTCCCGCGGACCTCTACGACGCGACGATCATGAAGCTGCTCGCCGAAGAGTGAGTGGAGAGCGAGCAGGGGCGTGACGCGGCACGCTCAGGCGCGCGCGAGCTTGGGGCGCACGCAGTCGCGGAAGTACGAGGACGTCTCGAATCCCGCGAGCAGTTGGCTGAAGTGGGCTCCGCCGCCGCCCATGCCGCGGTTGGAGAGCGCGGCGGTCGAGGCGAACAGCGCCTTGGGGTCGACGTCGGCCTTGCGAGCGGCGACCGAGTAGCGGCCGAGCAGCTCGAGCACGGCGTTGAAGTCGACGCGCACGTCGACGATCGAGGCGGCGGCGAGGCCGCGCTCGAGCGCGCGCTGGGCGTCCGCGCCGCGGGCGAGCTCGAGCGCTTGCACGCTGAAGCTCCACGCGGCGTGGAGGAGCTCGGGCTGCATGCCGATCCACGCGCGCACCTTGGCGCGCGGCTGGGGCAGTGCTTCGGCGCGGTAGGCGTCGCACAGCTCCGCCAAGAAGCCGAACAGCTCCTTGGCGAGGTCGTCACCCGCCGCCGTGCGGGCCTGCGCGGCGATGTCCTCGAGTTCGCCCGCGGAGAGCTGCCGGAACCAGCCCTTGCGCTTGCGCGCCAGCGCGGAGTACTCCTCGTCGAAGCGCGCCTGCCACTGCGCGAGCCGCGCTTGCCACGTGTCGATGTTCGGCTTCCACTCGTCCATGGGGCGGAGAGTGTACGGGGCGCGTGCGGGCGGCCAAGGGGTCGTCGGGCGCGGCGCGCGCGACCGCGGCGCGCTCGGGCGCGGCCACCGGCAACTGGAAGGAATTTGCATCTGCGGCCGGAGTTGGGCGCGCGCGGCGGCGCGCGCTTCACCCTCCAGCGGCGCCGGGCCGAAGGCCAGATGCGAATTCCTCAGTCCCCGACCGAAGGTCCATCCCTCCATGCAGTTCACGTTCCGCAAGCTCGCCCTGCTCGCCTCGGCCCTGACGCTCACCGCCTGCTCGGGTGGAGGCGGCGGCGGCGCAGGCGGCGGCCTCCTGCCGCCCCAAGCGATCAACTACGGCAGCCTCGACTTCTCGTTTGAGCCCTGCGGCGAGGTCGCGCCCGCGCTGCCCCAGACCGCCGGTGGAAGCCCGACGACGTGGAGCGTCGAGCCCGCGTTGCCGAGCGGCTTGTCCTTCAACGAAGCGACGGGAGAGATCTCGGGCACGCCGGACGTCGTGACCGCGGACGCGACCTACACGGTCACCGCCTCCAACGCCGCGGGCTCGACCTCCGTGCAGTTGCAGGTCGAGGTCCTGCTCGCTGCACCGAGCTTCAGCTACCCGCAGCTGCCCAGTGAACTCGGCCAAGGCGTGCGCGCCAAGTTCACGCCGGTGTTTGAGTCCGGTCAAGGGTCGAACTTCGCGCTGACCTCGGGCGAGTTGCCCGAGGGTGTCGTGCTCGACGCGGCCACGGGCGAACTCTTGGGCGTGCCGATCGCGCTCGAGTCGGCGGCCTTCGAGATCACCACCACCGACTGCACCGGCCAATCCTCGTCGCGCACCTACACGCTCGATGTCGTGCCGCCCTTCGCGCGCGGCTTGATCCTCGCGGACGGCGGCGCCGGCACGCTGACCAACTTCTGGCGTCGTCCCACCGGCGGCGACCTGATTCCCAACGGCTGGCAGTGGAGCGGCGCGGGGATCTCCCACGTCACGGTGCATCCCTGGGGTCTGTACGCCTTCGTCTCGAACGGTCCGCGCCTCGACGTGCACCGCCTCGAGCTCTTCAGCGACGAGCTGAAGGCCGCGAGCGGCAGTGAGACGCTCGACGCCAACGTGACGGCGATGGCCTGCTCACCCGACGGTCGCTTCCTCTTCGCCGCGACGAGCGCTGGCACGTTGCACGCGTACTCGGTCGAGGTCGACACGGGCGCGCTCACGGCGCTCAGCGCCGGAACGCTGGTCGTGGGCAATGCGCTGGGCGATCTTGTCTGTTCGCCCACTGGCAGCGCGCTCTATGCCACGCTCGGCGATGACGGCGTGGTCGCGAGCGTGAGCATCGATCCGATCACGGGCGCCTATGGCGGCGTCAGCTTCTCGCCGACGAGCGTCGGCGTCGGCGAGCTGGCGATCGCGCCCGATGGCGAGCGTCTCTACGTCGTCGGCGGCCCCTCGGGCGCGCTCTGGGGTTTTGACATCACGCTCCAGACCGGCGCGCTCGTGGCGCTCGCTTGGAGTCCCGCGAACATCACCGCGACGGGCGACGTCGCGCTCTCGATCACGCCCGACGCCTCGCGCCTGTACGTCGCGTCCGCCTCGGGCAACGCGATCGGCATGTTCGCGCTCGACTCGCTCAGCGGCGCGCCCGCCGCGCTGTCGCCCGCGACCGTGCCCGGACTCGCGCCGGTTGCGCACCTCGAGGTCGAGCCGCGCGGTACGCAGGCCTACGCCGCGCTCACCGACGGTCGTTTGCTCGTGTACGACATCGAGCCCGATGGTCAGCTCAGCTTCGCGGAAGTCGGCGTGCACTTGCGCGGCAACGCGCTCTCGGACTTCGACTTCGTGCGCGACCACGTGCCGTATCGCCTCGTGACCGAGAACGTGTATGCGACCAGCATCGCGAACGACGCGGTGTACGAGTACTCGTTCGACACCAACACGGGCGAGCTCGTCGATCTTCCCGCGACGCCCTTCAGCACCGGCGGCGTCGATCCGCGCACGGTCGCCGTGCATCCGTACTCCGAACACCTGATCGTCGCGCACGGCAACGCCACGGGCGCTCCCGCGCTCAGTCTCCACGCGCTCGACGCGCTCGGGAGGATGGAGCCGGGCACGGGCACGGGCACCGAGCGCAACAACGCGGGCCTCGCGTTCGATCCCTCGGGTCGCCGCGCGTACCTCGCGTCCAACGGCAACAGTGGTCCGAGCATCGTGCGCTACGACTTCAACGCGAACACCGGCGCGCTCGATCCGCTCGGTTCCACGGCCGTTTCTGGCTACTTGTGGCCGCCCGCCGTGCACCCGACGGGTCGCCTGCTCGCGGTTCCCGATTCGGCCGGCGACGAGCTCGAGCTCTTCTCGATCGACCCGCAGTCCGGCGCGCTGACCTACCGCGGCAGTGTGCGCACCAACGCCACCGACCCGTTCCGCTGTCTGTTCGACGCATCGGGTCGCTTCGTGTTCACGGGCCACATCGGTTCGCCGCGCATGGCCGTGCACTCGGTCGACCTCGCCGCCGGCACGCTCACGCCCGTCGCGGGCTCGCCGTTCCCGACGACGATCCACCCGCTCGTGATGTCGCTCTCGCCGGACGGTCGTCGCATGATGATCGCCGACACCGCGAACGCGGCGTGGTCCTGCTACGCGGTCGATCAGGATCCGAGCAACGCGACGCTCGACGGCACGCTCTCGCTCGTCGGCAGCGGCACGCAAGCGAACATGGCGCTGCTGCGCTTCGACGTGACCAGCACGAAGCTCCTGTGGGTCAACTCCGGCACGCAGGAGCTCGTCTGCAGCCCGCTCGAAGCCCCGGGCGTGCTCGGGACTCCGCTGTCGAGCGCGCCGATCGGCGCGTCGATCACCAGCATGGACATGCGCAACCGGGCCCGCTGAGGGACTCCCACTCCGCCTCGCCTCGCGCTCGCCCCCGCGGCGCGCGGCACGGTTCACGGAGGGTGTCGTGTTCGCTTGCGCGGCGCGGCACCCACGCTCGTTCCATGGGCGCTCGTTCTACGGGCGCTCGTTCTACAGGCGCTCGTTCTACAGGCGCTCGTTGCGGCGCGAGACGACGAGCGCGCGGCCGTGCTCCTCGCGGCAGCGATAGCCGAGCAGGTGGAACAGCTCCGCGGCGAAGAAGCGTGCGATGCGGCGATCGATGGTGAGCGAGTGGCCCGCGCGCGCCTCGACGCGCACGCCGGGCAACAGGCCGAGCAGTCGTTCGAGGTGCAGGCGGCGCACAGCGGCGGAGAGCGCGAGCCACGCGCGCGAGACGCTGGTTCCGAGAAAGAAGCCGTCGCGGCCCTGACTCTGGTAGCGCGGCAGCAGCAGCAACCCGCCAAACGGCGCGTGCACGGGGCGCTCGCGGCCGCCGCCGGAGTGAGCGAGCAGCGCGCCGCGCTCGACGCGCGCGAAGCCCGCCAAGCCCGGCAACATCTCGAAGCGCCGCTCGTCCTCGGGCGCGATCTCGTGGCGATGCGCGACCTCGATCACCGCCGGTAGGCCGTGCGCGGCGGAGCGCAGCCGCTCGCGATGGAGCTCGAGCTCGGGGAGCTCGCCCTCGCTTGCGACGCCGCTCGAGACGAGCGTGACCCACAGCGCGGATTCGAGCAGCTCGACGGTGCGCGGGTCGCGGCTCGGCCCGCCTTCGACCACGATCGCGACGTGGCCGAGCGCGCCGACGTGCTCGATGAGCGTGCCGCGCACGGTCTCCTCGAGCCCGAGCAAGAAGGGCACGTGCAGGGCGCGGGCCACTCGCCGGTTTTGCAGGGTGTCTCCGGCGAGCGCGAACGGCGGGCCGTCGCCGGAGGTCGAGTGCAGGTCGAGCAGCGTCACCCCCTCGCGCGCGAGCAGCGGCTCGAGCTCGGCCGCGAGCTCGCGTTGCTCTCCGTCCTCGGCGTGATCGCGCGCACTCGGTCGCCTGCGCAGCGCGGCAAGCCGTTCCGCGGTCCACAGGCGATTGAGGTCCTCGTCGACGAAGCGCACCCCGCCCGCGAGTCCGGCGCGATTGCCGACGAGCGCGACGAGCTCGCCTGTGAGCGGCGTGTCGCGCTCGCGCAGCGTGGCGAGCACGCGTTGGGCGGCGCGCACGCCCGCGGGTTCATTGCCGTGGATGCCCGCGGTCACGACGAGCGTGGGGCCACCGGAGCGACCCACGCGGCCGAGGACCCTCGGCATGGCCACCGCGGGCACTTCCAGCGCGCAGCCCATGTCCGCTCGCTCAGGCGTCCTTGAGCCAGCGATCGAGCAGCACGGACGCGAGCTCCATGAAGTCGTGCTCGGTGAGCACTCCCACGAGCCGTCCATCCTCGACGACCGGCAGGCAACCGATCTTGTTGCGGCGCATCAACTCGAGCGCCTGGAGCGAACTCGTGTCGGGCGTCACGGTCACGACGTCCGCGCGCATGATCTCGCGCACGCTGCGCGTCGAGCCATCGCCCGCCTTGGCGCGCGCGAGCATGCTCAACACCGCGCGGTGCGAGACGAGGCCGACGAAGTGTCCGTCCTCGTCCTCCACGAGCACGTAGCGGATCTTCTGCCACTCCATCAGGCTGGCCGCGAGGTCCGCCACGTCGTCGGGGCGCACGGTGAACAAGTCCTTGTTCATCACTTGCCGCACGGTGCGATAGTTCTCGCGCGCGTTGTCGCGCTCCTCGAGGCTGGCGAGCGACCACTCGTGAACGGGTGCGCCGGTCTTCTGGCGTTCGATCAGCGCCGCGGTGAGGGCGCGGTAGCGCTCGAGCGGACGTCCGCGCTCCCCCATGGACGAGAGCGAGTCGAGCGACCACTGCGCGCCGGTGCGGTCGGCGCGCACGCGCTCCTCGATCACGCCGAGGTAGCGATCGATGTCGTCGGCCGCGACCTTCGAGTTCGCCAATCCGCGTCGCGCGATCGGCAGCAGTTGCGACAGCACGAGCTCGTCCGCGCTCCACGCCCGGCCGCGCAGCCAGCGGAAACGCGCGTGCAGCCCGTAGCGCGCCGCGGCGACCATGTTCGCGCGCGCGTCGTCGAATCTCATCGCGGCGGTCACGTCGCCGAACTCCGCGGCGGCGCACATCAGGCCGACGAAGAAGGCTGCGTTGGCGATCTCGTCGAGCACCGACGGACCGGCGGGAATGACGCGGTTTTCGATGCGCAGGTGCGGCTTGCCGTTGGAAATGCCGTAGCACGGGCGATTCCAGCGGTAGACGGTGCCGTTGTGCAGGCGCAGCGCGCGCAGCTGCGGCACGCCGCCCTGCGCGAGCACCTTGAGCGGGTTCTCGTCGGACGCGATCGCGATCAGCGAGCGGAAGCGCGCCACGTCCTCGCGGTAGATCTCGAGGATCGAGTCGTCGACCCAGCGCTCGCCGAAGTTGACGCGTTGACGCTGGCCGCGCTCGGCCATGTGCTCGCTGCGCGTGTCGAGCGACTGCTGGAACAGCGCGATGCGCGTCTCGTGCCAGAGCCGGTGCTGCAGCAACGTCGGGGAGTTGACCGCCACCGCGAGGCAGGGCGCGGTGATCACTTGCGCGAGGTTGTAGCAGCTCGCGAACTCATCGGCCGAGACCTGATAGTGGACCTGAAAGCTCGTGGTGCAGGCCTCGAGCATCACGTTGTCGTGCGAGGTCGAGAGCTCGTCGGCGCCCTTGATGCGGAAGTCGAACTTGCCGCCGCGCATCTGCGTCAACAGCCGGTTCATCGCGAGGTAGCGCGGACTCGGCGTCATGTAGTCGAGCGAGAGGTGCGCCTTCTCGAGGGTCGGCAGGATGCCGCACAGCACGATCTGCGCCTGCTCCTCGGCGGCCGCCGCGCGCGCGCGTTCGAGCAGCATCGTCAGCTCGCCGTGCATGCGCGCGAAGCAGTCGCCTCCGAGCACCTGCGGGAGCAGGTTGGCCTCGAGGTTGAACAGGCCGAGCTCGGTCGTGTAGCTCTCGGCGCCGAGCTTGGCGAGCAGCACTTGCGCGAGCTTGGCCGGCTGCAGCGCGCGGTCGACGAGGAACATCTCCTGCTCGGCGCCGATGCGGCGCGTGCCGGACTCGATCTTGCCTTGCGCGAGCATCTGCTCGAGAGCGTGTACGTCGTCGAGGAGCGACTTGACGAAGCGCCGCATCTCGTGATGGTCGGCGCCATCGCTGATCTGTTGGAGGCCCATGAGGGTCTGCTTGCTTGCTGCGATCGGCCGGGGCAGGACGGTAGGGGCGGGGGTCGGCCGGAAAACGCGGCGCGGATTCTAGCAGGACGCGGCAGCGGCACGGCGCGGCGCGCCCGTGTAGGCACCCTAGGGCGGGCGCGCTACCTTCTCCCGCCCGCGCCGCACGGCGGGTCGCCCCGATGTCGCCTGACCACCGCGCCACGCTGCTCGCGCTCCTCGCCGCACCGCTCGCGAGCGGGACGCTCGCCGCCAAGCTCCCCCGGTCCGTGCCGCAAGCGAGCGCGCCGCGCGACTTCACGGACGACGGCCGAGTGTTCCTCGAGCTCGAGCCCGCCACATCGCAGGCCCACGTCGGCGTTCCTCAGCGCGTCGAGCTCCGAATCGGCATCGAGCGCGGCTTCCTCGAGAGCGATCTCGTCCCGCTGTTCGCGCGCTCGCTCGACCTGCCCGTCGAGGTGCGCGCACCGTGGCTGCGCGAGCCGCGCGGCGGCCGCTGGCTCGCACTACAGGCGTGCGCTCCCTCGCGCACTCTCGCGCTCGACGGCGGCATCGCGCTCGCCTGTGCGCGCGCGGACATCGAGCGCGACGGCCGCACCTTCGCGCTGCACGCGCTCGCCTTCGAGTGGTTGCCCGAGTCTCCCGGAGAGCTCGTGCTCGATGGCACGGAGCTGCGCTTGGCCTATGCGAGCGCCTTCGACGTCGACCCGTTTCGCGGGCGGGTGCCGCGCGATCGCGTCGACGCGCGCGTGCGCGGTCCGCTCGCGCGCCTGCGGGCCCTCGCGCTGCCCGAGCAGGGCCGCCCGCCGCAGTTCGGCGGCGCGGTGGGGAACTTCACGATCCTGACCGAAGCCGAGCCGCGCGAGGTGGAGGTCGGCGGCGTGCTGCTGCTCACCACGCAGATCGCGGGCCAAGGCAACTTCGGCCACTTCGCGGCGCCGCGCATCGGCCCGTTCGACGGCCTGCACGTGGTGTCCGAGCGTTCCGAGCTCGGGGACGGCAGTCTGCGCATCGAGTGCGAGCTGCGTGTGACCGAGGAGCGCGTGCGCGAGATCCCGCCCGTGGAGCTCGCCTACTTCACGCCCGCCGCCCCCGGACGCTATGAAATAGCCCGCGCGCCGCCCCTGCCGTTGCGCGTCCGCCGCCCCATGCTCCCCGCGCTCACCGACATCTCCGCGCCCGCGCCGCCGCTGTCGTCTCCGCTGGTGCTGGTCGTGGCCGGTGGCCTCGCGCTGATCGCGATCGGCCTCGTGCTGCGCGCGCGCAGCCGCCGCGGCCCGCCGAGCGCCAACGAGCACGCCATGGCCGCGGACTTCGAGACGCGCTTGATTCGCCCCGGCGGCGACGTGACGCGTCTGTATCCGGCGTACCTCGCCGCGCGCCTCGGCGACGATCCGGCCACGGTCGTGACGCCCGATCTCGCGCAGCGCCTCGAGCGCGAAGGCGCGCCCGCGGAGCTCGCCTCGCGCGCGGCGGCGCTCGCGCTCGAGCTCGCGGCGGCCAACTACGGCCGCAAGGCGCCCAAGGACGTGCTCGAGCGCGCGCGCGCCACCGTGCGCGAGCTCGATCACCACTCGTTGCGCGGCTAGCCCCGCGTCTCGCGCCCCGATCGAGCGCGCTCAGCCTCGATGGAGCGTGCTCGGCTTCGATGGAGCGCGCTCGGCTTCGATGGAGCGCGCTCAGAGGGCGAGTTCCGCGCCCAGTCCCACGCGCGCCAGAGTGGAGAGCCTGTCCCGTTCGAGCGCGAAGCCGCCGCGGAAGGGGTCGCGTGCGAGGTCGAAGCTGCCGTCGAGGTCGAGCCACGCCGTCGCGCGCAGCGCGAGCGCACAGTGCAGCGCCGCCGCGATGCCGAGCACGCTCTCGTCCATGCAGCCCCACAGCAGCCGATAGCCCGCGGCCTGCGCGGCGCGCGCGAGCTCGAGTGCGCCGCCGGGGCCGCCGCTCTTCATCAGCTTGACGTTGAGGCCGCCGTAGGGGCTGCCGCAGCTCGCAAGGCGCGCGAGGTCGCGCGTGGAATGCACGCTCTCGTCCGCGACCAGTCGCGCGCGCAGTGATGCGAACGCGGCCAGCTCGCCGTCGAGCTCGGGCCGCATCGGCTGTTCGATCAGTGCGAGGTCGAGCACGTCGGCGCGCGCCGCGAGCTTGCGAAACGCCGCGAGGTCGTAGCCCTGATTCGCGTCGATCCGCAGCTCCACGCGCGCCCCGAATCGCTCGCGCAGCTTCGCGAGCCGCTCGAGGTCGAGCTCGATGTCCGCGCCGGTCTTGACCTTGAGCAGCGCGAAGCCGCGCGCGACGTACTCGTCCGCTTCCGCGAGCGTCTCGGAGACGCTCTTGAGCCCGATCGTGATCGACGTGCGCAGCGAGCCATGGGCGCGCCCCAGCCACTCGACCAGCGGTTTTCCTGCGGCTCGCGAGGCGAGGTCGTGCAGCGCCATGTCGACGCCCGCGCGCGTCGCAGGACCGTCGATGCGCTGTTGCAGCTCGAGCTTCAGCGCCTCGAACTCGCCGAGCTCGCGACCGATGAGCCACTCGAGTCGCGTGGGAGCGAGCGCACGCGCCGCCTGCTCCGCGCTCTCGCCCGTCACTTCCTCCGCCGGCGACGCTTGGCCGTACGCGAGCGTGCCGTCGTCGCCCTCGAGCTCGACGAGCACCATCTCGACCTTGTCCCAGCTCCCGCCCGCGATCGCGTAGGGACGCGTGAGCGGAATGCGCACGAGGCGCGAACGGAGCGCGGCGATCCTCACGCGCGCGTCTCGCGCTTCACATAGGCCTGCACGGCGTCGAGCAGCGGATCGAGCGGTTCGAGCAGCGGGTACGCGACGGGCAGGCCTGTTTCGCGCGCGATGCGCTCGCGCGTCGCGGCGCGCTCGGATTCCTCGAGGTGTTCGTGGTTGAGCGCGATGCCGAGCACCTGCGCGCCGTACATGCCGACGAGCGCGATCTCGGAGGCGAGCGAGGGAATCAGGTTGCCGAGGCGCTCCTGATCTTCGAAGAAGCGCCGCGCGCTCGCGTGCTGCAGGATCACGCCGCGCGCGCCTCCCGAGAGGATCAACTCCGCGCCGCACGGTCCCGACGGATTGCGCAGCGCCGACTGGCCTTCGAGCACGATCAGGTCGGGCCGCGCTTCGCGGTCGGCCTCGACGATCGCGTGCTCGAGCTCGCCCGACACGAAGTCGTTGGGCGTCGAATCGAGCACGAAGCCCCAGCCGCAGCCCTGCATCCAGCCGGTCTGGCCGGTGTAGATCACCTCGGTCGCGATGCCGCGCTCGCGCGCCGCTTTGGCGAGCAACTGGCTCGTCGTGCGCTTGCCGAGCGCGCAATCGGTGCCGAGCAGCGCCAGCCGCGGCGCTCGGACCTGAGCGATCGCGCCGCTCCAAAAGTGCAGCTCCGCGCGGGATTTCGGGCGGCGTACATCGATGATCTTCGCACCGCTGCGCTCGGCGGCGGCGCGCAGCTGTGGCTCGTCGCCGACCAAGTGGTGCAGGCCGTTGACCACGCCGATGCCGCGCTCGAGTGCCGCGAGCAGGGTCGCGCGCAGCGCCTGTGGCAGCACTCCTCCGGGCGTCGCGACGCCGACCACGACCACGTCGGGCCTGCGACCGGTGGCGAGCAGCGCATCGAGGGACGCGAACGAGGGAATCTCGCGCGCGCGTCCGTCGAGCAGCTCGCCCGCGTCGCGCCCGGCGGCGAGCGCATCGATGAGCGCGATCACTTCGAAGCGGCAGGGACCGCGCACGAGGCCGTGCGCCGTCTTGGCGTCCGACGTGGCGAAGCGATCGAGGGTCAGGACGGCGGCGGTCTCGCGCATGCGAGCGCCAAGGATAGCCGCGGCGTGCTAGCGCTGCGTCGCGACGAACGGTGCGAGGGCGCGCGCGAGCGGCGCGGCGGCCCGCGACACGCGCTCGGCATCCGTGGCGAGCTCGACGAACGGCACGAACTCGCGCACCAGCAGGTCGCGGCGCACTTCGAGGCACAGCGCGGAAGCCGGACGTTGCGCCGCGAACTCGTGCGCCAGCGTGACGGGATGCAGCGGATAGGCGCTGTTGCGAGACACCTCGAAGCCCTCGGCCGTGAACTCGCGCTCGGCGCGCGCCGCGAGCTCTGGCAGCGCCAGCTCGACTCCCTCGGGATCCGCCGTGATCAGGTCGATCTCGGGTCGCAGCGGCCAGCGGCCGATGCGCTCGGGTGCGTAGGCCGCGCGCAGCGACTGCGCGATGTGCTCGTCGATCGCCACGTCGATCGAGCGCGGCGCGTAGCTGTGCACGAAGAGCGTCGCGCCTCCCCGAGCGCGCACGCCCTCGAAGGTGCGCGAAACCGTCTCGCGGTAGGCGAAGTAGCGCTCGAGCAGCAGCGCGCGATCGCGCTCGTCCTGCACCCAAGGTTGCAGTCCCGGCGTCATCTCCTCGGCCGTGCTCGCGCGGGCGAGCGTGTCGCGAGAGATGCGTCGGTTGCAGTCGAGGAACGTGCGCGGGACGCGACAGCGCACGACGGCGAGCACGCATTCCGGCCGCGCGCGCACGATCGCGCGCGCGACCGCGCTCGCAAGCTCCGGCGCGCCGACGTCGGTGTTCACGAAGAAAAACTCGCGCAGCAGGGGCGGGAACGGGCCGCGCAGCACGCGGGCGAGCTCGTCGAAGTCCGCCGCGCTCGTCGCGCCATGGGCCACCTCGAGCAGCGCGCCCGCCGGCGCGTCCTTCGCCGCCGCCGCTCCGCGCACCAGCTCGACGTCGCACACTCCCTCGATGACCTGCCGGGAACTCTCCATCGCGCACGGAGTACCCTCTCGACCGTCACGGTTGCAAGGGAGCAGATCCAATGGCTCGCGTCCGACGTACCATGGTCCCACGATCGCCATGGCACTCCTCCGCGCGCTCCTCGTGCTCGCCTGCCTCGTCGCCACGCTCGCGCCGACCCGCGCCGCGCAGGGCGGCTACACGCGCGAGCGTTTTCCCGAGCTCGGCATCGACCTCGATCGCCCGCGCGACTACGAGGCGATTCCGACCCAGCCCGACGAGCAGTTCGTCGCGCTGTACTTCGCCGAGAAGCTCGATCCCGATCCCGCCAAGCGCCGCTCCGCGCGCCCCGAGCTCTCGGTGGTCGACATCGCGTTCGTGCCCGACCCGCCGCCGCCCGATCCCGCGCCTGTCCCGCCCCCGGCGCCCGAGGAGGACGAGCAGGGCCGCAGCAAGGCCAAGCCCCTCGAGCGCGAGCCGCAAGCGCCGCCGCCGCCGCCCGTCAGCACGCTCGAGCGCTGGTTCGAGCGCCACACCGGCTGGGACCTCGGTCGCGCGCAGCCCGGCAAGCCGCGCCACGGCTGGAGCTCGACTCTCTACACGCTCACGCTGCGCCGACCCAGTGGTGCGCAGCTTGCCGGTTGGTGCTACGCGTACCGGCAGGACGGCGTGCGCACCGTCGCCTTCGTCGCGACCTGCGCGCCCACCGACCTCGTCGAACAGGAGAAGATCTGGCGCCACATGGCGGAGAAGGCCGACCTCGCCGAGCCCGAGGGTCAGGATCTCACGAAGTTGCAGCAGAAGTACGCGCGCTCGGCCCTGCGCGGCGTCGACTATCGCATCGAGGTGCGGCGCAAGATGGTGCGCGGCTGGAAGGCCGAGGACACCGAGAATTTCATCATCCTCTACCACACCAACGATCAGCCGCTGATTCGCACGCTGCTCGCGGACATCGAGTCGATCCGCAAGGAGTACATCAAGCTCTTCCCGCCCGCCGGGGAGATCAAGGCCGTCTCGACCGTGCGCGTGTGCCGCGATCGCAACGAGTACATGGCCTACGGCGGGCCGCCGGGTTCGGCGGGGTACTGGAATTACGCCGCCGAAGAGCTCGTCTTCTACGACGCGCAGGTGAAGGAGAAGGGCAAGCGTTCGAGCGATGCCAACACCTTCATCGTGCTCTACCACGAGGCCTTTCACCAATACATCCACTACTCCTCGGGCGAGGTGCCGCCGCACTCGTGGTTCAACGAGGGCCACGGCGATTACTTCTCGGGCGCGGACGTGGTCGGCTCGAAGGTGCGCAAGATCGGCGTGAACCCGTGGCGCTTTGGAACCATCCAGCGCGCCGTCGAGGAAGCCAAGTTCGTCCCGTGGAAGGACATCCTGCGCTTCGAGCAACCCGAGTACTACCGCGGCGATCGCGTCGGCCTGTGCTACGCGCAAGGCTGGTCGATGGTGTACTTCCTGCGCCAGTCGCCGCTCGTCGCGAAGCACCCGCAGTGGTCGAAGCTGCTCGACACCTACTTCAACGAGCTCAAGCTCGATTACGCGCGCAATCTCGCCCTGCTCGAGACCCAAGGCCGCAAGGACGACCGCCGCGCCAAGGCCGAGGTCGGCGTCGCCTCTCGCCGCTACGCCCTCGAAAAGGCCCTCGACGGCATCGACGTCGACGCCCTCGAAGCCGCTTGGGTCGACTTCATCTCCAAGCTCGAATTCAAGCGCTGACACGCGGACTCGCCCCCGAACTCGCCCCCGAACTCGTCCCCGAACTCGCCACTCGCCCGCGCGAGCGCGCCGCACGGCCGCCGACGCGGCTTCGATCCGCCTGCCAGCCGAGAGCTCGCGCCTGACGTCCGCGGCGCGCTCGCGTATGCTGCGAGGCCGATGCGCGCCGCCTCGAACCGCTCCCGCCGTCCGACGAGGCGCTCGATCCTCGCCCTCGCTTGGGCGCTGTGGGTCGTGCTGGTGCAGGCGCTCGGCGGAACGGCCGCGCTCGTGCACGCCCACGGCGGTGCGGGCGAGCACCTGCACCTCGTCGCCTCGCAGGTGCGCGACATGGACCACGCGGAGTGGCATCGCCGCGCGCACGCCGTGGAAGACAGCGAGCGCGACACGGAGCAAGAGCTCTCCGACGGCGCGCTCGAGCTGCTGCTCGAATTCCCCATCGCGCCTCAGCTCGGCCGCGGCGAGCGCGGCGGCGACCGCGACATCGAGCGCGACGTCGAGACCGCGGCGCGCGAGCTCGCGCCGTGTGTCTGGTTCGCTTGCGAGAGCGTCGACGCTCGCGCCCTCGTCTCCGCGTGCGCCTCGGCCCGAGGTTGGTGCCATTCCCGCGCCGGACCTCCGTCGCTGCTTCCGCTGCGCATCTAGCTTCGATCGCTCGTGCCCGCATCGCGTGCTCGCGATGCTCCGGCGTGCTCGTGCGAGCCGCCGCCGCCGCTCGAATCTCGTTGCATCGTGGAAGGTCCGCGCTTGAAGATCGTCTCTCTCCCTCTTGCCGTCGTCTCGATCGTCCTCCCGCTCGCCTCCTGCGATCGGAGCTGGCCGACGAGTGCCCCCGTGTTGGCGGCCTCGGAAGAATCGGACGAGGCGCCGCCGCGCGCGTGGACCGCGCACGGCGAGCGGCTCTCGACCCATGTCGAACACCCCGAGTTCGTCCGCGGCGAGTCAGCGCGCGTCCTCGTGCACCTCACGGTGCTCGCGAGCGGCGAGCCCGTGCGCGCGGGCTCGATCACCCTGCGGCTCGGCGAGACGAGCCACACGGTCGAGGCGCCCGCGCGCGAGGGCATTTTCATCGTCGAGCTCGTTCCCGCCGCCGCGGGCGAGTTCGCCCTCGCGGTCCAAGTGGCGAGCGCGCAGGCCAGCGAGGTGCTCGCGCTCGGGGACGCGACGGTACACGCGGATCGCATCACGGCCGACGCCGCGGCGCGCGCCGTCGAGCACATCGAGGGCGACGTGCCGTTCTCGTTCGAGCAGCAGTGGCAGATCGGTCTCCTGCACGAGCCCGCGCGCCGCGTCGATCTGAAACGCAGCCTGCTGGTGCCCGCCAGCGTGCGACTGCGCGACGGCGCGAGCGCGGACGTATTGCCTCCGGCCGCAGGTCGACTCGTGGCCGCGAAGGAGCGCGCCTTGCCGCGCGTCGGCGAGCGCGTGAAGGCGGGCGAAGTTCTGGCTTACGTCGAACCGCCGATCGACTCCGCCACGCTCGCCGCACTTCACACGCTGCGGCTCGAGCTCGAGATGCGCTTGCTCGATGCCAATCACGAGATCGAGCACTCCAAGCTGCGGCGCGGCTTCGCGCAGCGCGAGCTCGATCGACTGCTCGGGCTCCAACCGGACGGCCTCAGCACCCTGCCCGAGATCGAGGCTGCACGACGCGAGGTCGAACTCACGGTGCACGAGGAAGAGGTCGCCAACGCGCAGCGCCAAGCGGTGGAGCGACTGCTCGGCGAGCGCGCCCCCTTCGACGCCGCGAACGGCTCACCCGTGATGCGCTTGCCCGTGCTCGCCACGATCGACGGCGTGGTCGCGTCTGCGCCGCACGCGGTCGGCGCGAGCGTCGAAACGAGCACTTCGATCGCGCGCATCGTCGATGCTTCGCGCGTGTGGATCGAGGCTCGTGCCTCGGAATTCGACCTGCACAAGCTGCAACCGCAAGGGCGTGCATTCGCGAGCTTCCTCGCTCTCCCCGGTGAGCGACGCGAGCTCGTCGGGTCGCCCTGGATCGCGCCGCGGATCAACGAGGAATCGCGCACCTTGGCGCTGCGGTTCGAGCTCGACAACGCCGATGGCCGCTTGCGCGAAGGCATGCTGGCCGAGCTCGAACTCGCGACCGACAGCGTGGCGAACGCGCTCTCGATTCCGATTTCGGCCGTCGTCCCCGACAACGGAGTTTCGACGGCGTGGGTGCCGGTCGCAGGCGAGAGCTTCGCGCGGCGCGCGCTCTCGCTGGGCCTGCGCGATCACGAGCGCGTGCAAGTGCTCGGTGGTCTGGCCGACGGCGAGCGGGTCGTCACGCGCGGCGGCTACGTCGTGCGGCTCGTCTCGCTCGGCGGCGCGTCGATGGACCACGGTCACCAACACTGAGCGGGAGCGAAGCGTGGTCAACCTGCTCATCCGACTCGCGCTCGAGCGGCGCCTCACCGTCGTGGTCCTCGCGCTCGCGGCGATGGCACTGGGCGTGTTCGTCACGCTGCGCATGCCCGTCGACGTTTTTCCGGATCTGACGGCGCCGACCGTCACCGTGCTCGTCGAAGGCCACAGCCTCTCTCCGGTCGAGATGGAGACGCAGGTCACGTTCCCGATCGAGAGCGCCATGAACGGCGCATCGGGCGTGCGGCGCGTGCGCTCGGGCACGGCGCTGGGCATCACGGTCGTGTGGGTCGAGTTCGAGTGGGGCGTGGACATCCAGCGCGCGCGCCAGACGGTCGCCGAGCGACTCGGCACCGTCGCGGGCGCGATGCCCGATGGCGTCGAGCCGCCGAAGCTCGCGCCCGTTTCCAGCGTGATGGGCGAGATCCTCTTCATCTCGCTCACGTCGCCGACGCACGGAGCGCTCGAGTTGCGGACGACCGCGACCACGCAAGTGCGCCGCCGCCTGCTCTCGGTGCCCGGCGTCTCGCAGGTCACGCCGATCGGCGGTGACACCAAGCAGTACCAAGTGCAACTGCATCCCGATCGCCTGCGCGCCTTTGGCATCACCGCCGATGAGGTGCTCGAGGCGTTGCGCGCCTCGAACCAAAACGTCGCGGCCGGCGTGCTGCGCATGGGCGAGCAGGAGGTGCTCGTCGAAGGCATCGGCCGCATCGTGACCCTCGAGGACATCGGTGCGGTCGCGATCGCGCGCCGCGAGGGCGTGCCCGTGACCGTGCGCGACGTCGCGACCGTCTCGATCGGCGCCGCCCAGAAGCGCGGCACGGCAGCATCCTCGCGCCGCGACGAGAACTGGAAGCCCGTGATCGAGCCCGGCGTCGTGCTCGCCATCCAGAAGCAGCCGGGCGCGAACACGCTCGAGCTCACGGAGCGGCTCGACCTCGCGTTCGACGAGATCCAGTCGGCGCTGCCCGAGGGGATGAGGCTCCACCGCAACCTGTTTCGGCAGGCGACCTTCATCCAGAACTCGATCGACAACACCGTCACGGCGCTCGTCGAAGGAGCGTTGTTCGTCGTGCTCGTCGTGGCGGCGTTTCTCGCCAGCACTCGCGCGAGCGTGATCACGCTGCTGGCCTTGCCGCTCTCGCTGCTCATCACCGTGCTCGCGCTCGATGCTCTCGACGCCAACATCAACACGATGACGCTCGGCGGCATGGCGATCGCGATCGGCGCGCTCGTCGACGACGCCATCATCGACGTCGAAAACGTGCTGCGGCGGCTGCGCGAGAACGCGAAGCTGCCCGCGGAGCGCCGGGCGAAGGCCGCCGCCGTGATCTACGCGGCGAGCGTGGAAGTGCGCGGTTCGATCGTGCTCGCCACCTTCATCATCCTGCTGGCGTTCGCGCCGCTGTTCTTCCTCTCGGGCGTCGAGGGGCGGCTCCTGCGGCCGTTGGGAGTCGCGTTCACGGTTTCACTCGCGGCGTCGTTGCTCACGGCGCTCACTCTGACCCCGGCGCTGTGCAGCTTCCTGCTGCCCAAGAGCCGCGTCGTTCAGCAGGCCGGCGATCCGCCGCTCGTGCGGCTCCTGCAGCGGCTCTACGCGCGCCCGCTGGAGTGGGCGCTGCGCCATCCTTGGCTGGTCGCGGGCCCGAGCGCGGCGCTGTTGGCGTTCGCGACTTGGAAGGCGGCGACGATGGGGCGCGGCTTCCTGCCCGAGTTCAACGAAGGCGCGCTGGTGGTCGAGGTGGCGAGCGCGCCCGGCACGTCGATTCAGCAGGGTGACGAGCTCGCGCGGCTCGTCGAGCGCGCGCTGATGGAGGAACCGGAAATCGTCGCGATCGGGCGCCGAACCGGCCGCGCCGAAGAGGACGAGCACGTGCAGGGCGTCGAGGCGAGCGAGATCGACCTGACGCTCGACATGGACGCGCCGGCGCGGCTGGGGAAGCCGCGGCGCACGAAGGCCGAGCTGCTCGACGCGCTGCGAACGCGGCTCGCCACGATCCCCGGCCTTCAGGCGTCGTTCGGTCAGCCGATCGGACACCGCATCGACCACATGCTCTCGGGGACGCGCGCGAGCATCGCGGTCAAGATCTTCGGCGAAGACCTGAGCGAGCTGTGCGCGCTCGGCCAGCAGGTGGAGGGCGCGATGCGCCTCGTGCCCGGCGTCGTCGACCTCGCGGTCGAGCGTCAGGCGATGGTGCCGACGATGCGCATCGAGTTCGACCGTGCCGCGATCGCTCGGCACGGCCTGCGCGTCGAGGATGTGGCGCACGCCGTCGAGCTCGCCACGCAGGGCAGCGTCGCAGGTCAAGTGCTCGAAGGCACCAATCGCGTCGATCTCGTCGTGCGCACCTCGCAGGCGTCGACGTTCGATCCGCTCGAACTTCCCGACGTGCTCGTCGAGGGCCACGGTGGCGTGCGCATTCCGTTGCGCGCGCTCGCGAGCGTGCGCGAGGATCGCACGCCCAACTTCATCAGCCGCGAGAACGCGCAGCGCAAGATCGTCGTGATGTGCAACGTCACCGGTCGCGACCTGCGCGGCGTCGTCGAGGACATCCGTGCGCGCGTTGAGCGCGACGTGGAGTTGCCGCAGGGCTCGTGGATCGAGTACGGCGGGCAGTTCGAGAGCGCGCAGGCGACCGGCGAGCTGCTCGGTTGGCTCGGCGCGCTGATCGTCGCCAGCATCGCCTGTCTGCTCTACTTCGCGTTCGATTCCGTGCGCGATGCGGCGCTCATCCTGCTCAATTTGCCGCTGGCGCTGATCGGCGGAGTGGTCGGCGTCGAGCTCACCGGCGGGATTCTCACCGTCGCCTCGATCATCGGCTTCATCACCGTGTTCGGAGTCGCGGCGCGCAACGGGATCATGCTCGTCTCGCACATCCGCCAACTCCAGCGCCACGAGGGCGTGCGCGACTTCCGTGAAGCCGTGCGCCGCGGCGCGCTCGAGCGACTCGCGCCGATCCTGATGACGGCGTTCGCGGCGGGCCTCGCGCTGATTCCGCTGGCGCTGCGCGCGGACGCGCCCGGCAGCGAGATTCTGACGCCGATGGCCGTCGTGATCCTGTGGGGGCTCCTGTCCTCGACGCTGCTCAACATGCTGCTCGTTCCCGCGCTCTTCCTGCGCTTCGCGATTCCCGCGGAGGGCGGCGCGGCACTCGACCTGCCGATGGAGGTGACCGGTGCGCAAGCGTGAGTTCCTGCTCTGCGGTGCGACGTTCGCGCTCGGCGCGTGCGCGGCCACGGTCGATCCCGCTTCCGACTACGCGCTCGCGCGCGAGGCGGCGGCCGAGGTGACCGGCGTCGACGCGGCGCGCGTCCCCGGAGAGGCAGCGCTCGAACCGGCGGAGATCGAGGCGCTGCTCGCCGAGGGGCTCGCGCTCGACGAGGCGCGTGTGCTCGCGCTGCGCAACAGCCGACGCTTGCAGGTCGCGTTCCTGTCGGTGGGGGTCGCCAAGGCGGACTTCGAGCAGTCGCGGCTGCTGCGCAACCCGACGCTCGGACTTGCGTACCTCTGGCCCGACGGTGGCGGCCGCGAGCGCATCGGCGGTGAGGTCGTGCAAAGCCTCGGCGAGCTGTGGCAGCTCGAGTTTCGGTCCGAACTCGCTCGCTCGGAGCTCGGCGGGCGCGTGCTCGAAGTGGCTCGCGAGGCCGCGCTGCTCGTCGTCGAGGTCGAGCGGGAGTTTCTCGTGTTCGATGCCGTGCGCGCGCAAGCACGCGTCGCGGACGAGCAGTGGCTCGTGGCGACGCAGGCGCTCGGGCTCGTGGATCGCCGCTTCGCGGCCGGAGTTGGACTCTCGACGGAGGTCGCTCAAGCTCGCGCGGCACTCGCGCGCGCCGAGGTCGAGCTCTCGCTCGTCTCCCGCGCGCTGATCGAGAGCCGCCGACGCCTCGCGACGCTGCTGTCGTTGCCCGGCGATCCAGCGCGCCTCGTGCCGCTGCCGGTCGTGGACGAGGGAGCGCCCGCGCACAGCCCGCCGCTCGAAGCCCTGATCGCGCGCTCCCGCGAGCGGCGGCTCGACCTGCGCGCCGCGGAACTCGCCGTGCAGCGCGCGGAGGCGAGCGTCGCGCTCGAGCGTCGACGTGCTCGCCCCGACGTGAGCGTCGGCATCGAGGCCGAGCACCCTGAAGTCGGCACGAACACGCCGTTCGTCGCCGGTTTCAACGGTTCGATCGAGCTGCCGATCTTCGATTCGGGCGCCGTGGCCATCCGACGGGCCGAGCTCGTGCGCGAGGCTGCGCTCGAAGAGCAGGCCATCGTGCGCCTCGAAGCCGAACAGGAGGTCCGCGCCGCGCACGCGACGCTCGTCGGCGCGCTCGCGACGCTCGAACTCATCGACACGCGCTCGCTGCCCGCCGCCGAGCGCTCCGTCGAGCTCGCTCGCGCGGCCTTCGAACGCCAGAGCGCCACAGCGCTCGACCTCGCGCGCGCGCAGGGCGCTCTCGTCGAAGCTCGACGCGCGCAGGCCGAAGCTCGCTCCGCCGTGGCCCGCGCGCGCTTCGAGCTCGCCCGCGTCACGGGTGGGGGCGCCTGAGGCCCCGATCCCGCGCGCTCCGATTCCACGCCGCCCGATCCCACGCCGCCCGATTTCACGCCGTCCGATTCCACGCCGCTGCGGCGCTCCGCTCAGCAGGAGCGCGCGGGCGCGACCGCGGCGCGAGGGGCCAGCCGTTGCTGGATCCACGTGCCGAGGAGGATGCCGCCGATCGTCGGGAGCGCGTACAGCTTGCCCTCGCCGAGTTGCGCGAGCGCCGTGCCCGGGCAGGTGGCGGAGAGTCCCCAGCCGAGGCCGAAGATCACGCCGCCCACCACAACGGCGCGGTGGTAGGGCTTGGGCGCGAGGGCGATCGCCTCTCCGCTCGCGGTGCGCGCGCCGGAGCGCTTCAAGAGCGCGATGCCGAGCGCGGCGGTCGCGATCGCCGAGCCGATCACGCCGAACAGGTGCAGGTCCGTGAGGCGGAACATGCCGACGATCGCGGCCGCGTCCGTGGCGCGCGCCATGGAGAGCAGAAAGCCGAACACCGCGCCCGAGGCGATGAAAGCGAGCGGTTTCACGCGCGGGCTCCCGCGAGGGCGATCAGGAGCCACGTGGCGGCAAATCCGCCGAGCATGAAGCCGATCGTGGCCACGAGGCTCGACTTCGCGCCGAGCGCGATGCCGACGATCGAGTGACCGCTCGTGCAACCGCCCGCCGTGCGCGAGCCGTAGCCGACGAGCAGCCCGCCGAGCGCGAGCAGCAGGTATTGCCCAGCGTTGCCGACGTGGAAGTGCTCGACGAGCGCCGCCGACGTGCTCGCGACCTCTCCCTCGCCGCGCGCGAGGGTCGCGGCGAGCCCGCCGAGCGGCAGGCCGAGCGCGAACCACAGCTTCCAGCGCTCGCTGCCCGCGGGCTTGTGGAGCGCGCAGGCCTCCGCATAACCGCTCGAAATGCCGAGCAACTTGCCGGAAGTCCACGCGAAGAGCGGCACGAACGCTCCGAGCGCCATGCCCGCGATCCAGAAAGGCCAATTCTGCAAGGTCGTCTCCCGTTGTGTTCGAGTCGGTCGAATTCAGGCCTTCGCCGCCGCCGCGCCGCCCGACTGCAGCCGCGTCCACGCGTCCATGCCGCCGATGACGTCGACCGCGTCGCGCACGCCCGCCGCGTGCAGCAGGCTCGTCGCGATCGACGAGCGATAGCCGGAGCGGCAGATCACCGCGAGCTTCGCATCCCGCGGCACTTCCGCCATGCGTTGCTGAAGGCGGTTGAGCGGGATGTGGAGCGCGCCTTCGATGTGGCCGTTGCTCCACTCCGCTGGCGTGCGCACGTCGAGCACCCGCGGCGCAGGCTTCAGGGCGAGGCGCTCCGCGAGCGCCTGCACCGTGATGCGCGTCGAGCGCTCGACCAGCTCGGGCCGACTCTCGAGCGCGCTCAGGCCGCCCTTCAGGTGGCCCGCGACGCGCTCGAAGCCGACGCGACCCAGCCGCACCGCGGCTTCTCGCTCGCGGCCGACGTCTGCGATCACGACCACCGGACGCTTGGGATCGAGGATCGAGCCCGACCAGGTGGCGAAGCTGCCCTCGAGCCCGATGTGGATGCTGCCCGCGAGGTGGCCTCCGGAGAAGTCCGCCGCCGAGCGCACGTCGACGAGTTGCGCGCCTTGGTTCGCGAGCGAAAGCGCCGTCTCGAGCGCGAGCGGTTCGAGCGCCTGTTCCAGCCGCGTGTCGAGCGTCTCGCGCTGCGCGCGATTGAGCGTCGCGTTGTAGGCGAAGTACGCGGGCGCGTCGGGCTGGTCCGCCGTGACGAGCGCGACGAACTCGTCGCGCGTCATCGGCTGCAGCGCGTAGTTGTAGCGACGCTGCTCGCCGATCGTGGACACGCTCTCATTCGAGAGCCGCTTGCCGCACATCGAGCCCGCGCCGTGCGCGGGGTAGACCAGCGTCTCGTCGGGCAGCGCGAGCAACTTCCCGTGCAGCGACTCGTACAGCATCGAGCCGAGTTCGCTCGCCGTCACGCCGACCGACGCGAGCAGGTCCGGCCGCCCGACGTCGCCGATGAACAGCGTGTCGCCCGTCAGCACCGCGTGCGGCTTGCGCGGGTCCACGGCGACATCGTGGACCACGATCGAGATGCCCTCGGGCGTGTGCCCCGGCGTCTCGAGAATCGCCAGCCGCGTGTCTCCAAGCTCCAACACATCGCCGTCCTTCAACGCCGTGAACTCGTACTCGGCCTTCGCCCGAGCCCCCAGTCCGATGCGCGCCCCCGTGAGCGCACGCAGCTCGAGGTGCCCCGCGATGAAGTCGGCATGGAAGTGCGTCAGCAGCACATGCCGAATCTCGACGCCCAGCCTGCGCGCCTCCTCGACGTACTGCCCCACATCGCGCTGCGGATCCACCACCGCCGCAACCCTCGACCGCTCGTCCACGATCAAATACGAAGCGTGCGCCAGACACCCGAGGTAGTACTGCTTGACGATCATCCGCATCCCCCCAACCAAGTCTCCGCCACCCAATCCATCTCGGGACCCGTGGGCCGGTCACGACTCGACGACAACGAGGCCGACATCAAGAGCGAGTGTAATCGACCGGGGCCTGTGGGCCGTTCACAACTAGGGGGTGGGGCGGGTGTTTTCTTCGATTTTGATCTGACAGAGGGCGAGCTGGGCTTGCATTTTGACGAAGAGGGAGGCGCGGGTGCCGAGGTACCAGCCGAGGCTGCCTAGGAGGGCGATGCCGAGCATCACGCCGAGCGCGAGGAGGGGGAAATTCCATTCTCCGCCGTTGTTGTACGCGATGGCGCCGCCGATCAGCCCGCCGAGGGCGCTGAAGATCAGGGTGTAGAGCCATGTGACGATCGCGGCGCGGAAATAGAGTCGATCGACGAAATTGCGGATGATGGTGGGGTCGTATTGGACGTGGGCCATGGCGGGGCTCTTTTCGGGGGGGTGGTGGAAGGTGGTGGACGTGAGAGGGTGAGAAATCAGAGGGTTGGGGGTGCAGCGGGCATCGCTACGGGCGGCTCGGGGGCGTCGTGGCGGCGATGCGCTCGGCGGCGCGCAGGACGCGTAGAACGTTGTCGCCGAGCAGCTTGCGCAGGTCGGCGTCGCTCCAGCCGCGATCGATGAGCACTTGGGTCAGGTTGGGGTAGTCGTCGACGCTGTCGAGGCGCTCGGGCAGCAGTGAGACGCCGTCGAAGTCGGAGCCGATGCCGACGTGCTCGACGCCCGCGACAGCGGCGATGTGCTCGACGTGGTCGGCGACCTGTTCGACGGTTCCGCGCTCGAGAGGGCGGCTCGCGCGGTAGTCGGCCCACGCCTTGTCGTAGTCGGCCTTGTCCGGGAACTTGGCCGCGAGCTCGCGCTGCACCTTGAGGTTGTCGTGCGTCTTGGCGGCGGTGTCGGGATGGATGAAGCTCGAGCCGAAGTTGACCATCACCACGCCGTCGTGAGCGGCGATCTCGCGCAGCAGCTCGTCGGACAGGTTGCGCGGGTGGTCGGCGAGCGCGCGCGCTGAGGAGTGCGACGCGATCACCGGGGCGGTCGAGAGCGAGAGCACGTCGCGCACGCAGTCATCGGAGACGTGCGAGATGTCGACGAGCATCCCGAGGCGGTTCATCTCGCGCACGACGTCCTCGCCGAAGGGCGCGAGACCGCCGTGGCGCGGCGCGTCCGTCGAAGAGTCGGCCCACGCGGTCGAGAGCGAGTGCGTCAGCGTCATGTAGCGCACGCCGAGTCGGTGGAACATGCGCAGCGCCGCGAGCGAGCCCTCGATCGAATAGCCGCCTTCGATGCCCAGCATGCAGGCCAGCTTCCCACGGGCGCGGATGCGCTCGATGTCGGCGGCCGTCGACGCGAGCTCGAAGTGCTCCGGCCAGCGCTGCACCATGCGATGGACGAGGTCGACCTGTTCCAGCGTGCGCTCGAGCGCGTCGCCGGATGCTTCGGTGGACGCGGAGACGAACACGGACCAGAACTGCGCGCCGACGCCGCCCGCGAACAGCCGAGGAATGTCGGTGTGGAACTCTGGGCGCGGCTGGGAGAGGTCGCAGCTCTCGAAACCGGCGCGCGTGCGCTCGCGCATGGCGCCGGGGAGGTCGTTGTGTCCGTCGATGACGGGCCGCTCGGCGTGCAGGGCGCGCACGCGCGCGCCGAGCGCTCCGGTCGATCGCGAGGGCGACGCGGGTTGCGACGCGGGTTGCGACGGGGCCGCGCAGGCGACGGCGACGAGGAGCAGCGGGAGGGCTTGGCGCATGGGGCGATGGTAGCTCGCAGGACGCGGCGCGGCCGCTAGCCTGTGCTCGATGGCGAGCGACTTGCAACTCTTCGCGCTCACGTCGGACGGACTGCGTCCGCTCGCCCTCGAGGCGGGCACGGGCACGGGCACGGTCCACGACTTGCTCGAGCGCCTGCCCGGCGGCGTGTACTCCGCTCTGCGGACCTTCGGCCACGATCGGTTCCTGTGGCTGGCGGAGCACTTGGCTCGCACGGAGCGCTCGCTGTCGGGGCTCGGGTGGGAGAAGCGGCTCGACCGTGCGCGGCTGTGCGCTGGACTCGACGCCGCGGTGCGCGCCTATCCGCTCGCCGAGGCCCGCGTGCGCTTCGACGTGCTGTGCGCGGCGCATTCCGTGCAGGACACGAGCGCGGACATGTTCCTCGCGCTCTCGCCCTTCGTGCCGGTGCCCGAGAAGCTCGTCCGCGAAGGCGTCGCGCTCGACTTCGCGCCGCACCTGCGACGCGCGCAGCCCCTGATCAAGACCACCGACTTCGTGCGCGAGCGCAAGCCGCTGCCCCTCGGCGCGCAACAGCGTTACGAGCACGTGATGGTCGATGGCGATGACCGCCTGCTCGAGTGCTCGAGCTCGAACCTCGCGTTCTTCCGCGGCGACGAGCTCGTCACCGCGGGCGATGGAGTGCTCGAAGGCATCACGCTGATGGTGCTCCTGCACCTCGCGCCTCGACTCGGCTTGCGCATCCGGCGCGAGCGGCTGCGGCGCGCGGAGCTCGCGAGCGTCGACGAGTGCTTCCTCTCCAGCTCCGCGCGCGGCGTCGTGCCCGTCGTGCGTGTGGGGGAGCAGCGCATCGGCGGCGGCCAGCCCGGCGAGCGCACGCAGCGCCTCACGGCCGCGTACTACGAATACGCCGAGCGCGAGGCGCGGCGAGCGGTGTGACGCGCGCGCTCAGTACGGCAGCGTCAAGCGGAAGAACCGCGTGCTGCCATCGGACGGAATCACGATGCCGATTTCCTGACCACGCCAGCCGCCGTTGGGGGAAAGCCCGACGCGCACGGTCCCCCCGGCGTGGAGGAAGCGGAAGGCGCCGTTCTCGGTGGCGAAGTAGCGACCCGCGGTCTGAGTGAGCTGCTGCCCCGGGATGAAGCGCGGCTCGGGCGCGAACGCGCGACCGTCGATGTCGCGCGCGCTCGCGGGACCGTCTCTCGAGGCGACGCCGTCGGGGTTGACGAACTCGACCGTGATCTCGTGCGCCACGGGGAGCCGCACATCGAGGTCGCGCGCGAGATCGAGCGTTGCCTTGGGCAGCGGCAACGAGTGGTGGTGCACGAGGCCGTCGCGTTGGGGGAAGACGAGCAGCGTGGCGTCGAGAAGCCCGGGAGAGTTGCGACGCGGGCCGTGGATCTCGTAGCGGCCATCGGGACCGGTCGTCACGAACGGCGGATGCAGCTCGGCTTCGAGCTCGACGTTCGGCTGGCCGTCGCGCGTCGCGAGGCGGGCGAAGCGGGACGCTCCGGCGGCGCCGTTGCGACGGATGTCGATCATCACCAGCGCGCCCGCGAGCGGCTGGCCTTCGGGAGTGAGGATGCGACCTCGAATCGGAGCGCCGATCGGCTCGAGCACGACCTGCACGCTGTCTTCGATTTCGTGGCGCTCGAGATCGAGCACGAACGTGCGCGAGTGGTGGCCTTCCGCCCGCACCTGCACGAGATGGACCGCCCCGGCAAGCGTCGTGAAGCTCGCCTGCCCGCGCGCATCGGTCGAGGCCGTCGGCGCGCCTTTGTAGAGCGGGCATCCGACGTGGGCGGCAGCATCGTCGTTGACGGCCACGACGCGCACTTCGGCGCCTTCGAGCGGCTCGAGCGCGTCACCCCGCGAGGTCCACGCCCGCAGCGGGAGCGGTGCTCCGCCGAGCTCTCGCGTGAAGCTCGCCGTTCGACCCTGCTCGAGCACGATGTGCTCGCACCATCCGGCGTGAACGGGCGGCGTCGCCGTGACGCGCACCAGTCCAGGCTTCACTTCCAGCGTGAAACGACCCTGGGCATCCGTGCGAGCGCGGCGCACGCCCCGCCCCTCGAGTGCGCCTTCGATCGCCAACTGCGCGACCGGTCGGTCGCGCACCGCCTCGACCACCAGCCCGTGCACCTTCTCGACGTCCGACCACGACTCGTCGCGCGTGTTCGCATCCGTTCGCACGGGCTCGGGAGCCGCGAGCGCCGCTTCGATGCTCCGCGCCGCGGGCTCGGCCGACGCCTCCGGGCTGGCCACGCCGTCGGGCTGTGCCGCATCGCCCACGGGGCGCAGCAGCGGCGCGACGAGCGCAAGCAGCGCGACGGCCAGTCCGACGAGGAGCTTTTTCACCGTCTCAAGACTATTCCGGATCCACGGCGCTGCTGCGATGGAGGCACACAAGCGTGCGCTCGCGGCGGGCAAGACGCCGCCGCGAGCGGAAGAACTTTCCAGTTCGACGCGCTCCGACGCCTCACGGAAGCTGGACGCGCACTTGGCGCGATGCCGCTGCGCGCACTTGGCGCGACGCTGCTGCGCGCACTTGGCCCGACGCCGCTGCGCGCACTTGGCGCGACGCCGCTGCGCGCGTCATCATCTCCGAGCGATGTCGCTCCTCTCGATCGATGGCATTTCCAAGAGCTACGGCGACCGCGCCTTGCTCTCCGGCGTCTCGCTGATGATCGGCGAGGGCGAGCGAGTGGGGCTCGTCGGCCCCAACGGCTGCGGCAAGTCGACGCTGATGAAGATCCTGTGCGGGCTCGAACAGCCGGACGAGGGCACGCGCGTGCTGCGCCGCGACCTGCGGCTGGGCTACCTCGAGCAGGATCCGCGGCTCGACGACGCCGCGACGGCGCGCGAGGTCGTGCGCGGCGGACTCGTCGAGCGTGAACGCGTGCTGCGGGAGCTCGAGCGCGTTCACGAAGAGCTCGGCCGCGCGCAGGGTGACGCGCTCGAGCGGGCCATCGCGCGCCAAGCGCGTTTGGACGCGGAGCTCGATCGACTCGGCGGGCACGATGTCGAGCACAAGGTCGAGAGCACGCTCCAAGCGCTCGGTCTGCGCGATCCCGAGGCGCGCTGCGCCTCGATGTCGGGCGGCGAGCGCCGCCGCGTCGCGCTCGCGCGGCTGCTGCTCGCCGGCCCGGAGCTGCTGCTGCTCGACGAACCCACCAACCACCTCGACGCGCTCGTCACGGACTGGCTGGAGGACTGGTTCCTCGAGACGCGCACGCCGCTGCTCCTCGTCACGCACGACCGCTACTTCCTCGATCGCGTCTGCGACCGCATCGTCGAGCTCGATCGCGGCTCGCTGTGCTCCTACGCGGGCGGCTACGCGGAGTATCTCGAGCAGCGCGCCGAACGCCTGGCGAGCGAGCGCAAGGCCGAGGATTCGCGCCTCAACTTGCTGCGGCGCGAGACGGCGTGGATGCGCCGCGGCGCTCCGGCGCGCACGACCAAGCAGAAGGCGCGCATCCGGCGCTTTCACCAGACGGTCGATGCGGCGCCGATCGCGCTCTCGGCCGAGCTCGAGATGCAGTTTCCGACCGGGCCGCGACTGGGGACGCGCGTGCTCGAGCTCAACGGCATCTCCAAGCGCTTCGGCGCTCGACACGTCGTGCCCAAGCTCGATCTCGAACTGCGGCCGGGCACGCGCTTGGGACTCGTCGGGCCCAACGGCGCCGGAAAGACGACGCTCGTGCGCATGATTCAGGGCGAGCTCGCGCCGGACACCGGCACGCGCAGCGTCGGCGAGACGGTGCGCTTCGCGGGCGTCGACCAGCTGCGCACCGACGTCAAGCTCGACGCGACGCTGCTCGAGGAGCTCGCGGGCCGCAGCGACGTCGTGAAGGTGGGGGAGCGCGTCGTGCGCGCGGAGAGCTACCTCGACCGCTTCGGATTTTCCGTGTCGCAGCAGCGCTCGACCGTGCGCCAACTCTCCGGTGGCGAGCGCAACCGCCTGATGCTCGCCAAGCTCATGCTGCAGGGCGGCAACGTGCTCGTGCTCGACGAGCCGACCAACGACCTCGACCTCTCGACGCTGCGCGCACTCGAGGAGGCGCTGCTCGCGTTCGAGGGCGCCGCGATCTTGGTCAGCCACGACCGCTGGTTCCTCGATCGCGTCGCGACGCAGGTGCTGTATCTCGACGGCGAGGGTCACGCGCGGCTGCACTTCGGCGACATGTCCGGCCTGCTCGAACAGCTCGCGGCAGAGCGCGAGGAGGCGCGCGCGACGAAGGCGCGTGCGAAACCCGTTGCGAGCGCGAGCGCTTTCGCCCCCGCTCCCTCGCGCAAGAAGATCACGCCGTGGCAGGAGCAGGAGCTCGCGACCATCGAAGCCCGCATCCCGCAGCTCGAAACCTCGATCGCAGCGGCCGACGCGGAGCTCGCCGACCCCTCGCTCTACACAGGTCCGCGCGCGGCGCTCGACAAGGCGCGCGCGCGGCGCCTGGAGTTGCAGACCGAGCTCGATCAGGCCTACGCGCGCTGGGAAGCGCTCGAGTCGCTGCGTTCCACCTAGCTAGCGGCCGCCGCTCCTCGGCACTCCGCACTCTGGTAGGCCCGTGCGGACTCTGGCACGCTCGCGATCGACGCGACGATTCCCGCTCGCTCAAGTCCTGCGGGCGCGGCGCGTTCCGTGGCGGATCGTCATGACCAGCGCGAGCAGGCAGGCGAGCGTCAGCGCGACGGCGATCCGGAAGCTGCGGGGCTCGTACTCGAGGACCACGACCCCGTCTCCCGGAGCCAGATCGACGCCGCAGAAGGCGTGGTTGGCTCGCAGGAGCTCGACCTCGCGGCCGTCGACCGTGGCGCGCCAGCCGGGGAAGTGGGTCAGCGCGGCGACGAGGAAGGCGGGGCGTTGCGTCGAGTAGCTCCAGACCCTCCGTCGCGGTTCGCGTTCCAGCTCGCGCAGCGTGGCGCCCGGTCCGAGCTCGTCCGTTCGCGCCGCGCCGCGCTCGAGCAGTACGGTCGAGAGCGGATCGAACTCCTCCGAGAGCACGCGCTCGAGGGTGCGGTCCGACGCCGGCTCGACCTCGCTCGAGCCGACGAGCCAGGCCTGACCGGCCGACCCACGGAAGCGGTGCACGACGAAATCGGCGTGCTCGCCGACGATTTCGAACAGATCCTCGTCGTAGGCGACGTCGAGCACGAACCCCGCGCCGAGCCCACGGCCGGGCACCGTGCGACCCTCGCGCGAGCGCTTGCGCGCTGCGCCGGACTCGGCCTCGCCGCCGTCGTCCCGCGGCTCGACCTGCTCGGGCGCACGCTCGCGGCCACCGCGCCCGCGCAGGAGCCGCAGCCGTTGGAGGGGCGCGAGTCCCGTAGCCGTGACTTCGAGCGTGTAGGCGCACGCGCGCGAGTCCGCCTGCTCGGGGAAGCGCAGCACGAGCTCGCGTCGCGTACCGAACACGCGGCGGAGCTCGCCGAACCGGATCGAGCGCGTGGCGAGCGCGCGTGCGTCGCCATCGCGTCGCAGCGTCAGCGTCAACTGTGGCGCGTCGAGTTCAGGCGTGTCCTCGAAGTGCACGACGAGCGCGTGCATCCCGTCGAACGACGGCACGAAGCGCTGGACGGCGCTGGGGGCCTCCGGCGTGAGCTCCTCGGCGCCCGTCTGACCTGCGGCTCCGATTTCCGCGGCCGCCATCCACGAACGCTGTCCCACCGCCGACCCGCGTCGGCAGCGCTCCGTGTCGACGGGCAGCCACTCGGCGCGCGCTCCGACGAACTCGACGCCGAACAGCTCGAGTCCGCGCCGCGCCGCGAACGAACTGACCGCGCGGTAGGAGCCGACGCCGAACACTTCCGTGCGCAGCTCGTCGAGCCGAGCGACCTCGAGTGCGTCGTAGGACTGGACGAGATCGATGCCGTAGAGCAGGTTCGCGTCGGCGCGCAGACCCAGCGGGGAGAACAGTGCCACGCGTGCGTCGTCGACGGTCTCAGCGAAGCCCTCGATGGCCTTGGTGCGCGGCAGCACGCAGCGATCTTCTGACGTCGGAACGTAGTCGTGGAACGCCTCGATCGAACTCGCCGCAGCGAGCGTGAGTGCAGCGACGAAGCCGAGGGTGCGCGTCGAGCGGCGACGCAAGCACGCGTGGAGCGCGACCGCGGCGAGCCCCAGCCCGATGGCCCATGCCGTGAACCGCACGTGCGCCTCGAGCTCCGGCGCGAGCACGGCGAAGTCGCCGGGGGCCTTGGCTTCCAGGTCGCGCCAGATCGACGGCACGCGCGCGAGCGCGAGCGCCACCAGCACCGCCGCGCCGAGCACGAACGCGCTCGCTCGCGCACGCAACACATCGAGCGCGAATAGCCGGTCGGCGGCCGAAGAGGCGAGCACGGCAGCGGCGACGCTCCACACGACACACGCGCGCGGAGCCGGAACCAGCGCACCTCCCGCGATCCACGACAGTGCTTCGTTCACGACCGACGCATCGAACGCGAACAGGAGCACGGTGGCGCCGAGCGTCACGAAGATCCAGTCGCGCGAGGCCGCGCGGGGGAACAGCAGGACTCCGGTCGCCAGCAGCGCGTGCAGGCCGCCGACATGGAACGCGTTCACCTCCGGATAGCGCGGCCGCAGGGCGAGCGGGATCCAGGGCGCGTCCCGCGTCGTCGTCGCGACGTTGGGGAAAAGCTGCAGAACGAGCTGGTAGGGCTGCAGGCGTTCGACATCCCGCTCGCCGGACAGGATCGCGGAGCTGTGGAGCAGGTACTCGGCGAACGGGAGGACCTGCACGCCACCCAGCCCGACACCGAGCAGCGCGAACGTCGCGAGGAGCGCGACGTGCCTCAGCGTCAGGGACAGGCCCACGCCCGCGCGCCGGTGCTCGAGCGCCACGGTCGCGCAGCGCAACAGCGCGTAACCTCCGACGAGCAACCCGGAGAACAGCAGGCTCTCGGGGTGTCCCGCGAGCGCGAGCGCACCGAGCGCGAACGAGACGCAGGCGAGCCGCGTCCACGGGACGCGCTTGGGCTCGCGCTGCGCCGAGCGGCACACCAGTTCCACGCAGGCGAGCGCGAGCGGCACCAGCGCCTGCACGCCGACGTGGGGATGCAACAGGCACAGCCAGTGAAAGCCGCTGAGCGCGAAACCCGACGCGCCGAGGGCCGAGGCCCATCGCGAACGGCCGAGCAGACGCAGGAACAGGAACATCGAGCCTGCGGCGGTCGCGAGCTTCGCGGCGGCCGACAGCAGCACCGCGAGCGCGAGCGGCGCGACATAGTGCGGGAGCGTGAACGGCGAGAGCAGCGCCGACTGGTAGTTCGCGAGCAGCGGCATGCCGCAGCCGTTGTCGTCGAGCCACAGTGGAGCCTCGCCCTTCCAGAACTCGCCGGCCGCGAACTCCGCCCACGGCAGCATCTGCCGCACGGGGTCCTCCATCGCGTGCGTGCGAACTTCGGGCGGCGGATCGAGCGCCGTCAGCGTCGACGATTGCGCCAACCAGTCCCAGGGGCCGAGCGTGTGCGTCGGGAACTGGACGATCGGGCGCCAGAGCATGCACAGCACGCACGCGAGCGCCACGAGCACCGCCCATGCCAATTCCGTGCGCCACGCGAGCGGCGGCTCTGGGGTCCAGCGATCGGGGGAGTGGCTCGTCACGACGACTGGATCCCGCGGCGGTGCATCCTAGCTCGCCGACCCACTCCCGCCTCGCCGTTAGCGAGTCGCGGCGAATTCCACGGCAGTCGGAGCTGGAACACGCTTGTGGCCCCGTTTCGTCCGAGGCCGCTGTGGCGACCCAGTGGGCAGGCGGGAGCGACCGGGCACGCGCGCGAGCGTCCCAGTCCGTAGGATCGAGGGCCGCGATGCGCCTCGAATTCCCCCAGATCGCCCTCGGCATCGCGGGCGCGGCGCTGGTCCTGTGGACCACGTCCGCTTCCGGGTTCGCGATGGTGCAACTTGGCATGCACAACGCCGTCGCCGCGGAGTGCCTGCTGCGGGGCGAGGAATGGCAGACCGTCCGCGGGGAAGCGTTCGCGCACTGGCCGCCCCTGTTCGTGGTTCTGCTGGCGGCGGGGCGGGCACTGGGCGCGAGCTACGAGACGACGGCGCGTCTGCTCAACGCCGTCTCTCTGCTCGCGACCGTGATGCTCGCGATGCACTGGAGCCGGCGCTTCGCCGCCGCGCGCTGGGTGGGGTGGGTGGTAGGAGCGGGGCTCGTGTTCCAGCCGAGCCTGCTCGCGATCCACGGCACGCTCGCCAGCGAGCCGTTGTTCCTGCCGCTGGTGCTCGGCAGCCTCGTCGCGGGACAGGCGCATGCGGAACGGCCGCGGCCCGCGCTGCTCGTGCTCGCGACCCTGCTCGCTGCGCTCGCTTGCCTCCAGCGTTACGTCGGCGTCGTCGACGTGTTCGTGCTCGCCGCGCTCGGGTTCTGGTCGTGGCCCGAGCGCACGCGCTGGCGCGACACGACGCTCTTCCTCGTGGGCTCGCTCGCGCCGCTGGGAGGCTGGCTCGCGCGCAACTTCGTGCTCACGGGTTCGCTGACGGGCACGCGGCCGCCGTCAGACATCGAGTTCGACCAGAACCTACTCGACGGCTGGAGCGCGATTCGGACCTCGTGGACCGGAGCCACCGACGACGGCTGGCTCGGCACCGCACTCGCGCTCGCGACGATCCTGCTCGCGCTCGTCGGCGGGCTCTCGATGCTCCTGACTCCCCAGCGGCGCCGCATCGCGCTTTGGGCGCTCGCGTTCCCCGCCGCCTATGCGTCGTTCCTGCTCGGGCTGGCGAGCTGGATCTGGCTCGATCCACTCGACGCGCGCCTCTTGTCGCCGCTGATCGTGTGGACCTGCCTGCTCGCTCCGGTCGGGTTGCACGCGTGGCTCGAGCGGGCTGCGACGCTCCGGCCCTGGCTCCGCCCAGTGTCCATCGCCGTCGCGGCGGCGGGCGCCTTGGCGTTGCTCTCCAAGGGGTCCGTCGCCATTCACGATCGGATGGAGGCGGTCCGCGTCGTGGCCTCCGAGGGCGTGGCGCGGAGTAGCGAGTTCCTGCGCTGGCTGGCCGAGCACCCGCTCGAGGGCACCGTGCACTCCAACGCACCGGAGGCCTACGCGCTCGCGACCTGGCGGCCGGCCCAACTCGTGCCGACGCGTCACGTCGTCGAGGCGCTGCTAGCCTTGCCCGAGTCCGCGTTCCCGATGCAACTCGTCTGGTTCGACCCCAAGGGCACGACCACGCTGCTTGGGAAACCCGTTCGCAAGCGCCTTTCGATCGAGGTCGAACGCGAGTTCCCCGACGGCGCGATCCTCGAGGTCCGCCGCCGCCAGCCGTGACGTTTGGGGCGCAGCCTTCCTTGGCCAGTGCCTGCTCGGCGAGGCGTCGGCGGCTGCGCCGCTGGCCCGAGGGGCGTACGCAGTTGGGCGCAGTCCGGGCGAACGCGCCGCGCCCGACAATCCCTCCGCCATGCCCCGCTACATCACCGTCGACGGCAACGAAGCCGTCGCCAGCGTCGCCCATCGCTCCAGCGAAGTCATCGCCATCTACCCCATCACGCCCTCGTCGAGCATGGGTGAGTTGGCGGATGAGTGGTCCGCCAAGGGGCAAGTGAACTTGTGGGGGTTGGTTCCCGAAGTGATGGAGATGCAGTCGGAGGGCGGCGCCGCGGGCGCGGTTCACGGCGCCCTTCAGGCGGGCTCGCTCTCGACGACCTTCACGGCGTCGCAGGGTCTGCTGCTGATGATCCCGAACATGTACAAGATCGCCGGCGAGCTCACGGCGTTCTGCATGCATGTCGCGGCCCGCACGGTTGCGAGTCACGCGCTGTCGATCTTCGGCGATCACTCCGACGTGATGGCCTGTCGGCAGACGGGCTTCGCGATGCTCGCCTCGGCCTCGGTGCAGGAGGCGCAGGACCTCGCCTGCATCTCCCACGCGGCGACTCTCGAAGCGCGCGTGCCGTTCCTGCACTTCTTCGATGGTTTCCGCACGTCGCACGAAGTGGCGAAAATCGAAGCGCTCGACGACGACGTGCTGCGCGCGATGTACGACGAGTCGAAGATCGCCGAGCATCGCGCGCGAGCGCTTTCGCCGGACCGGCCGGTGTTGCGCGGGTCGGCGCAGAATCCCGACACGTACTTTCAGGCACGCGAGGCCTGCAATCCGTTCTACGACTCGTGCGCGGCGGTGGTCGAGCGCTGTTGCGAGCGCTTCGAGGGGCTCACCGGACGTCGCTACGGGCTGTTCGAGTACGTCGGCGACAGGCGAGCCGAGCGTGTGATCGTGCTGATGGGATCGGGCGCGGGGCCCGTAGAGGAGTGTGTGGAGCGCCTCAACGAGCAGGGCGCGCGCGTGGGCCTCTTGAAAGTCCGCTTGTTCCGACCGTTCTCGGTCGCACGCCTCGTCGCGGCGCTACCGACGAGCACGCGCTCGATCGCCGTGCTCGACCGCACCAAGGAACCGGGCGCTGTCGGCGAGCCGCTGTACCTCGAGGTCCTGGCCGCGCTTCGAGAAGCGAGCGAAGAGGGCTTCGCGAAGTTCGAGCGCGATCCGCGCGTGATCGGCGGTCGCTACGGACTTTCGTCCAAGGAGTTCACGCCGGGCATGGCAAAGGCCGTGTTCGACGAGCTCGCGCGCGAGAAGCCGCGCAACCACTTCACGATCGGGATCGTCGACGACGTGACGCGCCGCTCGCTCGAGTGGGACCCCGAGTTCGAAGTCGAGGCCCCCGACGTCGTGCGCGCGGTGTTCTTCGGCCTGGGAGCCGACGGCACGGTCGGCGCGAACAAGAACTCGATCAAGATCATCGGTGAGCAGACACCGCTGTACGCCCAGGGCTACTTCGTCTACGACTCGAAGAAGTCGGGTTCGATCACGATCTCGCATCTGCGCTTGGGGCCGCGACCGATCCGCTCGAGCTACCTAGTGCGGCGCGCGAACTTCGTCGCCTGTCATCAGTTTGGGTTCCTCGAGCGTTACGACGTGGTCGAGCAGGCGGAGGACGCAGCGGTGTTGTTGCTCAACTCCCCCTACGCGGCCGATGACGTGTGGAACGAGCTCCCGCGCGAGGTCCAAGAGCAGGTCGTGGCCCGACGGCTGGCGCTGTGGACGATCGACGCCGCGCGCGTCGCCGCCGAGAGCGGCATGGGCAACCGCATCAACACGGTGATGCAGACGTGCTTCTTCGCGATCAGTGGAGTTCTGCCGCGCGACGAGGCGATCGCGAAGATCAAGCAGGCGATTTCGAAGACGTACGGCAAGAAGGGCGCGGAACTCGTCGAGCGCAACTTCAAGGCCGTCGACAGCGCGCTCGCGCACTTGCACCGAGTCGAGGTCCCGGCGCAGGCCAGCTCGACGCGCCGCCGCATCCCGGCCATGACCGGCGACGCAAACGAGTTCGTGCAGCGCGTGTGCGGTGCGATGGCTGCGGGGCACGGCGATCTGCTCCCGGTCAGCGCATTCCCCCCCGACGGAACGTGGCCGACGGGAACCAGCCGCTTCGAGAAGCGCAACATCGCGGCCGAGATCCCCGACTGGGACGCGTCGATCTGCATCCAGTGCAACAAGTGCGCGCAGATGTGCCCGCATGCGGCGATTCGAGCCAAGAGCTACGACGAACCGGCGTTCGCGGGCGCGCCGCCGACCTTCAAGAGCGTCGCCGCGCGCGGCAAGGACCTGCCCGGGTCGCGCTTCACCCTTCAGGTCGCGCCGGAGGACTGCACCGGTTGCGCGCTGTGCGTCGCGGTGTGTCCGGCCAAGGACAAGTCGAACCCGCGCCACAAGGCGATCGACATGGTTGCGCAGGCGCCGCTGCTCGCGAAGGAGCGCACGAACTACGACTTCTTCCTCGCCATTCCAGAGGCGGATCGCACGCGCGTCAAGTTCGACCACAAGGGCGTGCAGTTGCTCGAGCCGTTGTTCGAGTACTCGGGGGCGTGCGCCGGCTGCGGTGAGACGCCGTACATCAAGCTCCTCACCCAGATCGTCGGCGATCGACTCCTGATCGCGAACGCGACGGGCTGCTCGTCGATCTACGGCGGGAACCTGCCGACGACGCCGTACACGCGCAATCGCGACGGCCGCGGACCGGCTTGGGCCAACTCGCTGTTCGAGGACAATGCCGAGTTCGGGCTCGGAATGCGCCTGTCAGTGGATGCTCTGACACGCGAAGCGCGCGCGCTCGCGACGGAGCTCGCGAGTTCGATCGGCCAGGACGAGCTGGTCGCCGCGCTACTGAACGCGCACAGCGCCAACGAAGCCGACCTGCGCGCGCAGCGCGCGCGCATCGAGTTGTTGCGCGCCGCGCTCACTCGCTCGAGCGATTCCAAGGCTGCGCGCCTAGCGCAGGTCGCCGACTACCTCGCGCCCAAGAGCGTTTGGATCGTCGGCGGCGATGGCTGGGCCTACGACATCGGCTTCGGCGGGCTCGACCACGTGCTCAGCACTGGCCGCAAGGTGAAGGTGCTCGTGCTCGACACGGAGGTCTACTCCAACACGGGTGGACAACAGTCGAAGGCCACGCCGCGCGCCGCGTCGGCGAGGTTCGCCGTGGCGGGCAAGGCGCTCGGCAAGAAAGACCTCGCGTCGATGATGATGGGGTATGGACACGTGTACGTAGCCCGCATCGCGCTCGGCGCGAAGGACAATCAGGCTGTGAAGGCGCTGCTCGAGGCCGAGAGCTACGACGGTCCGGCGCTGGTGATCGCCTACAGCCACTGCATCGCGCACGGCTACGACATGGCGCTCGGCGCCGAGCAGCAAAGGCTCGCGGTGAGCAGCGGCGCGTGGCCGCTGTATCGCTTCGATCCGCGGCGCGTACGCGAGGGGCGGCCTGCGCTCGTGCTCGACTCCGGTGCGCCGACGCCGACTCTCGAGCAGTACATGCGCGGCGAGACGCGCTTCCGAATGGTGGAGCAGGCCGACGGCGGACGCTATCAGGGCCTCGTCGCGCAAACCGAGCGCGAGATCAAGGAACGTTGGAGCGTGCTCGAACGACTCGCGGTGGGAACGAGCGCGCAGGACACCGTCGCCACCAGCGGTTGATGCGATGGACGCCTCGACGAATTACCTGGCACTGGCGCTCGCCACCCGCTGATGGTCGGTGCATCGGCGCTCGTCGACGAGCGCGAGTCGGTGCGCCGTTGTCTCGATGCTGGCGCGAGCTCGATCGTCGCGCACTCGCTGCTCGAGAGCACATTCGAGGCGAAGCTCTGGCCCGCGCGAACCACGGCGAGGCGCTCCCGTACCTGCCCGAGCTCGACGAGTTCCGTCTGGGGCCCGCTGAGTACCACGAGCGCATCCGGCGCCTGCGCGCGATGAGCTCCGTGCCCGTCAGCGCCTCGCTCAACGGCACGACCGAGGGTTCGTGGCTGGGCAGGGCGCGTTCGATGGAGGAGGCGCGCGCGTCCGCGCCGGAGCTGAACCCCTACGCACTCGAGATCGACCCGCGGGGGTGAGCGCGGCAGTGTCGTGACGACAACGAGCCGGCGACGCGCGCAATTCTCGTCGGAGCTCATCTCGCTCCGTCGAACTGCGGAGCTTGGGCTAGCGGCCCATCAGCGCGATTCGTCCGAGCTTCGCGTCGGCGCCGAGCACGTCGATCGCGAACGCGCGCGGGCGGCGGTCGAGCAGCAAGTAGACCTCGAACGGCAGTTGCGGCCACGCATCCCTCGCGCCCGCTGGTCCAAAGCGCAGTTGCACCTCGCGCCCGTCGCTCTCGAACTCGAAGCCAAACGGCACCTGCGCGGGCCACGGTCCCAGCGGCATGACGCGCTTGAACTCAGGCTCGTGCCACACGCCTTCGGGACTCGCCACGAGCGTCGTGGTCAGCATCTGCAGTTCGTCGCCCATGCACACGAGCTTGAGCGCGGCGCCCGTCGATCGGCCCGCGTCGAAGCGCAGCAGGGCCTCGCTCGGGCCCGCGCCGGTCGGGGGCAGCTCGAGCGTGCCCGAGATCATCCACTTGCCGCGCGGCAGCTCGTTCGGCGTGCCTGTGCGCGCGACGAGCTCGAGCTCTTGTCCAGCGGGGAGCGGGACCGAGGCGGGATCGCAGGTGACATCGACATGGTGGCGCGCCTTGCCCTCGCCGCCGCCCGCGTCGCGGACGGTGAGCTCGAGGTCGAGCCCATAGGGGCCCTCGTGCTCAGGCGTGATGAACAGCGCCTGCAGGCGCTCGGCCCCGTCGATGGCGATGCGCGGGCCGTCGCCGACCTGACGCCAAGTCGCGCTCACCGCTTGCATGATCTCGTTTTGCGCCTGTCCGGTGAGCGAGATCATCTCGCCGCACTCGCACGCGCTCACGGCCGCGATTTCCGCACTCGGCGGATTGTCGGGAGCGCGCAGGCGAATCGTGCGCTGCGCCGTCGCGACGCGCTCTCCAGCCCGCGCCAGAACTTCGAGCACCAGATCGACATCCGCGAACCACTGCGGCGCCACCAGAGTCTGCACCGCCCCGCCCTGCGCGACGACCTCGAGGCGCGGCTGCACCCCCAAGTGACTCCAGATGTACTCCACCGGCGCGCCGTCGAAGCCGCTCGCCTTGCATTCGACATTGAACGACTCGCCCTCGAACACACCGTCGGGAGCGAGCAGCTCGACCGTGGGTCCGACCGCCTTGGGGGCGCCATCCTCGCAAGCAGCGAGGAGTAGCAGCGGGAGCGCGCGCGCGGGCTTCACGCGGCGCATGGTAGCAACGCGGACGGGCTCGCTGCGTAGGATGCTGCCATGAAGCACGCCGTTCTCGCCGCCGTTTCTCTCGCTGCCTTGCAGTCGTGCCGCGTCTCTGGAACGCCTGAGCGCATTCATCTGCTCGAGCGCGTCGACGATGCCGCCATCGTGCGCGTGTATGCCGACGGCTTCGAGCGGCTCGCGCCGCGCGAGCGGGCTCTGTGCTGGCATCTCTACCAAGCGGCGGTCGCCGGTCGTCCGATCTACCTCCAACAGCGCTGCGCGGAGGGGCTCGACATCCAGCAACTCGGCGAGGAGCTCCTCGTGCACTCGCGCGGCATCGAGCCCGCGACGCTATTCGAGCTGCGGCGCTACATGAAGCTCTTTTGGATTCACAACTCGCCCTACCACAACACGACGGCGCGCAAGTTCTGTCTGCAGCTCGCTCCGAGCGCGCTGGTGGCCGCGGCGGAAGCGGCGCAGCGCAGCGGCGCGCGCATCTCGCTGCGCGAAGGCGAGAGCGCGAGCACTCTCGTCGCGCGCCTCGGGCCGATGCTCTTCGATCCCGAGCACAAGCCGATGGTCACCGCCAAGCGCGGCTTTGGCGGCCTCGACATCGTGCAGGCGTCCGCCGCGACCTTCTACGGCTCCGGCATCTCGCTGCGTCGGCTCGAGGGCTTCGACGAACAGTACGCGCTCAACTCGACTGTGGTGATCGGTGCGAGCGGCGACATCGAAGAGCGTCCGTGGCGCATCGGTCTCCCGGATGCGGGGATTCCGGCAGGCCTGTATGCCCTCGAGCTCGAGCAGATCGTCGCGCACCTCGAAGCTGCGCTTCCGCTCGCGAGCGATCCGATGCGCCGCGCGCTCGCGGCACAGATCCGCTTCTACCGCACGGGCGCGCGCGAAGATCGCGTTGCCTACGATGTCGCGTGGGTCGCGGACGCGCAGTCGCCGGTCGATACGGTGAACTCGTTCGTCGAGGTCTATGTCGATCCGCGCGGCGTGAAGGGCGCGTGGGAGGGGATCGTCAGCTACGAGGACCCGCGCAAGGCCGCGCAGATCAAGGCCATCGCCGCGAATGCGCAGTGGTTCGAGGATCACATGCCCTACGCGCCGGAGTACCGCAAGCCCGATGTCATCGGCATCAGCGCGCGTTCGATCGATGTCATCATCGAGACGGGCGATTCAGGCCCGATCACTCCGATCGGGATCAACCTGCCCAACGATCCGTGGGTGCGCGAGCATCACGGCTCGAAGTCGGTGAGCCTCGCGAATGTGATCGAGGCGCAGGATCGCTCGGCCTCGCCGCGTGCGCGCGCCGAGTTTGCGTGGGACGCGGCGGAGCTCGCGCGCGCGGAGCGCTGGCAGTCGGCGACCATGGACACGCTGGTCAACATGCACGAGGTGATCGGGCACGCCTCTGGCCGACAGGCGCCGGAGCGGCAAGGCGACGCCGCGCAGTGGATTCGCGAGCACTACTCGACGCTCGAGGAAGCGCGTGCGGACCTCGTCGCGCTGTGGTTCATCGCCGAACCGAAGCTCGCGGAGCTGGGGCTGCTCGAGAATGTGGAGGAAGCGTCGCTGGCCTGCTACGAGCAGTATGTGCGCAACGGTGGACTGCAGCAGCTGCGTCGCGTGCCCGCCGGTGACGCGCTCGAAGAGGACCACATGCGCAACCGGCAGCTCGTGGTGCACTGGATCGAGAAGCAGCACCCCGATGCGCTCGCGCGCGTCGATCGCGACGGCAAGACCTACCTGCGAGTGCTCGATGCGCGCAAGTTCCGTGCGGCCTGCGGCGAGCTGCTCGCCCTCGTGCAGCGCATCAAGAGCACTGGCGACTACGCGGCCGCGAAGGAGCTCATCGAGGGCCACGGCGTTCACTTCGATCCGCGCCTGCGCGACGAGGTGGTCGCGCGCTATGCGATGCTCGATGTCCCCGCTTACAGCGCGTTCGTCTTCCCGCGGCTCGAAGCGTTGCGGGACGAGCAGGGCAATGTGATCGACGCGAAGCTCTCGTATCCCGAGTCGCTCGAGCAGCAGATGCTCGAGTGGAGCGGTCGTCGCTAGCGACGAACATAGTCGAGCGCGACGATCGTGGTGCTCTCGTCGCGGCTCGGTTGTGCGCTGTACGAATAGTCGCGGTCGTCGGGCACGATCTGCACATAGATGTGGCGCATCTGGCCGCCGACGGCGTGGCTGTGCCAGTCGTGGCCGACGCCCTGCCCGCCTTCCGCCACGAGCCCG